>JAGSHC010000332.1 GCA_023954745.1 Deltaproteobacteria bacterium | reverse complement strand
GTGGTCCGGATCTCCCTTGCCCCTGACCGCCCGGTCGACGAGGGCGCTCGCAGAGACGACTTTCTCGCGGCTGGCGTCTCCTTGTGGGTCGCCCGCCAGCTGATCGATCGGCTAGGCGGCCGGGTGATACGGCCCGAGGGCGAGGGCCCGTGGATCCTAGAACTCCCGGAGGCCGCATGAGACGCGGCGTCTGGGTCTTGCTCCTCGCTCTGGTGAGCCTCGCGCTGCTCGCGGCACTCGGCTCCGGTCTTCCGACCGGCGGTGGCGGCGACGAATTGATCCTCTCCGAGGTCGTCGGTGAGGTGACGGTCGAGCGCCTAGGCGAGTCCCTCGCGCCGGAGGCAGGCAGGGTCCTGACCGGAAGCGAGCACATCGAGACAGCCGAAGGCGGGCGAGCCGTCCTGTCGCTCGGCGCAGATACGCGAATTCGTGTCGGGCCTGCGGCAAGCCTGGAAGTCGTCCAGGTCGGCCCCGAGGGCGTCGACATCGAGCTCGAGGGCGGTGCGGTGCAGGCCACGGTCCGCCCCACCTCCCCGCCGGTCCGCCTCGGCAGCATGGGCAGGCAAGTTCAGGCCACGGACGCCGAGTTCGCCGTGGCCGTACAGGGCCGCTCGATGCTCATCGAGAGCCGCCGCGGAGACCTGATGGCCCAAGGCCTGCCCGGGGTTGCCGCGATCGAAGAAGGCGTGCGCCTCGTCGTCGACGGGGAAGGTGGTTCCGAGGTGATGCCCATCCCGGAAGACTTGCTGCTCGACGTCGAGTGGCCCTCCCACAAACGCACCAGGGCCTCCGTCACCGAGATCCGTGGGACCACCACCCCCGGCGCGACAGTCGAAGTCGCCGGCGCCCAGGGCACAGTCCAGACGACCGCGGATCACCAGGGCAGCTTCGTCGCCAGCCTCGAGCTCGATGAAGGCGACAACAACGTAAGCGTCCGAGCCACCGATCTCTTCGGCGAGGAGGTCGCAGTCGACGTCGTCCTGGTCCGGGACACGCGCGGACCGGTCTTCCGTGGCGGCGTCCAGTGATCCTCCTGTGGGCCACCGCTGCGCTGGCCGCTGAGGTCGCGGTGGTGCCGCTGGAGGGACCGATCTACCCAGGCGTCGCCACGACCCTGCTCGTGGCCGCCGTCGATGATGACGGCAAGCCGAGCGAGCCCCCTCCCCTGCGTATGGGCAGCGGTGCGTTGAGTCCGGTCGAGCGCGAGCTCCCTCCCGGAGTGACGGCCTGGCTCTGGCACCCACCGTCGGTACCCGGCTCGGTGAGCCTTCACGTCGGCACCGAGCGGCGCGCGCTGGAGGTGTCGCTCCCCGCAGCGCCCGCGTTCGACATCCCCGCGACCACCGACGGCGTCGTGGGCCGCCCCTTGACCGTACTCGTCGCCGGAGAGGACCTGCCAGCGCCCGACGACATCGAGTTTCACCTCCCCGAGGGTCGGGTCGTCGGGGTGGAGGCGACTGCGGACGGGCTCTCGGTACGCATCGAGCCGGGGCCCGCCGAATACGCCCGCTTTGTCCCCTTGGCGCTACGTGACCTGCGGACCGGCGGCGCTCCCCAGTACACGCGAATTCGGCTCCGAGCTCGGGCTTCTGTCGCGCTCGATACCGAGCCCGGAACCCAGGCCACGCTCGAGGTCGGCGGTCGAATCTACGGCCCGGTGACCGCCGGAGAGGACGGCGTCGTGCGAACCACCGTCGACCAGTACCCAGGGGAGACGACGGTCAAGGTGCTGCTGGAAGACGATCTAGGCAACGAAACAACCGGCGCGCTGCCGCTCAGAACGCGGGCTGAGTCCCGCCTCCTCGCCGTCGTAGCTGGAGAGCTCGCGCCCGGCCGCCCCGCACCGCTCGTCTATCTACACGCCATCCGCGCCGACGGACGCCCGTGGGATGGGGGCGCGCCGTTCTGTCGCACCCCAGGCGCGCGAGAGGTCCAGCTAGCCCCGTTTTCGAAGGGCACCTGGGTGACCACCGCCCCTATCGAGCACCAGCGGGAGCTCCTGGCCACCCGCTTCGTGTGTTCCCTTCCCGATGGTGTGGAGGCCTCGGCGAGAATCGCAGCAAACGAAGATGTCCCTGCCCGACTCCGGCTCCACGTCTGGCCACAGGATCTCTCGACTGACCGTCCCATCGCCGAGATCACGGCGGCGCTCGAGAACACCCGCGGAGAGCGCTTGCCCAGCGGCGACATCCGACTGTCCGCGAACCTGGGCACCGTCTACGCCGACCCCGGCGGCGGCTTCGTCCTCGAGGGAGAGTACAAGGGCGAAGCGGCCATCGCCTCCGGCGAAGACGTCATCGGCGCGCGCTGGGACCCGCAAGGTGGCCTGGGCAGGGTCGAAGACCTCCAGATCGGCTGGGGGGACTTCGAGTCTGGGGCGCTCGAGGTGCACGTCCGCGCGCTGGACGACCTCGGCCTGCCGCGGGTCGGCGCCGAGCTCACCCTGAGTTCGGGCGAGTCGACCTTCCAACTCCGTACCAACAGCGAAGGCTGGGCCAGCTCGTTCGTGCCGTGGCTCGGCAACACCGGCCCGCAGGTCCTCGAGGCACGCTCCGGCGCGGTCACCCGGCGTGCCATCCGCGTCCCCGATAGCGGGATCTGGAGAGCCCCGGGCACCCCCCTGCTGACCGACCACTCGGAGGTTTCCATCAGCCCCGGTCGGATTGCGAGCATCCGGCCCACAGTCGACCCACCGGTGCTCTACACGGGTCCCCGAGCGGTGGCGACGGTGACATTCGAAGTCCTCGATCGGGCCGGGCAGCCGGTGCAAGACGCCGAGCTCTCGGTCTCTGCCACCGAAGGTGCGCTCGGGGAGGTCCGGGGCGCGGACGCCGGCCGCTACCTCGTCGAACTTCAGCCGGCCGCCGGAGAGCGCACCCGCGAGGTCCAGATCACCGCGACCGCCGAGGGCGCCACCGCGACCGCCACTCTGCTCCTCGAGCCGCGACCCGTGGACCGCGCCCTGTCACTCGCGGCAGGCGTGCACTCGAATCTGCGCAAGGTCACGTCTCCCGCGCTCTCGCTGGATCTGGATGCCAGGCTTCCGTTCTTCAACCGCAGCACACTCATGCGGCTGGGGATCTCCACCTATGGAGCGACCGAGATTGTTCCGTCCGAGACGGATGACGACGTTCGGGTAACGCTGCGCGTGGTGCCCATCACCGCAGCGCTCCTCGCGCGTCGCGAAGCGGGCGGACGGGGCGTCTGGCTGGGACTCGGGGCGGTCATCGCCGGCTACGGCCTCGGCGCTTCCTATGGCCCGGAGCGCTTCGGGACAGGCATCGGCGTGCTGACTCCCGGCCCGCTCGTCCTGGCCGGTGCGGGCCAGCGGTTCAGCGGAGGAGAGATCATGGTGGAGGCGCGGTTCACGGGCCTAAGCGGCCCGACCGGTGACATCTCGTTCTCCAAGCAAGTCGGCGGGCTGAGCCTTCTGCTCGGCTACCGGCTAATCTACTGATGGAGATGCCCTAATCATCCGCTCCTTACCAGCCCTTTGCGCCGTCGGATGCGCCCTGACCCTGCCGGAACCGGTGGTGGAGAGCGTCGATCCGGCCGTGGGCTTCATCGGTGAAGAGACCGTGGTCACCATCCGCGGCCAGCAGTTCTATCCGTCGATCGATGTCGACGCGACGGGCGCAGACCCGGACGTCGAGCAGGACTTCCATGTCTCACTGGTGCTGCCCACCGACGAGGGCGGGCCGCTCACCGTCACCCTCCCCGGCGCCGTGCTTGACTCCTACGAGCAGCTCACCGCCGTCGTCCCCAGCGGTCTGGAGCCCAACACCTACGACGTCGTCGTCACCGGACCAACCGGACGATCCGGGCGCCTGGTCAACGGCTACACCGCCTCGGCGACCCAAGCGGATCACCTCTCCGTGGAGAGCGAGTTCATCGTTTATGAGGTGTACGACGAGATCCAGCTCGGCATCACCCTGCGCAACCGCGATGGTGGGCGGGTGCTCGCGGACGAACAGATCGTGGTCTACGTGGAGGCAGCCGACGGCACCGCGGCACCACAATTCTCCGCGGGTTCCCTTCTCGACCAGACCCCCCTGGGCCCTGACGCCATTCAAGGGCGCCTCGGCGCCGACGGGGTGGCCACCATCGGACTGACGAGCACGTCCCCCGACCAGCTCACGGTGACAGCGACACCATCGGACAACGAGTCCCCGCTCGCAGACGGCCAGCTGGTTGTCCTGTTCGAGCCAGGCAGCGATGTCTCGGCACGACTCGACCTCCCGTCAGACCCGTTCAAGGCCACCGCCGGCACACCCTTCCCCCTGGAAGTCGTCCTCGTAGACCAGTTCGGCAACGAGGCTCCGGACGCTGCCGCCACGATGGTCTTGCGCAGCACCTGTTCGAGCTGGGTGGACGTGGTCGAGGTCATCGGGCGTGCCACGGTCTCCCCGAACCTGACCCAGGCGACCGAGTCCGACGGAAGCTGCGTCGCCGAGCGCATCGACTCGGTGTCGGGCCCCGCCGGGTCCTCCGCCGAGTTCGACGTGGATCCGGGCGCGGCCGCACGGTTCGATGTGATCGCGACGCCAGACACGCTCACCGCAGGCGAGTCCCAACTGCAGGTCGTGGCCACCCCGACCGACGCCTTCGGCAACCGAACGGCCTGGACTGGGGTGCCGCTGCTCGATGACAGTCTCGGAGGCATCGGCAGCTTCGACTGCACCGTCGACGCTCTGGTGGTCTGCAGCGCCGAGCCCCAGCTCGCGGGACCCACCATTACCTTGACGGTCGACGGGCAGGATGGCGTCACCGGGGTTTCTTCTCCCTACGCGGTCGAGGCGGGCACCCCCACCCAGATGGAGCTCACGATCGCGGAAGATCCGGTCGTCGCCGACGACCCGCCGATCGTCGAAGTCCTCGTGCGGGACGTCTTCGGAAACGCCGTGGATGGCTCCATCTTCAGCGCCGGTGCCTTCGAGATGTTCGCCGATGGCCAGCCGATGAGCTGCACGGAGCTCGTCTCGCCCGATGAGCGCGTCCTCTTCCGCTGTCCGCTCCGTCAGGCGGCAAGTGATGTCGAGGTTCGGGCGGTGCTCTCCGGCTTCGGATTGAACGCGGCCGCCGCGCCCGTGGACGTCATCAACGGCGCGCTCAGCACGGTCTTCGTCACCCCGGATCAGCTCGATCTACAGGCTGGGGACAACCTCCTTGTCGATCTGGCTGGCGAGGATGCCTGGGGCAATCCCTACATCGTGCAGACCGACCCCAACATCCTGCTCCAGGACAGCCTGGGTGGATTCTCACCGGTCGCCCTGACGCTCGACAGCCTGGGGGCCGCGCAGACGACGGTGCAGCCGACCATCGCAGGTATCACCACCGTCGATGCCACCCAAGCCGGCCTGCCCGTCGGTAGCTCGCCCGCCGTCACTGTCCGCGCAGGCACGGCGAGTGGGCTATCGCTTCAGCTGGACAGCCCTTGGATCTGGACCGGCGACCCCACTCCGGTGACCGTCGTCGCGACGGACGACTTCGGCAATCAGGCCTCCGCAGACGGGGTCGTGACGCTGAGTTCCGCATCGGGGAGCGCCGGCGACACCGCGCTGTCTCTCGTCGAGGGTGCCGGCGCGGGCTCGCTGACCTGGACGGATTCCCAGTTCGATGAGCGCGTCGACGCAGCGGGCCTCGGCCTCACGGGGGCCCAGACCGGTCTGCTCATCGTTCAGGACTGCGGAGCACCAGGCCCTGACGCAGCCATAGATGCGGATCTCCGCACCTGTGGCGTGCTGGAGCAGGGCAGCATCAACGTCTCGATGAGCGGGAGCAACGCCGGCTCCTCGCCCTTGGTCCTGTTCGGACTTGCCTCGGCCACGGACAACGCATTGTCTGTGAGCGCGGACCTGTCCGTCGGTGTCACTGGCTGGGGAGACCACGCCCTGAGCGGTATCGCCGTCGCGACCGATGGCTGCGCTGCGCAAGCGGCCACCACCGGCTGGCTCGGGCCCGACGACGGGTCCATCACAGGACCCGTGAGCCTTGCGACCGCCCTCGATCCAATGCAGGCCGGAGTCGACCAGGCCGAG
>JAGSHC010000072.1 GCA_023954745.1 Deltaproteobacteria bacterium | reverse complement strand
GTCCGACGACGACTCGGATGGGGCCTCCGAGTGCGCCGGGGACTGCGACGACGCGGACTCCGCGCTGAGCATCGCGGACGTCGACCTCGACGGTGTCGACACGTGCGCGGGCACGCCCGACTGCGACGACAACGATGGGAGCGTCTTCCCCGGCGCGACCGAAGCCTGCAACGGGATCGACGAGGACTGCGACACCGTGGCCGACAATGGCTTTGACGTGGACGGGGACAGCTTCTTCGACGGGTTGGACGCGGGCTGTGTGGCGGCCTATGGCGCGGCGAACGTGGACTGCGACGACGGCAGCAACGCCGTCTACCCCGCTGCCCCGGACGTCTGCGACGCGTTCCTCGACAACGACTGTGACGGCGCCGAGGACCCGCAGGAAGCAGACGACGACGCCGACGGCCAGTCGGAGTGCGAAGGGGACTGCGACGACAACGACCCAACGGCGAACATCACCGATGTGGACGGTGACGGAGTCGACACGTGCGCGGGCGTCCCGGACTGCGACGACACCGACGGCGACGTCTTCCCCGGCGCGGTGGAGTTCTGCAGCGACGAGGACATCAACTGCGACAGCGTCGAGCCACTGCCCTGCGCGACGTGCGCCGAGGTGCTCAGCGTCGACCCCACGGGCCGCGCGGGCCTTGACGGCGAGTGGCCACTCGACCCCGACGGCGTGGGCGGCGACCCGGAGTTCGACGCGTACTGCGACCTGACGACCGACGGTGGCGGCTGGACTCTGGTGATGCGGACCACGTCGGACGGGGTCGACAACGTCAACCTGATCACGACCTACGCCGACTTCTACTCCAACAACGTGGGCGTGCCCTTGTCGGGCGCCTCGCGCATCGCAGGCAAGTACTGGGAGACGTTGGCTGACAACGGCGACACCAATGACGAGATCCTGGTGGTTCACGGGTTGATCACCACTGGGGTGGGCAACTGCGCCCCGATTCCGTACCAGCTCGGAGGCTCGACGAACACCCTCAGCGTGCCGCCCAGCGGATCGGCCACGTACATCTACGATGGAGCAGACCCGAGCGCGGTCGTGAATGGGCTGCCGAACTCGACCGGGCCGCAGGTGGCGCTGTTCTCTGCCAGCGACAACGGACCGCACTCGGCGAGCTGTGTCACCGCGTACAACACGGCCCCATGGTTCTACAGCTCGAACTACGCATGCGGGGAGAGCTTCCCCTCCGTGGACTCGATCTTCGCCTCTCCCCTCCCCACGGTGCGCACGACGCGCGTGGACGCGAGCGACATCACGACGTACTGCGGAGGGAACTCCCCGTCCATCGCGGCGAACTCCTGGTACGAGGAGTACATCCAGGAGTACTACGTCCGCTAGGCCTGAGGGCCGCGAGCCGCGCGATCTCGGCGTCAGCTCTCGGTCTCGCTTGTGCGGCGTACCTGGAGTACGCCTCCGCGCTCGCCTCTCGGCTTCCTCGACCTCGCGCGCGCTAGTTCCCGAAGGGGTCGATGTCCCAGGCGACCATGCGTCGCTCGAGCTCGGACACCGGAATTCCCATGAGGCGGGCGGCGCGCGCTCGGCTCCCTCGGCATCGACTCAGGGCGCGAGACGCCAACTCGGCTTCGAGTTTGCGCACGGCTGGCCCGAGGTCCTCGGATCGCTCGAAGGCGCTGCGTGAAGGCAGGGCGAGCAGTTCGCTGCGCACGTCGCCCCCATCCACCTGCTCACCGCGGGCGCGAATCAGGACCCGTCGCACGACCTCCCGGAGCTCTCTGACGTTGCCTGGCCAGTCCTGGGCTTCGAGCAGTCCCAGCGCCTCGGGGGTGAATCCGCGGGTGAGGGGCCCGTGAGCGGCCTCGAACTGGACGATGAAGTGCATGACCAGCGCCGCGACGTCAGCGAGCCGCTTGCGCAGGGGCGGTACCTCGATCACCGAGATGGCGAGGTGGTCGACGAGGTCCTCGCGCAGGACTCCCCCACGCACCAGCGTGTCGAGATCTCGGGTCGAGCCGGCCAGCACCCGCACGTCGACGCGCGTCGAGCGGGTGGCTCCAACGCGATACACACGGCCTTCCTGAAGGAGACGGAGCAGCTTGACCTGGAGGTGCGCCGGCAGCTCGCCGACGTCGTCGAAGAAGACGGTGCCGCCGTTGGCCGACTCCACGAGCCCCGGGCGCACCGGAGCTTCGACGCCCTTCGCGCATCCGAAGATCAGTCCCTCGGCCACGTCGCGGGAGAAGGAGCCCGAGTGAAGAGCGACGAATGGACCCTGGGCGCGTGGGCCCATGGCGTGGATCTGTCGAGCGACGTACTCGCGACCGCTGCCCGGCTCCCCGTGCAAGAGGACGGGAGTTGGCTGGTCGGCCGCGCTTCGGGCCTGCTCGAGCACGCGTTGGTAGGCCGGAGAGTCCAGCGGTGACTCGTCGCCAGCCTCGGGTTCGGGCGCGGGCATGAGGAGTGCGGGATCCCCGGCAAACAGCGGGGCGAACGCCAGGTTGATGGCGGAGAAGACTTCGTCCAGCGGGACCCGTGCGAAGGCGGTGGGCGAGGAGCTGTCCGCGTAGAACGCAGCTCGCAGACGCCCGCCCAGCACGATGGGGAGACCGATGGCGGCGCCAGCGCGTTGCTCGATGAAGGAGCGGCCCTGGCGCACGGTGAGGTCGAGGGTGCCGGCCCGCCGCACCGCCTTGCGGTCGTCGAGCACGCGTTGAAGGAGCGGTCGCGCGATGCTCACCCGGCTTCGATGAGGGAAGGTGGCCACTGCCTTGCTGGGTTCTCCGCCCATGGGAGCGACGAGCAGCGCGGCGCGCTCCGCCCCGATTCCTCGCGCCGCGGCTTCCAGCAACGCCGCCGGGCGGCCCACCCCGCGGGGAGACGCCACGAGTTCCGAGAGGCTGGCGAGCAGTCCCTCGAGGCGAAAGCTCTCGACCCGATCGTCCTCGATGGGAGCTGCCGAGGCCTCCGGCGGGGTAGCCAGGATGACCGAACCCGCGCCCTCGAGGTCCCGGAGGATCTCCAGATCCGGGTTGAACAGCATGAGGTTGTTGCCGATGGCGACCTCGTCGCCAGGCCGAAGCTCGGTGGACTCGAGGAGGAGCCGGCCATTGAGACCGGTGCCGTTGGAGCTTCCTTCGTCCTTGACGATGAAGCGGTCGCCGTCGCGGTGGATCGTGGAGTGGAGGCGCGAGACCTTCTCGTCCAGCAGCTGGATCGTGCAGCCCGAGCTCCGGCCCAAGGTCGTGCGATCGAGCAGCGGAAAACGAACCCCGAAGTGATGTCCGTGAGTGACCAGAAGACTCGACAGCGCGCCTCTCCTCCCAGGTTGAAGTGTACCCCTCGGGCCCGATGCCGGATCGGAAGCCGATCGGAATCGGACTTGATCTCTTGGGTCGTTCTGAACATATGATCAGTACATGCCGACAGCCCACCTCCACGTGCACTCGTCCTACTCCTTCGGCGTGGGCACGGCGTCGCCCGAGGCCTTGTGTCTCGCCGCGGCGAGGCAGGGGGTCGACGCTCTCGCGCTCACGGATCTCGGCGGTCTGTACGGCATCCCCGACTTCCTGGCGGCCGCCCATCGGCACGGCATCCACCCCGTCGTCGGGGCTTCGCTGCCGGATCCGACGGTGCCGCGATCGGTCAACAGCGGGCGCGCGCTCGTGCTCGCGCGGGATCCTCAGGGCTGGAAGGAGATCGCCCGGTTGCTCTCGGCGCGTCACGCCTCGCCGCGCGCTCCGCTGACGTCGTTTCTCGAAGGGCTCTCGGAGCATGTCTGGGTCCTCAGCCCCGACCTCTCTCTCTTGAAGACGGTCCGGCGGGTTCGAGGGACTGACTGGTTGCTCGCCGAACTCCGCGCGGGCACCCGCTGGGAGCGGCTGGCGGACGAGGCCACAGCGCTGGGGATCGACGTGGTGGGCACTGCAGGAGTGCAGCTCTCCGACCCGTCGGAGCGGAAGTTTCAGCGTCTGTTGCATGCGGTGCAGCGCAAGCGGCCCTTTGCGCGTGTGGCCAGGTGGGAGCTGGCATCGGAGCGGGGGTGGCTTCTCGATGAAGGCGGGATGAAGGCCGCGTTCAGTCGCCGGCCCGACGCCCTCGAGCGGGCGGCAGAGGTGGCACGGGACTGCCGGTGTGGTGCCTCCCAGGACCCGGTGGCGCTGGCGGCGGGCACGGCCAGTCGTCCCGATGCAGGCCAGGAGCTACGGGAGCGCGTGATGGCGTCGCTCGGCGCGCATCGGGAGGGCGCGGCCACGCCCGAGATCGTGCAGCGGGTCGACGAAGAGCTGCGCGTGCTGGGTCGCGGCGCGCGCCCGGAGTCGCTCCTCCTGCTGGCCGATGCCGCGGCAGAGCTGCGCACCGGGGGGCGTCTCGTCCTCCCCGATGCGGGACTGGCGAGCTCGCTGGTCGCGTGGGCCCTCGAGCTGACTCCGGCCAACCCCATGGAGTTGGGACTCTCCTCGGCGCGCCTGTGTTGTGACGGCACGGAGGGTCGACTTCGGCTCGATCTGGGGGTGGCGGCTGCAGCGAAGTCCGCGGTGGTCCGGGCGTTCGAGCAGCGTCTGGGGCCGGAGTGTGTCGGGCGTCCGGCCCAATTTGTGCGCTGGACCCTGCGCGAGGCCGTGCGGGACATCGCGCGCTCGGCGTCTCTGCGCCCATCGGAGTGCGAGCGCGTCCTGCGGCAGCTGCCAGGGGACTGGCGAGGGGAGGGGCCTGATGAGCTGTTGGCGCGCTGCCCGCGTCTCGTGGGGGCTGGACTCGATGAAGACCCCTGGCGGGGGATCCTGCGCTCGGCGGCGCGTCTGGCTGGAGTGCCGCGCACCATCGAGATGGGGGAGGGTGTGCTCGTCTCAGGGCGTCCGCTGGTGGAGCGTGTGGCGTCGGAGCACCGGCGCGGAGGCCTCGTGACCCAGTGGGATCGGCAGGGAGCGAGCGCCATGGGCCTGCTCACCTTGGAGCTGGCGGAGCGACGCTCCTCCTCGTTGGTCCTGCACGCAGGCGGGGAGCGAGGTGTCAGTGACGTGCGGGCGATGCTCGCTCGGGGCGACTCCCTCGGCTGCCCAGGGCTCGAGGCTGCGCCGGTGAGGGCGGCGTTGAGGCGCGGCCTGGGGACGCTCCCCGATGTGCTCACCGCGATGGCGCTGGAAGGCGGGTTCGTGGAGGAGCGGCTGGAGGCCGCAGCCAGCCTCGCGGCTCTGTCGAGCGACGAGATGGAGCGCTTGCGGATTGGCCTGGCGGAGGGGGGACCCGCGGAGCGGGCGTGGCTGCGGCGTCGCTTCGTGGAGGGGGCCAGGAGCGCTGGCGTCCCGGGAGCGGAAGCGGGCCTGCGTTGGGAGGCGCTGCTTCGGGACGTCGCCGAGGCCAGCTCGCGCGCCGAACTGGTCGGGACCGCCCTGGGCGGGATGCGCTGCGCCCGGCTGGCGTTGGAGCGGCCGCACGAGCTGTTGCTGTCCCTCATCGCTGCTCCGGGGGGCCAGTATCCGCTGTGGGTGCACGTGGCCGCCGCTCAGCGCCGCGGAGTTGTGCTCCTGCCGCCGTCAGTGCAAGAGGCAGGGGTGGGGTCGTCGTGCCCTGCTGACGGTGTCTTGCGTGTGGGGCTCGGGGTGATCCACGGGGTGCGCGAGGAGCTCGCTGCCCTCATTGTCGACAGCCGACAGCGGTCGGGCCGGTTCCACGGGCTCGCCGACTTTCTCGAGCGTGTGCCTGCCGGGGTCGACGAGGTGGACTCCCTCGTGGCTGCGGGGGCGCTGGACGATGTGGACGAAGCCCTCGTGCGGAGCCAACTGCGCCTTGTGCACCGTCGGCTCCGCTGGGCGGGGGGAACCGCCGTGCAGGGCGAGGTCGCGGGCCTCGACAGTGAAGCGCGCAAGGCCGCGGAGCTTCGGGATGAGCTGGGGGCCCTCGGCTACACGCTGTCGGGGCATCCGTTGCACATCGTCTCGGCGCAACTGCCTGACGACGTGGTGCACGCCGCCGCGCTCTCGCGGTGCGTCGGAAGTCGGGTCCGAGTGGGCGGGTGGATGGCAGCACGTGAGCTGGTCGGTGGATTGCATCGGTCGTGGCGATGCGAGCTCGATGACGGCACCGCGCTCTTCGAAGCTCGGTTCCCCGACCGGCTCGTCACCGCTCCCCTGGCGGGGCCCTGGTGCCTCGCCGGCGAGGTGCGGGAGGAGGGACGGAGGTTGGAGATCTTGGTTGACGAGGCCCACCCCCTCGACCTGGATGGGGCCGAGGTCGGGTCGGGCCGCGTCCTGCCTGCGGGAGCCTAGGCCTGGGGCGAGGGGGTCACCGCGTGCCCTGACACCGATGCCCCGACGCGGCTGTGCCTTTTGGCTCGCGCGGGTCTGGCCGTGCCCGAGAGCCGTGTATTCCGGGCCTTTCGAGACCCGGGCAGAGGGTGTTGGGGGCCGTCGCCAGTGCAGAGGGGTGCCTGCGGAGGGTGGTCCAGGGTGTGCTCCAACCCTGAGCAACGAAAAGGAGACTGCAATGTTGCAAACACTACGACTCATGCTCGCCCTCGCCCTGGGTTCTCTTCTCGCCTTCGCGACCGTGGCCTGTGAGCCCGTCGGTGATGACGACGACAGCTCCGTCGGAGATGACGACGACAGCGCTGTTGGCGACGACGACGACAGCGGCGGCGGTGACGACGACGACGACGACGACGACGACGACAGCGGCGCGGACGACGACGACAGCGGCGCGGACGACGACGACAGCGGCGCTGACGACGACGACGACAGCGGTGCTGACGACGACGACAGCGGCGCGGACGATGACGACAGCAGCGATGACGATGACAGCGCGATGTAGGAGTCAGGAGTTCGCAAAGCGACCTCCCAATGAGCCCTAGGGTCCCGACCGGGCAGGAGAAACGGGTCTCTCGCGTGAGCGGGGGGCCCGTTTTTCTGTATTTGTATGCCACGCAATCACGACAACGAAACATCGATTCTCGATGGAATCGCGGACGGGCATTCTTCGAACATGCCGTCCCCCGACCTTTCGCCCTCTCTCCTTGATGTCCCGCACCGAGCCCTCCCCGGGCTTCTCAGCGTCATCGCGCTCCTCGTGCTCTCCGCGTGTGCGGGAGACACCGTTCTGCGCGAGGCGCCCCCAGCCGAGCCCGACGACGAGCTCATCTCGGGTCAGGGCCACGACTCGGGCGATGCGGGGTCGGGTGTCGACCGCCCCTCCTCCCCCTGGGCCGGGATCAATCCCGGCGAGATGCCAGACACTGTCTTCGCGGTGGCGTGGGTCGACCTCATGGAGGGCTGCACCAACTGTTACTACGGTCCGACCGGTCCCGAGCGCTACGACATCATCGACCCGCTCGGTCAGGTCCTCAGCTCCTTCGAGCTTCCCTTCGACTGGGAGGAGGAGAACTACTACCCGCCGCCCGTGCGCACCCTCGAGGCGTCCGGCCCGGGTCGGTTCATCGCCACGAACCTCATGCAGGGCAGCGCGGAGTTCCACCAGGTCGTGTGGGAGGCCGATGCCTACACCAACGAGGCGCGGGTGCTGGCGCGGATCTACCAGCGTCGCGTCGAGCTGCCGCTGACTGGCGAGATCCTCCTCTTCTCCGAGGAGCTCTGGCCGTGGGACGTGCAGGTCTTGCCGGACCCCGTCCGCGAGGGCTCCCTCCTCCTCGTGCCCACGTTCAGCTCGCCGTACCTCCCCACGATGTTGCGGGAGATCTGGTCCGTGCCCTACGAGGACGCCGCCGAGGGCGTGCTGCGCTGGTCCGTGCAGGAGCTGGCGCCTCACCTCGTCCCCGACGACTGGGGTGCCATCGAGCCCGCCAACTTCGCGCGCCTCGCCAGCGACGGCAGCGGGCGGCTCATCCTCGGTCTGCGCGGGTGGGAGCCCGACGAGGACGGCGCCAATCAGCCCGTCGCCGAGATCGCGTCCTTCGTGCCCGACGAAGACCTCGATGTGGTGGGAGAGGCCATTCCCGACGCGTTCTTGCTTCCCGGGACCCAGGTGGTCCCCGCCACCGAAGAGCACTCCACGGTCTTGCTCTCCCCCAGCTCCTACAGCTGCGGGCCGCTCTTCTGGTGGGAGGACGGGGAGAGCACGGAGATCACGCTGCCCGAAGGGGATGAGTGCCCCACCCTCGGGCCGATTCTCGATGTCGCCAGCCGCACGTTCGTCTACAGCGCCTGGATCGGGGACGACGAGTACCCGGACTCCCACCGCGTGGTCATCAGCTCGGGCGGCCAGGAGGTGTGGAGCCTCGACCGCTTCACCCGAGGCCTGAGCGAGCGCCCGGTGCACCTGCTCGCCGCAACCGCCCTCCAGCGGTAGGCCCCGCGGTCAGAGCCCCCGAACTAGGGGGTCAGGCTCCACGTGGTGGTCTCGACTCGGGTGCTGATCCACACGGTGAGGTCGGAGCGCGGCGGGTTCGGACCGCAGAGTTCGCGGACGTCGACCCGCGCCCACATCGTCCGCTCGCCAGCCTCCAGCTGGAGCTGCGCCGTCGTGGGCAGGTAGTTGCCGGGCACGTTTGGGTCGGTGCTCAGGATGCCCGTGGTCGTGGCCGCCGTGCCGTCCAGAGTCACCTCCTCGCCCTCGGGGACGAGCGAGGCGGGCATCAGCTGCACAAACCGTGGGTTGGCGACCAGCCACTCCACGGTCGGTCGTGAGGTGTCACCCGCCATGCGCGCGCCTGCCCCGCTCCCAGACACCGTCCCGGGGATGTACAGGGCGGCGGCACCATCCATCTCGGAGCACGCCGGCAACAGAACCAGCGGCGGCGGCTCCACGCGGAAGCCCGTGGGGCATCCCGCAAGGACCACACCCGCCACCACGGGAAGCCACCTCACGGCGTCGCTCCGTAGTTGAGCCGAAGCATCGCGGCGGTGTTCGATGTGGTGAGCTCGACGGTGGCGGTGTCGAAGGCGATCCCCGCGTCGCAGATCCCCACCAGGTCGACCCCGACCCACGCCTGCACCGCTCCATCCCCATCGGTGATGAGCTCGACCGGCAGGTCCTCCCGCTCGAGCCCTCCCGTGAGCTCCGCCCAGATCTCGCCCCGGTCGACAAGCGCGTCCCACTCAGTCCCCGAGGGCACGTTCACCGCTTCGACGGAGTCTTGGGTCGTCACCCGTACGAACTCCGCGGGCGAGGTCGAGAACTGCACCAGCTCGCCGCGCACCCCGGCGCGGTCGGCGTTCACCAGTCGGGCACGGAGCGGAGCCAGCGAGTTCCGCACGAGGTCGGGCTCGTCGCATCGCGGGGCGTCGAGCCAGGCTTCCATCATCGGCTCGAACTCGAGGCCGGTGGTGCAGCCGACGAGCAAGAGAGCGAAGAGGGGGACGATGCGACGGGGGCTCACCCGCTGACCATACATTCGTCCGGTTTGTTTTCAGCCAACTGGTTCCGGAGTTGGTGCACCCCAGATGACCTACTCCGCGACGATCCGGAAGAGCGGCTCGTTGGCTCGCACTTCGTCGCCGTCCTGGGCAAGGACTGCGCTGACCACGCCGCTCTTCGGAGCGCCTGCCCCACCGAGGGTGACGGGGTTGAAGGTCTTCATCACCTCCACGAGGCCGAGGGTCGCGCCCTCGGTGACCCGGTCGCCCACGCTCACGTACGCCGGGGCGTCCGGAGTCGGGCGGGCGTAGAAGATGCCGTCGATGGGAGTACAGACGGGGTACCCCTCTTCACTCGCTGTGGCGTCTACTTCGGCTTCTGCCCCGTCGACTGCCGTGGCAGCGCCCAGCGACACCAATGCATCGCCGTACTGCACGGCTCCTGCCGACGACACCGACAGCACCTGCCCTGCAGCGCCAGCGGGGGCCACGACCTTGTGGCGGCGACCGAGGACGACGAGGCGGCCCACGACGCGGCCCGCCCTCACGGAGTCCCCCGCCGACACCGTCGGCTCGAACACACCGACATGCGGGGCATCGAGTCGTGACGTGACGCCGTCCTCGTGGGGACCGCGCGCCGAGACCGCTTCCCAGGTGTGCACGCTCACTGGCCACCTCCGGCGAGCAGCTCGAGGTCGTGCATGCTCCAGATGCGAGGGTTCTTGATCCGTCGATGCCCGGGAGACTGGTAGGCCATCTCGGCCCACGCCGCGAGGCGCTCGCGCAGCTCGCTCACCAGCACGATCTCGTCCGTGTCCATCTGCCGCGCCGCGGCGATGGGGTCCATGTCCGCTTCGATGCGTCCTTCGACGGCCTTCATGCCGGCCGCGATCTTCTCCCGCTCTTCCTCAGTCTCCGCCACGATCTCGAACTCGTCGTCGAGCTTCGTGTTGAAGGCGCCGATGGACAGCGTGCGCCCCTCCATCACCGCGAGGCGGGTCACCGGAGTGCTCAGCTGGAGGACCGGGTCGTAGGGCAGGCCCGCCATGGCGTAGTAGCCGGCGCCGCTGGCCTTGCGCAGCAGCACCGTCGCCATGGGCGCCGTGTTCGTGCTGTTCGCGTAGATGAGAGAGCTGCCGTAGCCGAGCAGCCCATGGCGCTCCGCCTGGGGGCCGATGTCGAAGCCCGAGATGTCCTGGAGCCAGAGCAGCGGGATGCCGTCGTCGTTGCAGGCCCGCGAGAAGGCGCTCAGCTTGGCGATGCCTTGCTTGTAGAGGATGCCGGCCGGGCGCTTGCCGCCGGTGTGGGGATCATCCACGAGGCCCGATGCGTTGGCGAGGATGCCGACATAGAGCCCCGAGATGCGGGCGATGCCGGTGATGACCTCTGTGCCGTGCTCGGGCAGCACTTCCCAGAAGAGCGACGCGTCCACGAGCCGCGCGATGAGCTCGCGGGTGTCGTAGGCGACGCGGTGGTCGGCTGGCAGGAGCCCGGTGAGGTCCGTGGGTGGGAAGCGCGGAGGCGCCGCGTCCACTCCGTAGCGGTAGTAGGGCACCGCGCTGGACGGCAACGTGGCCATCTCCCGGCGCATGGCGGCGATGCAGTGCTCGTCGTCCGGGACCCGGAAGTCGGCGCAGCCCGACACCCCCACGTGCACGTCGGCGCCGCCGATGCCGTGGCTGGTCATGTTCAGTGACTTCGCGCCTTTGATGAGGGCCGCTCCGGCGATGACCATGTAGGCCTGCTCGGTCATGTAGACCTTGTCGGAGATGATCGGCATGTAGCCGCCACCGGCGATGCAGTCCCCGAACACGCCGGCGATCTGCGGCACGCCCTGGGCCGACAACACCGCGTTTCGCTTGAAGATGTGCCCCGCTCCCCGAGCTCCCGGGAACGTGTTCGCCTGCTCCGGCAGGAAGAGGCCTGAGCAGTCCACGAGGTAGAGAACCGGCAGCCGCAGCTTCTCGGCCATCTCCTGGGCGCGGATGATCTTCTCGGGGGTCTTCGGCCACCAGGACCCGCTGGCCACGGTGTTGTCGTTGGCGATGACCATCGCCCAGCGCTCTTCGACCCGCATGAAGGCGGTCACCACCCCCGCACCCGGGGAGGTCTGCTTGCGCTCGCCGAACTCGAGCTCGTGGTTCACGAAGGTGCCCACGGGCAGCACGGGGGAGTCGTCGTCCTTGAGCAGGTCGATGCGCTCCCAGACCGTCAGCTTGCCCTTGCGGTGCACTCGGGCCCGGCCCTTGTCGCCCCAGCCGTCGGCGACCCAGTCACGGCCAGCCTTGATCGGCGCCTCACGCTCGGTCATCAAGGCCTGCTGGCGCTCGTAGGTAGCCGCGTCCACGGCCTGGTCGCGGTCGCGCCCGATGGCGTGTAGTCGAATCTTCGCCATGACTAGTCCCCTCCTTCAGAGAGGTCGGGTCGCCCCGGGATGATGCCCACCCTCAGGTCTCCCGCCTGGAAGTCCGGCGCGGAGAGCACCGCCGCGTGCAGGGACTTCGTGGTGGGCACTCCCTCGACCTCGAGGGAGTCGAGGGCCGCGAGGCTGCGCTCGATGGCGCTCGCACGGTCGGGGCCCCAGGTGATGAGCTTCGCGACCATGGAGTCGTAGTGGGGGGAGATGCGAGACCCCTCCTCCACCGCGGCGTCCCAGCGAACCCGGTCGCCCGTGGGCTTGGTGAGCTTGCTCAATGTCCCAGGTCCAGGACGGAAGCCGTCGTCGGGGTCCTCGGCGTTGATGCGCAGCTCGATGGCGTGACCGTCGATGGACAGGTCGTCCTGGGTGAACCAGAGCTTCTCGCCGGCGGCGATGCGGATCTGCGCCTGCACGAGGTCGATGCCGGTGATCTCCTCGGTGACCGGGTGCTCCACCTGCAGACGCGTGTTCATCTCGATGAAGTAGAGCTCGCCAGACTCGGGGTCCTGCAGGAACTCCACGGTGCCGGCGCCCACGTAGCCGATGGCGGCCGAGGCGTCGGCGACGCGCTTGCCCATGGCCATGCGCTGCTCGTGGCTGAGGGCCACCGAGGGGGCCTCTTCCAACAGCTTCTGGTGCCGCCGCTGGACCGAGCACTCGCGCTCGAACAGGTGGACTGCGTTGCCCCAGGAGTCCGCGAGCACCTGGAACTCGATGTGCCGGCCCGACGTCAGGTACCGCTCCAGGTACACGGCGTCGTTCCCGAAGGCCGCGAGGGCCTCGCCACGGGCAGAGACCCAGGCCTCGCGCAGCTCGTCGGGGCTGTCGGCGCGGCGCATGCCCTTGCCGCCGCCGCCGGCATCGGCCTTGAGCAGCACCGGGTATCCGATGGTCTCGGCGATGGCCAGGGCCTCGTCCAGGGTGTCGATGAGGCCATCGGAGCCGGGCACCATGGGCAGTCCCACGGCGCGCATGGCTTCCTTGGCGGGCGACTTCTCACCCATCAGTCGGATCACGCCCGGTGGCGGACCGATCCAGGCCAGCCGCTCCTGCTGAATCATCTGCGCGAACAGCGCGTTCTCCGCCAGGAAGCCGTAGCCGGGGTGGATGGCCTGCGCTTCCGTCTGGATTGCGGCCTGGATGATGGCTTCGGGCAGCAGATAGGACTGCGCTGCCCGGGGTGGACCGATGCAGACCGAGGTGGTGGCCTCGCTCACATACGGTGCGTTGGAGTCGGCAGTGGAGTGGACGGCGACGGACTCGATACCGAGCGCGTCGCAGGCCCGGATCACGCGGCGCGCGATCTCTCCACGGTTGGCGATGAGAACCCTACGAAACACGGCGCGGATGGTAGCGGAGCAAAGGGCCCCCCGCGCTGGTGTGACCGTTGCATCCTGGGCGCGTGACCACGCCCGGTCCCCCGAGGAATCCCATGCGTCTCTCCGCCCTCGCCGCTCTCCTCCTGGTCCCTGCGCTCGTCGCCTGCCCGCCTGCCCGCACGGGCACCCCAGGCACCCCAGGCACCTGCGACAGCCCCGACTACACCGTGACTTCCTGGACTCTGGACACCGGGATGGGGGTCAACGTCTGCATCTTCGTGGAGAACAACACCAGCGGAACGCTCTACGTCTCGGAGTGGAGGGACTGGGACCTCGAGCTCTGTGGCGGTGGCCCCAACGACCTCACGCCGCCGGAGTCCCACTCCGTGTTCGCGGAGATTCCCGCGGGCACCACGTCCGAGGTGCTCGGCTGGAACAACGCATGCGCACCCCAGGACGCCACCACCGTGGACGGCCAGGACTGGGAGCCCCAGCTCGTGTTCTACGTGTCCGCCGACATCGAGGACGACAGCTGCTGGAACGAGGCGCGCAGCCCTCGCCTACAAGGGTGGTACTGCGAGGGGTAGGTCCGCGCTCCGCTCTCTCGCTGGCCTCTATTGGCGCAAATTCCCATAAACCCCTTGACCCTCGGAGTCGTGCCGCGAAGGATTAGGGCATGGACGCAGTCGCCGCCTTTGCCGCACCGTTCGTCAAGGACCTCGATGTCGCCTCGCTCTCCGGGTTTCTGGGGCGCCGTGGGCTGCGCGTGGTTCATGCCCACGACGGCGTGCCCTTCGGGATCCTCCTCAAGTCCCTCCTTCATGGCCGTCTCGGCACCGAGCTCCGTTGCGCTCGGGTCGATCTGCGCCAGGTAGAGGACAGCGAGACCACCCGGGCCGCCCTCCAGCCGTGGATCAACCTGGCGGGGCTCCAGGGCGCCTTTCCCCCTCCGCCGGGGTACTACCTCTTTCGCGGGCCGACGCTGGTGGGGTTCCACCCAGAGCTTCCCGACGCCGATCGACAGGCATCGCGCCTGGTCACCCTGGGGGCTCGCGGCTTCGTGCGTCTGCTCCAGGACCGCGACTTGGATCGCGCAGGACGCGTCACCCTGCAGGACGAGCCGGAGCTCGATCTGGTGCGGTTCTTTGAGGAGGTCGCCCAGGGCTGGGTTCCTCGCCGTGCCCCCGCAGCGAGCGATCGCCGCACCCGACAGGACCGCCGCGGCGGTGCCCGGGACGGGAAGAGCGCGCGGCGCGCGCGTGAGCGCCTGGAGGCGGACCTCGACTCTGCGTTCCGGCTGCTCGGGGTCTCGCGCAACGCGTCGATGAAGCGCATCAAGTCGGCGAGGAATCGTCTGATGCGAGACAACCACCCGGACCGGCTCGCCAATCAGCCCGAGCGTCAAGCCGCCGCCACGCGGATGACCGTCCGGATCAACGAGGCGTACACCGCCATCCGCAAGGTCCGCGAAGAGCACGGCGACCGCGCCTGAGCACCACTCGGCCCGCGGTCTGCCCGGTACCCCCAACGGCCCTTGTGCCGTCCTCGCGGGGTGGCACGCTACGCGTCATGGGCCGCCTCCTCCCTCTCGCTGTGCTCCTCGCTCTCACCGGCTGTGCGCCGGACGGCGCCTCCGTCCCCTTCGACTCGTGGCAGGCGGGCGCGCTCTGCCCTGGCTGCGTGGCCAACGGTGAGGTGACCGAGGACAACGACCTCGACGGGTTCTGCGAGGACGACACCACCTGCATCAACGAGGCCGCCACCGGCGACTGCAACGACAACGACGACACGGTGGCTCCCAGCGCCCCGGAGATCTGCGACGGCCTCGACAACGACTGCGACGGCGTCATCGGCAGCGGCCCCCTCGCCACCTACGAGTACCTGGAGAGCGTGGTTGGCTACGCCGAGGACCCCTGGACCTTTGCGGGAGGCTTCTTCTCCTCGGTGAGCGCGGTGCGGGTCAGCGACATCGAGCTGCGACTTGGCATCGATGCAGGCAATGAGGTCACCTTCGTCGTCTACGAGGCCCTCACCAACGAAGACCCCTACCTCCGCATCGCTTCGAAGACCGTCGTCATGGAGCAAGGGGTTGGTTGGGTAAGCGCCGGCGGCATCGATGCCGCCATGCGCCCGGGTCGGTTCTATGTCATCGGGGGGCTGATGCACGCGCCGGCGGCAGACAACAGCGCCACCCAGGCGCTGTTCCACCCACCGGGCGATCAGCTGAACGAGTTCACGGGCTGGGGCACCCACGTGGAGGGCATCACGCTGAGCTGGGAAGACGGGCCTCCAGAGCAGTTCGGCGGATGGAAGGGCAACCGCGCGTACCTCATCCGGGTGTCGACGGGGGGCTGCATCGAGGGAGACAACGACGGCGACGGCCCGCTCGACTGTGGCGACGACGACGAGTCGGGCGATGACGACGACTCGGGCGATGACGACGACACCGGCGACGACGACGACACCGGCGATGACGACGACACCGGGGACGACGACGACACGAGCTGCGTCGACTGCGACGGGGACGGCTTCACCTCGGTCTCCGACTGCGACGACACCGACGCCGCGGTGAACCCCGACGCCGACGAGGTGGCGGGCGACGGCATCGACAACGACTGCGACGGCGAAGTCGACGAGGGCGGCTGCGGCTGCGAGGCGAGCCCGGGCTCGTCCGCTGGGTGGCTCAGCCTCCTGATGCTCGGGCTTCTCCGTCGGCGATCGGGCAGGCCCACAGCTCCCTGAGGAGCAGGACGAGCAGGGCCAGCCAGGTCGCCACGCGGAGGGTCGGAGGCGCTGGCGTGACCAGGCTCAGCCAGGCGACTCCCGCCACGCTCAACGCGATGAGGTCGCCCCTCAGGGTCAGGGCCCCCGCAATGGCGGGAAGAATCAAGATGTCGTCGTAGCTGCGGTGGTAGGTGGCGAGTCGGGCAGCGATGCCCAGTACTCCGAGCACCAGCCAGGGGTCTGCGCGCCTCGAGCGCCATGCGACGACTCCCCCTCCCCCGAGCAGGAGCAGGGTCGCGAGCACGCTGGCCCGAGGCAGCCCCAGCATCGCGACCAGGTCGTGCATCGAGCCATAGCCGCCTCCTCCCGCGCCGAACCGCGCGCCTTCCATGGCGCGGAAGGCCCACTCCCTCAGGAGTTGCAAGGCCGACTCCTGCCGGACCGCCAACGCGACGCCCGTGGCGATGCCGTAGAGCGCCGCCGCGATCGCCGCCGGTCGGATGCGCCCCGGCAGGAACAGCAAGGCCCAGAAGAACAACGCCGTGTTCGACGGCTTCACGAGAGCCACAGCGAAGAGCGCGCCCGCCACCAGGTCTCGGGCCAAGCTGCGCTCCCCCAACGCCACCGTCACTGCGGCGACGGCGGCCACGAGCGAGACGAGGTGGAGCTGGCCCAGAGCGATCCCCTCGGCGAGGGGCAGGGTCGCCAGGGGGAGAGCCAGCGTCAGGGCCACCCAGCTGGTGTCTGGCCGAACGCTCCGGCGCATCCACCAGGCGAGTCCAGCGCAGAGGAGCAGCGTGAGGGTCGCGTAGACGTGGGTCGCCGGCCCCGGGTCCAACCAGCCCAGGGGAGCGAGCAGGGTCATGGAGCCAGGCGGATACACCGCTGTCGGCAGCGCCTCGTAGACGGAGTCCCCGCCGAACCACGCGAGGACTTCCTCGTGACGCTGCTTCAGGTTCAAGGCGGCGCGGGGGCCGTTGCCGCGGAGCGAGCGCAGGGCTTGCGAGAGGCGCACGACGCCGAAGACCAGCGCAGCCACCCCGCAGAGGAGCGCGACGGCAGAGCTGAGGCTTCCCTCGCGTCTCATGAGCTGCGGCTGCCCTTCCGAGTCATGGTCCTCCGCGCGCGAATGTACCCTCTGGGGATGTCTGGCCCCCCGGCCGCAAGGAGTGACCCCGATGCTGACCCCTGGCGCGCGCTTCGCCATCTGCCTGCTCCTCTGTCTCCCCCTGGGGGCCGCTGCCCCTGCCCCGCCCGCGGACTGCACCGCGGAAGGAGGCTGGGCGTGTCCCGACATCCCCATCTCCCTCGAGCCCCTTGAGGTTGGGGGCAAGGCCCTCACGGCGGGAACGCCGACCGCGCTGCTGTTTGCGCCTCTGGGCAAGGGCGGGAGCGAGCACATCATCGTGGCCGACAAGGACGGGACGGTGACCGTGACCGACCGTGCGTCGGGCGCGTCCAAGTCCTGGTTGTCGCTCGATGGCATCGCGTCCGCCAACCCCGAGCGTGGGTTGCTGGGCCTCGCCCTTCATCCGCGGTTCGGCGACGGCGACCCGCGCTTCTTCACCTACCAC
Source organism: Deltaproteobacteria bacterium (assembly GCA_023954745.1). Lineage (GTDB taxonomy): Bacteria > Myxococcota_A > UBA796 > UBA9615 > UBA9615 > JAGSHC01. The sequence goes on along the minus strand of JAGSHC010000072.1, from coordinate 10,133 downwards.
ACGGTCCCGCGCACGAAGGAGGCCAACGCCAACTGCCAGCGGCTGCCTCCCTTCACCAGCAAGAACCTCTCGGAGATCTGCTCCAAGGGTGAGGAGTTCGGCTGCGGTGGAGCGTTCGTGGTGACTGAGTGGACGGTGGACCCGCGGAGCGCAGACCCCAGCAGCACGGTCGACGGCAAGGAGCTGCTGCGGCGCAATCAGCCCGGTGAGGGGCACAACGCCGGGCACGTGCTCTTCGGCCCCGACGGAAAGCTGTACGTCTCGGTGGGAGATGGCGGCGCACAGAACGATCCCTGCGGGCGGGGCCAGGATCTCCGATACCCGACCAGCTCCATCCTCCGCCTGGACGTCGACGGCAAGGACATCCAGCCGTCAGACAACCCCTTCGTGGGGCAGGCGGGGCACGATCCCCTCATCTGGGCCTATGGGTTCCGCAATCCGTGGCGCCTCACCTTCACGCCTGCTTCGCTCGAGGGCGTGCCCGGCGGAGTGCTGATCGCCGCAGACACGGGCCAGTCGCGGCGCGAGGAAGTCGACGTCGTGCTCAAGGGGAAGAACTACGGGTGGGGCGTGCGCGAGGGCACCTTGAACCACCCCGGCGCCGGCCTCGCCCCGGTCAGCGATGCGTTCGTGGCCCCGCTGTTCGAGTACGGCAAGGGCGAAGGCAAGGCCTCGCCCACGGGCGGGTTCGCGGTGGTCGGGGGGCTGGTGGTCTCCGGCGAGGGGCCGCTCCAGGGCATGTACCTCATGGGGGACAACGCCACCCAGCAGCTGCGCGCTCTCGACTTGCGGTCCGTCGACCTCACCAGCCCCGGAAGCTGGAATGGAGAGGCGAAGGCCCACAAGCTCATGGGGGGCAAGGTCCCCGCCGCCACCTTCGGCCGCGACGCAGCCGGTGAGGTCTACGTCGCCGGTAGCGGCGGCGGGGTGTTCCGCATCGTTCCCGAGTAGAGGAGCGCGGGGAGCACCCCCGCCCGACTACGCGCGCCGGCGGCGAAGCAGACCGGCCACCGGCAGCAGCAGCAGGGCCCAGGTCGGGGTCGCCGTGCCCGTGGAGCTGCACGCGCAGCCCGAGCCGTCGCCGGCGAGTCCATCGGCGGGCACCTCCGCCTCGGGCGCGGCTCCCATGCCGAAGACCTTGACGTCGTCGAGGTTCCAGCCGCCCATCTGCAGGCCACCATCGGTGAACAGCTCCCAGGCGATCTGGACCGTGTCATCCGCGGCCACGAGGTCGGTGATGTCGTAGGTCCGCAGGGCCCAGTGCATGTCTTCGTGGTGGTCCGAGGCGTCGTTCTGGTTGGAGCCCGCGAGCTGCGACCACACCGAGATGCCGTTCACCGTCACGTCTGCCTGGTCCCAGAAGCCGTCCTCCACCGTCAACCAGCGTCGGAACTGCAGGTAGACCCGGTCGTAGCCGCCGGAGACATCGATGCTCGGCGAGCGAAGGATGTTGTGCACGTTGGGCTGGTAGGCGCCGTTCCAGTTCTCCTCGGGGGAGAGGTCGTTGCCCCACACGTTGTCGCCGGAGAAAGCCACGGCCGGGTCGCCGGAGTTGCCGCCGGGCTGGCCCCACTGCCAGTCGTCCGCGCCCTCACTGTCGGCGTTGCCCTGGAGGAGCTCGTGGCTGAAGCCGCCGTCGTCATCCTCGAAGTCCGCCTCGAAGAGAACGTCGCCGCCGCCGACAAACACCGCGTACCAGGGGTCGGAAATGGAGCCGCGGGGCATCATGCCGGCGACGTCGCCGTTCTCGTCGAGAGCCTCGATGAAGTAGCGCACCTCGGTTCCGGCGTCGGCGCCGGGCAGGCTCGCCACGAACTCGCCGTCGCCGGCAGCGTCCATGGTCAGCGTCTCGAAGTCGTCACTGCCCCGGCTCCAGGAGAGCCGCACGGCGCTGATCTCGCCGGTGGTGCAGGCAGGGCGCGAGAGAGCGACCTGGGCTGAGAGCTCGATGCTCGCTGCCACCTCGATGCTCTGGGTGGGCGACGCGTGTTCCACGGAGAACAGCCCGGTGTCGTCCGCGGCGGGGCCGAGGCCGTGGAGTCCGAAGGCCTCGTCGATGATGCACTGGTTGGGCGTGCCATCGGCGAGGTTGCCGTTGTCGTCGTCCATCAGCAGGGCTTCGGGGTAGGACGTGGGGATGTCCGTCGCTCGGGAGGCCGCGGCCCAGAAGAGCTGGTCCGCCAGGTCGATGCCCTCGGTCTCGCCGAGCGCATCGATGAGCGCCTTGCGGGTGTCCCACAGCGCGCCGGCGATGATGCGTCCCGTCTGGTGGATCTCACCGATGTCGTCGGGCCAGACCCGGTTGAGCTCGATGTCGCGCAGGGGGGCGTCGCTGCCCACGAAGAAGCCGCGCGCGGTGGCCGGGTCCCCGGTGATGGTGGCGGCGAGGTAGTCGCCCATTCCTTCCGAGAGGGCGCCGTCGAACGCGCCCGCACCCTGGATGATGCTGTAGGCGTGGAAGCCGTGGCCGTACTCGTGGGAGACGACGTCCATGACTCGGCCGGTGTTGTTGCAGCCATCGGCCTCCTGGACGAAGTTGATGTCGCCATCGAACCAGGCGTTGCAGGTCATCTCGCTGCTGTTGACGGTGGCCTCGACCTCTTGACCCGCCCAGCCGAAGTTGGGGTTGATACGCAAGGCCCGAGCGCGGGCCTGGTGGGCGCCTACGTGGGTGTCGATCTGGGCCAGCACCCGGTCGCGCTTGTCGTCATCGAGCTCTTCGCCGGGGACCGCCATCACCACGTCGCCCTCAGCCGTCAGCTCTCCGCTGAACATCGCCAGGCCTTCACCGTCGGCGGTGCGGACCTCGAAGTAGCGGGACCCCGCGGTCCAGGTGACCGTGCCAGGGCCGTCGGCCTCGATGCCACCCCAGAAGTCGGCGTTGACCTGTGTCCCGCCGATCTGGGTCTCCACGAACGGCATCGGGCTCGTGGTCAGCCCGTTCTCGGGCCAGCGGTCGTCGTGCTCGGCGTGCACCTCGCCCCCGAGGAAGCGCACCTGCTCGCGGAACCCCAGCAGCTCGGGGCTCTGGGCATCGACGTACACGTGGCGGCGGCTCGGGAACGCGGTCGACGCGAGCTCGAGCTTCCAGGCGAGTCGGTAGGACACATCGTGCGCGGATGGGACGGGGTAGACCACCAGGGCAGGAATGGCGGAGTCGCGGGTGTCGTTCGCCACCCAGCCCATCTCGGCGAGGGCCAGAGAACGTGCGTCCGTCGAGGCCACACCCGCCTTGTCGACCCGCAGGGTGGCGTCGATGTCGGGCATGGACTCGAACTGACCCATGACGAAGCGGTTGTTCTTGAACCGGAGGGACACGAGGGCGCCCTCCACCGGCAGACCACGCCAGGTGCGGGCGTAGGTCACGGTGGTGATGCCCTGCCGGTCGTCGACCACGAGGGGCTCGAGGTCGTCGAGGCTCAGCGTGCCCAGCAGCGCAGCTTCCTGGGCCAGGATGGTCTTGCCGAGGCGGAAGGCGGCCGCCTTCGAGGACAGCGCCGCGGGATCGACGTCCCAGCCTTCGCCCCAGAAGCGGACGGGGGTCTGCGTCGCTTCGTCCCAGAGCACGCTCCAGGCGCTGCCGTTTCGGGCGAGGAAGTCCTGCCAGGCGGGGGACTGGTTCAGCGCGCTCTGCGCGTTCGCGTCTGCCACCCGGACGGTGCGCTCGTTGGGTGCGAAGCGGTCTGCCTCGCCTCCTACGACCGCGAACGCCGAGGTAGAGGTGAGGAGGGCGGCTGCTGCCGTGCCGATGAGGGCGTCGAGTCGCATGGTCGTGTCTCCCGGTGGGAGGCGAACAATAAAGCGTGTAAAAACTAAAGGGGCGGAAAAACGTGGGTTTGACCGTCTCTTTGAAGTCCTGACAACCCCTGCGCATTTGCACACAAAGGTTTGACTAATCCGCCACGACCCAGTCGTACGAGCGCTTCTCGTGGTCTTTGAAGCGAAGCGAAGCCCTAGGTTTGCTTCACTGCACTATGAAGCATGGCTATCTAATAGTGCTGGGCGGGAAGCTAACCATCGGGCTCGGGTTTCTTCCTCACAACCCCGGAGGCCCCCATGAAACGTCCACTCCGCATCTTCGTCAGCCTCGCCATCCCCGTCGTTGTGCTCGACCAGCTGAGCAAGGGCTGGATTCGCGGAAACCTGGCGGAGCGCGGCCACATCGATGTGGTCGAGGGGATGTTTCGGATCTGGCACCGCACGAACACCGGCGGGGCCTGGTCGATTCTCGGTGACCAGGCCTGGGGCATGCCGGTCCTCATCGCGGTGAGCACCCTCGCCGTCGCGGGGATGATCTGGCTCGCGACGCAGCTGCGCCGAGAAGACATCGCCTCGGCCGTGGGCCTCGGCTTCATGGGCGGAGGCGCCCTGGGCAACCTGGTCGACCGGGTCCGCTTTCGACAGGTGACCGACTTTCTCGACGTTTATCAAGCGGAGGGCCCGCTGGCGGGGCTGTTCGAGCTGGTAGCAGGAGGCCCGCACTTCCCCACCTTCAACGTGGCGGACATGGGCATCGTCTGCGGGGGGATTCTGCTCGCCATCACCTCGTTCCGGCGGCCAGTGGGAACCGCCGAGATCGAGGACGACGCAACGTCCGAACCCGACTCATCGCCCGAGGAGTCCCTGCTCGCCCAGCATCCGAGCCAGCTCCCGCCCGTACCAGGCGTAGGCCTCCCGCCCCGGGTGGATGTCGTCGATTCCCGGCAGCCTGGGTCGAGGCAGCGCGCGTAGGTCGAGGACCGGACCGTCCGTGTCGGTCCACCACTCGGCGTGCCCTCCGGCGGGGACCACGACGAGGGCCATGGGCACATCGCTGCCCTCCCGCAGGGCGCGATAGGCCCGGGCACCACGCACCCGCGCCGCCTCCTCCATGGCGATGATCCACCGGCGGTCGGGAGGGTCCAGGGCGCGCTCCCTTCGGTTCTCCGCCAGGACCCCGGCTCGCACGAGGGCCGAAGCCCGGAACGCCCACCACCCGGGCCCCGTGTCCGGGACCCAGCGCAGCTGCTCACTCCAGAGGCTCGGTTCGTGCGCAAACTGCGGGGCCCAGTCGATCTCTCCGAAGTCGCTCCCGAGGATGTGTCGCGGGCCGGTGTTGAAGAGCTGGAACAGAAGCAGGTCCGGCTCCCATTCATTCAGCGCCTGTTCGGCGCGCGTGACCTTCTGGGTCGTCACCCAGGCTGACACCCCGGCGTTCCAGACCTCGACTCGCCGCCCCGTGGCGGCAAGCTCTCGCTCCAGGGCATCGGGCCACGTGTTGCCGTCGCTGACCGCCGCGCCATAGGTGTTGCTCCCGCCGAGGGCCACGATGCGGAAGACTCCATCGGGCTTCCCCACGGAACGTTCGGGGCCCCGGAGCCCCAGAGAGTTGGTGCTGACGGTGCGCTCCGGGTCTCCCCAGCTCTCCACACGCTGAGAGAAGAGGGTGGACGACGCCTTCAACTCGAACACGACCCGCCCATCCGCCGCGGGCACCAGCAGCTCCGGGTCCGCCGCGTTCACGGACACCAGGCTCGGCATCCAACGCCCTTCGAGGTCCAGGACGCGGACCACCCCTTCGGCCAGGGCCAGAGCGAGCAGCAGACCAAACCCGATGGCGGGCAAGACGCGTCGGTTTGTAGTGCCAGCGTTCATGAGACACCCCATGTTTCCACCCATCGAGGGCGGTGTTCCACCCCCGGAGCCCTCGATGTGACAGTTCGCTCCGCCCGACGCGGACCCCCGATGAGCTCGTCCACAGTTGGCTTCTCTCGCTACTCGGCCCCCTCGTGGGGACCCTGGCACGCGGGTTGCTTTGTGTGAGTACGTCCCTGAAGGACACACCGGAGTCGTCGGCGAGACACGGGGCCCGTGGCATCGCCTATCCTTCGGGTTATGCGTTGGTTACCGCTGCTGTTCGCGATTCCGCTCATCGCCTGCACTGGAAAGGATCAGCAGGACTACGGTCCTGGTGGGCCTGGGGGCACCGGCGGTCCTGGTGGACCGGGTGGGCCTGGGGACATGCAGCAGCCCGGGGGTCCTGGTGGTCCTGGTGGTCCCGGAGGCCCTGGAGGTCCTGGAGGCCCCGAACGTGGGGCTCCTCCGCCGGACGGCGCCGGCTACGTCACGCCCGCCGAGCCTGCGGCGATGCGCGGTCTGACGCTGGAGATCCCCAACGTCCCGGCGAACAAGATCGCCTCTGTGGTGTTCATCGGGTTCGAGTCCAAGGACATCGACGGCGACTGGGCGCGGGAGGGCATCCGCCCCATGCACCACACGGTGATGGACCCCGCCAAGGTCACCGCGACGATGACGCTGGACGTCAGCCTGCACGGCGACCTGACCTACTTCGCCATCGTGGATCTGGACGCGGATCAGGTCCCCACTCCGGGGGATCTCACGAGCGGTCCCGTCGTGGTGAGCAAGGACGTGGGCGAGGCACCGGCGTCGTTCGTCGTCGAGCGCGTCTGGGGCCAGCCGGGCGCCGTCGGTGCTGGAGCGGGTGGGGAGCCCCCCGGGGATCCCAGCACCCCTGCGGTGGAGACCGTCACCCGCACGGTGCGCCTCGACACCGAGATCCGGCCGCCGTTCCTCAAGGAGGGCCGGGTGTTGGTGGTGGGACTGCCTCCCTCGGGGCAAGAGGCCTACGTGGGACCCCTTCAGCGTGAGACCACCTTCGTCTGGGCCACCGAGAGCATCGAGCTCGCGTGGCCAGTGGAGATCCAGGCCCAGCTTCCCTCCTCTGGGGACGTGCTCTTCCTCCTAGATCTTGACGGCGGCCTGCAGCCATCGGTCGGCGACCTGGCGAGCGACCCCACCATGGACTTCGAGCCACTCCCCGAGGGGGAGACCATGGACGTGACCCTCGTGGGGCCTCTGACCGAGGACGGTGAAGGGGGCGACAGCGGCGACGAGGTCGAGCGCCTCGGTGAAGTCCCGAAGGAAGGCGAGCAGCTCGGCGAGCCCTCCGAGCCTCCGCCGGCGCCGGACGAGGCGGGGTCCGAGTAGCCGGGAGACCGCCGATGCAGCGCCGCCACCTGGCGCTCGGGGCCGGCGTGCTCGCCCTCTGCTTCGTGCTCAAGGCACCGTCGCTCGGTCTTCCTCTGTTCAACATGGACGACTGGGGTGGGCTTCGCGACGGCCTGACGCTGCTGTTCGCGGGGCCGGAGATCGTCGCGGACATCTTCCTCGGCCGCATGGGTCCCCGGGGAGCGCGCCCAGTCCCCAGCATCGTCTGGTCTCTCGGATGGCTGCTCTTCGGTGGGTGGGACGGCGGCTACTACCTGCTCGACCTCCTGATTCACCTCGCCGGTGGCGCGGCCCTGTTCGCGATCCTCCTGCGCTGGACCGGTCCGGTGGGGGCCGCCGTGGGCCTCGCCGTCTACGCGTTCGACGGTCGCGTACACCAGGTCGGCTATCTCGGTGCTCTGGACGACAACCTCGTCACCTCGCTCTGCCTGGGCGCGCTGGCGCTCTGGCCTCGGGCTCGGGGCTCCGGCGTGTGGGCTTCCGTGTGCGCCGCCCTCGTCTTGTTCGCGCTCTTGACGAAGAGCACCGCCATCGTGCTCCCAGCAGCTCTTCTGGGGCTCGATCTCGTGGATGGCCGCCAGACCCTGACTGACCGCCGCGACGCGCTGCGCCGCTATGGCGCCGTCGGGGTCGCGGGGCTGCTCTTTGGAGTGCATCTGTGGGGGCTGTTGGCCCACCCCGAGCTCGCGCGCGGACACCGGCTCCCCTTCGTGGCGCAGCTCCAGGTCATGGGTACCGCGCTGGTGACCAACATCGGAGCGCCGGTGGCGTCCCGCTCCTTCGGGGGACTGGCCGCGGGGCTGGATCTCCTGCGCTGGCTGCCCCTGGCCTTCGCCGCCATCCTGGCCTGGCGGGTCCGGCGTCCGTCCGTCGCGGTGATGGCCTTCGGCGCAGCGTGGCTGCTGGCGTCCGCGTGGCTGCCCATGCGCTTCCTCCTCGCCCTCGGGAACGGCCGCCTCGAAGACCGGCACACCCTCATGCCGGCGGTGGGGGTCGCCATCGTGCTGGCGGGACTCGTGGGGGTCCGGTCCGTCGCCTCGCGGGGCCGAGCGCCCACCCTGCTCACCCAGGTCGCAGCTGCCTTCGTCGCGCTCTCCGCCCTCTCCTTCGCGCTCTGGGACACCCCCATCCTCGCCAGCTGGGAGCGCTCCGCGGCGCCCGCCCTGGAGGAGGGTCTGCGTGACGCGGTGCTCGCGATGCCCGAGGGAGAGGACATCCACCTCGGGCTGGTGCGCATGGAGCACGGGACCCTGGGCATGCTGGACTTCTGGATCCTGTCTCGCCTCGTCCCCGGGCTCGCCCGCGAGCCTCGACTCTTCCTCGTCGGCGCCGAGATCGCGGCGGGGGACTTCGAGGGAGCCCAGCCCCGCGTCACCCAGGGGTTTTCCCTCGATGAGCACGTGCAGTGGAGCCAGGGGGAGGCGGTGCTGGTGGAGGAGGTGCGGGCGCGAGAAGGCACGAGCCGATTCCGGCTGGTGCAGCGCGACGACCTCACCCCCCTTGGGACCGGAGCGAGACCTGTGCGATGGGGCTTCCCGACCGACGCGGAGGGGTGGTCCCAGCAGCGCATCGAGCTCGGTCTGCCCGACGACGAGGAGCTGGAAGAGGACGACGAGTTGGACGAGGAGCTGACCCCGCGACCTGCCAAGGCGAACGCGGGCGGTCTCGCCATTCGCGTTCCTCGGGACGACCGCATGGGCGCCGCGGGCGTCGTGCACGCGATGAGCCGCCCGCCCTGGACGACCCCTCCTGCCCTGGTGGGCCCCGGGGTCGAGCTTTCGGGGAGGGACTACTGCGAGATTGTCGTGGACCAGACGGTGAGCGCCGCTCCCGGTGGCCAACCGCCGCGCCCCCGCCGGGGAGACTTCATCAGCCCCGGCTGTGGAGGGGTGCTGTTCTTTTCGGAGTCAGGCGCGTTCGACGACGAGGTCGCGGGGATCGTGCACCTGCCGGGTCGATGCGGGGGAGGACGTCAGCGTCTGGTGGGACGGCTCGACAACAGCCCGCACTGGCGCGGCGCAGAGGTGCGGGCGCTGGGGCTGGTTCCTGCTCGAGAGTGGGCGGACGTCACGGTGCACTCCGTGGAGCTGCGGCCGTGCGGCGAGTGACCCTGGGGGCCGTTGCTAGGGGTTGGGCTCGGGGGGAGCCTCGAACAGCGTGAAGTCCACGTTGATGGGATGGCTTCCGCCGGAGAGCACGACGGCCTCGGGGAGGCCGCCAGAGTCCTCGTAGATCCCCAGAGGCTCCGATGGCTGCGCCCCCCCACCATTGCCGCCGATGTCGAGGAATCCGGTGACGTAGTAGGTGCCGGGCAGCAGATCCGGGACGGTGTAGGCCTGGGGGAAGGTCGGGTCGGCGATCGTGATCTCGCCCACCGGCGCCCCCTCCGCTTCGGGGTCATCGTGCAACGCGATCTGGAGGGCGTCGCCGGTGGAGACGAGGCCGGACCAGGTGACCACACCACTGATGGAGTTGTCCGTGGGCGACGTCAGGGGGACGAGCAGGCCCTGCACGTCGAAGGTGGCCGTGTCCATGGTGGTCTCACCCGACGGGTCCCACACGAGGTCGTAGCTTCCGTCGCTGTCCAGATCCACGACGGCCCACACCCGTACATCGTTGGTGTTGGGCGGCGCGCGCACGGAGAAGGGCCCAGGCGCCGGAATGGAGGTGGAGTAGTAGACGGTGTTGCCCACGGACGCGAAAACGAGCACGTCCCCGGTGGTGTAGGCCGGGTAGACGACGTCGCCTTCGAGGTACACGTAGGGGGGAGGGGTCGGCAGGGTGATGGGCGTGGCCGCCGGGATCTCGATGGTCACCCCGGTGATGTCCCCGATGCCCAGCGCGATGGGGTTGAGCAGCGCCTCACCGACCGCGTCGGACGGCTCGAAGAACCCGTTGCCGTCGGAGTCGTGGATCCCGAGGAGCGAGGTGTACTCGCGGCTGTCCTGCACGCAGATGGAGTAGGGGCCGGAGCTCTCCTGGTAGGTCAGAGCGAAGGGTCCCACGCCGAGGTCTGCGGAGTTGGCTGTGATGGCGATCTCGCCATCCACGCCCTGGAGGAGGACCGTGTCCCCCTCGATGGTGGTGCAGGGGGAGCCGTCGCCGCCGCCGCCGCCACCGCCACC
>JAGSHC010000424.1 GCA_023954745.1 Deltaproteobacteria bacterium | reverse complement strand
GTGGTCGAAGGCGAAGAGGCCATGTGGCTCGGCACCCTGCCCCCCGGCGACTACATCGTCGTCGTCGGTGGAGCCAACGGTGCCATCGGCCCCTACGACCTCGCAGTCCGCGTCGTGCCGCCTACCTGGCTCGAGTAGGGGAACCCGGCCCAGCCCGGGTTCCTTGAGACTTCGCTGCGCGCACTACTCGCGCGTGAGCACATCGAGCGCGTCTCGCTCGACCTCGACGTAGAGCACCTTTCCCTGTCGGGGAACCACGCTCCCGGGCTTACTGCCCTTGGGCTTGCTCACGTGCTTCACACGCGTCCAGGTCACCTCTTCTCGGTCACCTACCGACAGCCCCGACTTCACCAGGGTCAGCTGCGCCGCCAGGAGAAGGAGCTCCGGCGAGGGGCTGGTTCCAGGATCGCGGATCACGACGTGCGCGCCCGGCCGACCCCTGACATGCAGCCACACATCGTTTCCCTTGCTGTGCCGGAACGTCAGCTGGTCATTGTCCGCCGCGCCACGTCCCACGCGAAGCTCGTGCCCCGATGGGGTGCGCCACGGCACGTACGGACGTCGTGGCCCCGCCTGTCGGCGCCCCTGGCGCTGTCGCTTCGCCGCAGGCAGCAGTTCGTCGGCGAGTTGGTGCGCCGACTCCGGATCGCTCGTGAGCATCTCCTCGAGCTCCTCGACCTCCGACAGTGAGTCGCGGGTCGCTGCGAGACGGCGCCGACCCTCGATCTGCGCACGCTCCGCGCGACGCGCGCGTCGAAAGGCGTCCTCGACCAGCTCCGAGGGTTCGAGGCGGGGGTCGACCTCCACCTCCACCTTTGGCTGCCCATCCGCTGCCCAGTCAATCACCGACACGGCCGCCGCCCCCTTCGACAGGAGGTGAAAGCTCCCCTGGAGAAGCTCCGCGCGTCGCCGCAGCGCGTCGGCCGCCCCCACCCTTGCCAGGTCCCGCTCCTGCCGCTTGGCGAGGCGCCTGAGCTCCTTGCGGCGCCCTCGGAGCCTCCGCCGAATCAGGTCGGTGGCCCCCGCCTCTCGGAGGGTCTCCTCGAGGGCCGCATAGTGGGCTGCGAGGTCCCCGTGGCTCCCCGAGGGGATCGCGGAAACCGACACCCACTCCCCGGCGCCTGCTGGAGGTCTCCAGACCTCCCCTCGGGCGGCGGTGGACCCGGGTCGACGGGGGGACCCGGCACGTCCGAGCACCCGGTCCTGCTCATCGAGAAGGACGATGTTGCCGCCACCCCCGTACAACTCCAGCACCAGGCGCCTCTTGCCCCACGATCCGCCGATCGTCAGCCGGACGAGCCTCTCGCCCTCGAGCACCTCGAGAGCGGAGACGGTCCCCTTCAGCTCTTTCCGAAGCAGGCCCTGGAAGGCCAACGCCTCACGAGGGTTTGGGGGAGGGCCGGCGACGAGGTGGATGCGCCCCACCCTCGGGGCCGCGCAGAGAAGCAACCAATGAGTCGCGCCGGGCTGCCGCAGGGAGAGCAGAAGCCTCTCGTGATCGGGGACGCGAACTTGCTGCACCACGGCGCCGAGGATCGTGGCCTGGGCGGCACCGAGGACGGACTGCAACTGGTCACGGGTCAGTGTCATGAAGCCTCCTCACACCCTCCTGCACTACTGTGCGCTCGTCGCCCCACGAACCGGAGCCCCACATGATCGCACGCTTCGCTCTCCCCCTCGCGGGTCTGTTGCTCCTCGGAGCCGGCTCCGCCGTCGCCACCGACGCGCCTCCCCTCGATGCCCTGGTCGGACGCGTCTCCATGTCTCTGGGGGGACCGACCGGAGGACTGAAGACCCTCGAAGGTGCCCCGGCCATCGAGCTGGTCTTCCGGCGGACCGTGCGCGACAGCCACAGCGCGGCGGAGATCACTGCCGATCATCGCTACGTCGAGGTAGGGGCGAAGCGCCGAATCGACGTTCGGGTGGTCGACGGCGACGGCACCGACTCGGCGGCGATCGTGTCTGACTCCAGCTGGATGATCGTGGACGGAGCTACTCACACGGTGGAGGCGACGGCCGTCGAGGCGCAGATGGGGGAGTTCGGCCCACGCCGCCTCTGGTCTGTGCCCTTCGCTCTCGCGAGCGAGGGGCGTGAGATCCTCAACGCGGCCTCCCTGGAGGTCGTCGGCCGCGGGGATGGCGAGAGCGGCTCCGAGGTTCTCGTGATGGTTGGGAAGAACGAGGAGGGCGAGGAGACCTCCCGGGTCGAAGTGGACGCCAAGAGTTACCGGCCCACCAACGTCCAGTTCGTCTCCAGCAGCGGCAAGGTCGAATATCGGTACGGGGACTATCGGGAAATCGCTGACGGGCTCGTCGTGCCCTTCTCTCGGGAGTTTTTGCGCAACGGTTCGAGGGTGAGTCGGACCGATGTCACCTCTTTGTCACTGCGGCCTCCCAAGGAGGTAGCGCGCCTCTTCGATGAAGCTGTGACCAAACTCAGCCCCCTCCCCGTCCCAAAGGGGATCTCGTCGCGCGATTGACGACGTGCGGATCGTCCGCTTGACACCCTCTGGGGGCACGTGTAAAAGCCGTCGTCCACCGAGCGGGCATCGATTGTGCCCGTCCGTGGGAGCCTCATAGGAGGGTGTCACGCTGGCGTGGCTCAACTGGTAGAGCAGCTGATTTGTAATCAGCAGGTTACGGGTTCGAGTCCTGTCGCCAGCACCATCCACCCCGTGGGGAAGTGCTCTTTTGACATTCAAATGGAGGGATGCCCGAGCGGCCAAAGGGAGCAGACTGTAAATCTGCCGGCGTACGCCTACGGAGGTTCGAATCCTCCTCCCTCCACCACCGAAACACATATTCAAGCGGGAATAGCTCAGTTGGTAGAGCATCAGCCTTCCAAGCTGAGGGTCGCGGGTTCGAACCCCGTTTCCCGCTCCATTTAGCCTCAATTAGTCCCACGCCCACGTAGCTCAGGGGTAGAGCACTTCCTTGGTAAGGAAGAGGTCACCGGTTCAAATCCGGTCGTGGGCTCCAGCATCCACCCCCCCTAATTCGTTCTGGAGTCTGAAAGTCATGGCGAAGGAAAAGTTCGTCCGCAGCAAGCCGCACGTCAACATCGGCACCATTGGCCACGTTGACCACGGCAAGACCACCCTCACCGCCGCGATCACGCGGATCCAGTCTCTCCGCGGTCTCGCGGACAAGATGGATTTCGACCAGATCGACAAGGCTCCCGAGGAGAAGGCGCGCGGCATCACGATCGCGACGGCCCACGTGGAGTACGAGTCTGAGAC
>JAGSHC010000396.1 GCA_023954745.1 Deltaproteobacteria bacterium | reverse complement strand
TACGCTCTCGCTCATCCGCCCCGTCAAGGTCGAACGTGCTTCGGCCCCAAGTCGCCGCCACACGGCGAGCTGTGCAGCATGGGCCTCAGGTGTTGTGTCTTCGGGTCTCATGCATGAACTCTATACGGGCCGAGTTTCCGAGCCAACTTCGCGTCGCGAAGGTCCGAGCCCCGAGATCGTGCTGGGGCAGGGCCTCGGGGTGCTAGCCAGCGTGTGCTGCACCCGGCTCTATGCAAGTGCTGCGAGCTCCCCACGGGCGGACGCAGCGGAGGATCCGTCGGTGCGACTATCTTGACGGCATGCTTCTCGACATCGCTTTGCGCACGTGAGCCGCCGTCATGGTCCCCCCGACGACCTGCACTCCGCCGACAGTTCCATCGAACGGTGGGTTGTCCATGCCTGCGAGGATCAGCTTTCCTGACCCGACATAGTCGGAAGGAGACACGTCCCTCGCCACCTCTTCGCCGTCCACATAGATGATCCTGGTCCGTGTCTGGTGGTCGAACGTGAACGCGTAGTGGTGCAACTGCCCGTCGGAGTATGCGGCCTGAGTGTCCAGGTCATTGCTGTAGAAGGCGAAGAAGGCCTTGCCGGTGCTTCGGATGCCGACGTGGAGCATCTGATCTCGGGCCGCCGTGCTGCCATGACGCAGGATATTCGCCCCATAGAATCCAGCCTTCGGAGCCACCTCCGCCCAGAGGACGATGGAGAAGGACCGGTTCGCAAGCTTCAGCTCCGCACCCGAGTCAACCTCGGCCGTGGCATCTGACAGGGACACTTCTGGCGAGTGACCGTAGAGCACAGGCGCAGGTGCAGGTGCAGGTGCAGGCGCAGGCGCAGGCGCAGGCGCAGGCGCAGGCTCGGGCTCGGGCTCGGGCTCGGGCTCGGGCTCGGGCTCGGGCTCTACGACGCGTTCTACCTCCGGGCCCTCACCCTCGGGTACGACCTCCGGCTCCGCTTCGGGCGGCACGTTGACGTTGAGTGTGCACCCCGTTGAGAGCGCGCTCGAGCCGATGACGAAGGCAAAGAAGAGGGAGGCAGTGCGCCCACGGCTCCAAACACGGCGAGACGTAAGGGAACTGGATTGTTCGCGGGTGTCTTTCACTAGTCCTCCTGAAGGGGCGCAGTTCCGGGGCGACGGTTCGGTGTATATGTCCCGACTGCTCAACCGATGCAAATGGGCGATCAGCGAGCCTATGAGGGGGGTCGATCAACCAAGCGGCCAACTCCCCGCGGCGTTGAGATCTCGAACCTAGCGAAGCCCTCGTCGAGCGGGGCCGTGTGCGTGTTGGGCCCTCACCACTCGATGGGCGAGCCGTCGTACGCGAAGAACCCGCCCGTGTCCGCGGGCTCCAGGCCGCTCATCACTTCCAGCAGCTGAGACGCGGCCTCGGCGGGCGTGGCCGTGAACCGATCGCGGGCATAGGGCGTCGATAGCTCGCTGGGCACTGTGCCAGGGTGCAGGGCCACGATCCGGGCCTGCTTGTGCGTTCGGGCGAACTCGATCGCCGCACAGCGAACCACCTGGTTGAGCGCGGCCTTGGAGGCTCGGTAGCTCATCCAGCCCCCGAGCCGGTTGTCGCCGATGGAGCCCACGCGGGCGGACAGGCACGCGAACACGGCGGGACACTTCCGCGGCAGTAGGGGCGCGAAGTGCTTGAGCACCATGGCCGGACCCGTGGTGTTGACCGCGAAGGCGCGCGCCATGATGTCCGGATCGAGGCGCTTGAACGTGGTCTCTGGGGCGGTCCCGGCTACCGTGAGCACCCCCGTGGCGAGCACGATCCGGTCGTAGGTTCGATCGGCCAGCGACCGCGCCGCGTCCCTGAGGCTGGCTTCGTCGGTGAGATCGATGCCGTCGGTGCGACGGCTCAGCGCGTCGACGGCGTGACCGCGCGCGCGCAGCTCGTCTACGAGTGCAGCGCCGAGTCCCCCTGAGGCGCCGATCACCAGTGCCCTCGGGACCGGTGGGTCGGAACTCACGCGAGCGGCCGAGGGTCGGCGAGGCGCGCGGCCAGTCCGTCGAGGGCTAGGCTGAAGTCGAGAAGGATGCGTTGTGCGTGCCGAGCTCTACTTCCGAGAACCTCGATTATGTTTCCTTTCCTCTTCGGCTAGCTCCGCACCGGACTATCCCCGCTCCGCCTCGTGGTGTCGCCACAGCGCGATGAGGTAGATCGCGATCGACATCGATACTGAGAGGCCGATGGCGAGGACCATGGCGATGGCCGCCCGGGCTCCGATCCGGTGCCGATCTACGATGGCGAGAAACGGAACCAGGACCGTGATCGAGAGCAGGTCGAAGAGGAAGCCGGTCGCGTAGCCGGGTGACTCCGTGAACGCCTCGACCCACGCGGCCAGGAACGGGCCGAGCCCGAAGCCGTGGACCTGATGCCACCGAAAGAAGCAGACATAGGATACAAGCCAACCAAGCCCGCAAATGATCAGGGTGACGACGGATTTGGTGCTCATAGGAGAGCCTCCTGCGGGGGAAGAAGTGGGACGAAGAGTACAGCATCAGCCGCTTCCTGCACGCCTCTGAGCTTCGCGCGGAAGCCAACAGGGGTGTGCGGCGCTCCACCTCGCCGTAGCGATTCCGCACATGGCGCCGCGCTGAACACCGCCAACCGCGCGGTCTCGCGAGTGGCACACTCCCTGCTTTGTACTGGCTCACAGACGAGCCGGTTGCACAGCCGCGCTCGCGACCCCCTCTCGGAGCTCAATGCCACGCTTCTCTCGCCGCGCTTTCATCGGGTCCACCCTCGTGGCGGTCGGAGGAACGGCCACGAATCCTCTCTTCCGTGGCACTTGGCCGTCTGAAGCCGCCGCCGAAGAAGTCACAGCCTGGCTCACAGCCTAAGAAGCGGGGCTTGGTAGGCTGAAGTCGAGAAGGATGCGTTGTGCGTGCCGAGCTCTACTTCCGAGAACCTCGATTATGTTTCCTTTCCTCCCAAGGGCTCGACGGCGGGACGGGGTTCTCGCCCGTGGTGCAGAGCAACCGCCAGACCGAGGCCGATGTGCGCCGCAGCGGCATGGACTGGGCCATCGGGCGCAATGGCATCTACATCGAGCCCGATGTGGCGTACATCGAGAACTACAAAGCGCGCGGTGCGATCGCCAATTCCGCGGGGGACGGCCGCTGCGGCTACACCACCCGCGCCGAGCTGGCCTACGCCTATGCGCGCATGCTGACCCAACCCGAGCACAACGGCCACACCTACAACTTGCACGGCGCCCGCCTGACCCAAGCCGAGCTGGCCGACCACCTCAACGGCGTGTTCGGCACCCAGCTGGCGTACCGGCCCATGTCCGTCGAGGCCTACCGGGACGACCGCGTGGCAGAGCTCGGACCCTTCTTGGGGGGTGTAATCGCCGGGATCTACGAGGGGATCCGGCTGGGTGCCCTCGACGTCGAGAGCGACTACGCGGCGGCGGCGGGGCGCGCGCATCAGGGGTGGGAGGCGTACTTCGCCGGGCTGTGAGCGTGGTAGGTTTCGCAAACTCCCCGAGGGCCCCATGCGTCCACTGCTGCTTCTGACCGTCCTCGCCGCCAGCCCTGCTCACGCGGACGATGTGGCCGACCGCACCCGAGACGCCATCAAGCAGTACAAAGCGGCCGGCTTCAAGCAGATCGAGTGCCGCGATTCGGGGGACATGCCCTGGAAGTGGAAGTACCGCAGGTACGCCGCCGACCGCACCTATGTGATTCAGATCATCACGGACTCGTGCAACCCCGGGATGAAGGTCTCGATGTCCACCTACGGCAATGGGGAGTCCGTCAAATGGACCACCGGAAAGAACATCCGGGTGGGTGAGGGCTGGTACGCCGCTTACCCCATCCGATACGACGGATGGCGAAAGCTAGCGATGTACCGAATGAACAGCGACACCTGCCGGCGTTGGTCGAAGTGCATTTTCCTGGCGCCCAGGGACCTTGGCGACTTCTCTCTGACGGTGCCCGACTGACGCGCGCGGAGCCGGCGTCCGAGGACGAGGTGCGACTGTGTCGACCCGACCGCCGCGCGACGCTCGACCGCCGGCGCTGGGTCCCGTGGGCGTGGCTTCTGCACCGCGTCTTCGAGGTCGATGGCTGGGC
>JAGSHC010000429.1 GCA_023954745.1 Deltaproteobacteria bacterium | reverse complement strand
CGGGCCTACCGCTCCCCAGGAAACGCTCAATCACGCCACGCCCATCTGCTCTTCGTCCGATAATCTTCTTTATGTGACCTATCCGCGGGTCCGGCTCCTAGAGAGCTCAGGAACAGCCGCCCAGCTCGACCCAGCCGCTGGCCCTCCCGCGTGACGACCTGGGGGTGGTACGTCCACCGGTTCGGCTCCGCGGCGAGCAGCTGGAGCGCACCCGACCTCAGGTCACCGGCCACGAAGTGCCGCGGGATCCAGCCGTACCCCGCGGCATCGAGCAGCGCGAGACGCTTGCTGTGGAAGTCGGACAGGAAGACGACGTTGCGGCTGCCCATGAAGGACCGCTTGGTCCGCTGAGCGAACCGGGGCGAGCTGTCGCGGACGACGAGCTCGGCGTGGCCGGCGCGGGTCTCCTCGGTCACCGGCCGGGTCGCCAGCGCGTGCTGGGGGGCCGCGACGAGAAGCAGCTCCAGGTCGGGAAGCGGGAGGCAGTCGTACCCGTCGTCGTCGCCATCACCGGCGAAACCCAGCACGAGCGCCACGTCCGCTGGCGAGTCCTCGAAGCGGTCGACGACGCCCTCCTGGTACTCGACATCGACCCGCAGCAGCGTCGGCACGTCCGGGTCCGCGAATCGCTTGAGGCACCTCATCATCGGCTCCATCGGCAGCGCCCCGTCCATCACCACGTGCAGCTCCGGCTCCCAGCCCGCCCGTAGCTCCGCGGCGACCGCCTCCAGGCTGCGAGCCTGCTCCAGGACCCCGCGGGCGGACTCCAGGATTCTGCGGCCCCCGGGCGTCAGCTGCGCCCGGCGCCGGCTCCGGTCGAACAGCTCGAGTCCGAGCCCACTTTCCAGGCCGCGCACCAGGTAGCTGATCGCGCTCGGCACCTTGTGCAGCTCGGCGGCGGCCTTGGCGAAGGAGCCGGTGCGCGCGATGGCGTCGACCGCGAGCAGCTGATCGAGGGTGACGTTCATTGTTCGAACTTCCTGATGATTCAGTTCGAATCATATCGCTTTTTCAGCACTGACTGCCCTCATACGGTGAATGCACCTCAGCCCGGAGCCCCCTCATGCGCCATCTCGCCTTCATTCCTCTTCTGCTCGCCCTCGGCTGCCAAAACGACGTCGGCTTGACCGCAGTCCCCGACGACGAGGTGCCCGAACGGCCCTACGAAGACGAGCCGGCCCAGGACGACGAGGAGACCGCCGAGGAGCCGCCCGAGGAGGAGCCCCCCGAGGACGAAGGCGAAAACGAGAACGAGCCGCCCGCCGAAGAGCCGCCCGAAGACGAGGAGCCGCCCGAGGAAGAGCCACCGGAGGAAGAGCCCCCGCCCGAGGACGACTGCGTCGGCGTCAGCGATCTCGTCTACGTGATCGACCGGGACGAGGAGGCGCTCTACCTCTTCGATCCCCCCACGGGCGACGTCACGCTGGTCGGGGAGCTGGACTGCGGGCTGTGGTCCGGCACGCCAGCGTCGATGTCGGTCAGCCGGGACGGCTACGCCTACGTCCGCTACTCGGACCAGACGGTCTACTCCGTCGACCTCGAGACCCTGGACTGCACGGAGACGTCGTACGGGAGCAGCTTCGGCTCGTTCGGGATGGGCTTCGCGACCGACTCGGCGACCACCTGGCAGGACACTCTGTACGTCGCCAACAGCAACCAACTCGCGATGCTGGATGTGGCGACCTGGTCCCTGAACACCATCGGCGGGTTGCCGTCCCAGTCCGAGCTGACCGGCAACGCCGCGGGGGAGCTGTGGGCGATGCTGCCCCTGGAGAGCCCCGCCGAGCTCGTACGCCTGAACAAGACCACGGCGCAGGTCGAGCAGACCGTCTACCTGTCGGGCTTCCCCAACCCCTACGACATCGACACCTTCGCCTTCGCCACGTGGGGCGGCAGCTTCTACCTGTTCGTGCGCACCTACGGCATGGGCAACTCGACGGACATCTACGAGGTCAGCGCCACGGGACAGATGAGCCTGCTCGCCGGCGACACCGGCATGAACGTGGTCGGCGCTGGGGTGTCGACCTGCGCTCCCACCAACTGAGGAAGACTCGATGAACCGCACGCTTCTCCTGCTTCTCGCCGCGGCCGGCCTGGTCACCAGCGGCTGCTACACCCGGCTGACCGACTGCGCGACAGCGGACCACGAGCACGGCCCCGACGAGGTCGAGGACGAAGTCGAGGACGACACCACCGACGACGAGCTCGGCGACGACGACGACAGCACCGATGCCCAGGTCGGTGACGACGACGACGCAACGGACGACGGGCTCGGCGACGACGACGACGCGACGGACCCGCCCGAGCAGCCGTCCTGCACCTACGCGGGCTTCCCTGCCCTGCTGCACCAGGCGATCCTCGACGACACGAACCCGGCGCAGCCTCTCTTCACCTACCAGGCGCGGGACAGCGAGTACGAGCCCTTCGACGAGCTGCGCATCGCGAGCTACCAGGCCGAGCCGTACTTCGGGCCGTCCCAGCCCGGCTCCTTCTCCCTGGCGGGCAGCAACTACGCGGACTGCGCGCTGTGCGTGCTCCTGATCACGGACTGCGACGAGGCCTACAGCTGCGACCGGGTGTTCTTCGCCGACGCAGGAACGGTCGACGTCTTCTCGATGGGTTCCGCCGGCACCAACTTCTCGGCGACGCTGACCGACGTCGTGTTCCAAGAGGTGGAGATCGACTCGGACACGTACGTCTCCACGCCCGTCCCCGGCGGCGACACGTGGTGCGTCGACGGCTTCCAGATCGATCTGGTCACCCAGGGGCCCTACTAGAGGACAGGGGCGACCCCTCAGCCCCCGGCGCGGTTCCGAGCCACGAAGCGGGTCTCGATGCGTCGCATGAAGAGATCGAACCCGTAGGCGATGGCCCCGATCACCAGGATCCCGGCCACGACCACGTCGGTGGCGAGGAAGTCCTTCGCGTTGAGGACGAGAAAGCCCAGCCCCGACTCCGCGGCGACCATCTCGGCAGCGACGAGCGTCGTCCAGCCGAAGCCGATCCCCACCCGCATCCCGGTGATGATCTCCGGCAGGGCCGAGGGAAGCGCGACGTGCACGATGAGTTGCCAGCGACTCGCCCCCAGGCTCGATGCGGCCGCCGCCCATCTGCTCTTCGTCCGATAAT
>JAGSHC010000151.1 GCA_023954745.1 Deltaproteobacteria bacterium | reverse complement strand
GTGGTCGCCCTGGACGGCGGAGCGCTGCGGTTCGCCGAGGTCCATCTGGGGAGTCCGGACGGAGCCACCGACCTCGACGTGGACGGCTGGGTCCGCCCGGCGGGGCCGCTCGACGTCGCGGTGAAGGGAAGCGTGGACATCGCGTTTCTCGAGCTGGCGGCCGACATCTTCGACCGGGCCGAGGCGAAGACGCTGCAGGTGGACGAGCTCCGGCTGCGCGGCACCACGCAGAGTCTCGACATCGAGGGGGCCATCGTGCTCGACGACGCCCTCGTGAAGACCATCTACTTCCCCCACGCCATCGAGCTGGAGCACACGCGCATCTCACTACGCGATCGCGTCGTACGCATCGACGAACTCGAGGGGCGGCTCGGTGGGGGACGGCTGGAGCACGCCGCGGGCTCCACAATCCGACTCGACCGCACCGGCTATCGGCCCCGGCAGTACGACCTGCACCTCGAGTGTCGGGAGTGCACGGTGCGCTACCCCTCCTTCATGCCGCCGGCCCGGGGCGACGCCTCCATGTGGTTCCGCGGCACCGCGCCAGACCAACTGGTGTTCGGGGGCGAG
Source organism: Deltaproteobacteria bacterium (assembly GCA_023954745.1). Taxonomy (GTDB): domain Bacteria; phylum Myxococcota_A; class UBA796; order UBA9615; family UBA9615; genus JAGSHC01. The sequence continues at coordinate 15,740 of JAGSHC010000151.1, read as the reverse complement.
GTCCGCATCGAGGAGATGGTGTTGCGAGACACCATGAACTGGCAGCGCTCGGTGTTGACCTTTCGCGAAAAGGCCACCGAGAACCTGGCCGAGGTGGAGTCGGACCCGCTGTTCGGCTTCGACGTGAACATCGAGAGCGACCCGTCGAGCGTGCGCATCGCCAACAACCTGGGAGATCTGCGGGGAACCGCCCGAGGGCTCCACATCGGAGGCGACACGAACCGCGTGCTGATCACCGGGCAGGTGGAGTTGAGCGGGGGGACCTTCCGCTACAAGGGTCATGAGTTCCAGTTGGAACCAGGCAGCGCCGAGTTCCGCGAGGGCACGGAGTGGTTCCCGTGGCTCGAGGTGACGATGTTCACGGACCTGGCCACCCGCGACGAGGACTACCGCGTGACCCTGGTCGCCAGCGGGCGCCTCGACAACCCGTCCCTGACCAGCACGGCCCAACCGTTTCTCACAGAGGCCGACATCAACTCTCTGTTGCTGTTTGGCCTGACCCAGGAAGAGCTCGAGCGGGCGGAGCTTGCTGATCTGGGTCGCGCCGCGTTGGCGGCCGCCGCCGGCACCTACACGGAGTCCGCGGCGGCGAGCCTGGGCCAGAGCGTGGGTGGGGGACGCAGAACCGCGTTGCCGGACCGGGTGGAGATCGTGCCTGTCTACACCGACACCACCGGCTCGACGACCTTCTGGGCGGTGCTGACCAAGGAAGTCGTGCCGGACCTGCTGACCCTGGAGGCGGGCATCGGCATCGGCGGGGCGAACCCCGCCTCTGGCCTCGCGAAGCTGAAGCTTCAGGTCGCTCGGAACTTCTATCTCGAGGGCTCCTGGATCACCGACGAGACGAGCTCCCAGGCCTACGGAAACCTGGGACTCGACTTCAAGCTCGAACTGGATGCGGATTGACTCGCGTCCTCCCACTCCTGTGGCTGCTCGGCGCACTCTTGGTCCCCAGCCTCGCCGCGGCGGACTCCGTCGAGCCCACCACGTTCTCGGGGCGCATCGTCCGGGCGGTGCACCTCGAGACCCCTCGGGGCGTCGCCGCCGCGCAGCTCGCATACCTGGTCGAACAGCCGGTCGATGAGCCTCTCAATCCGCAGGCTGTACGACGGTCCGTGGAGCTGCTGTTTCGCCTCGGGCAGTTTGACGACGTGCGGGCCGATGTCACGCCGCTGCCCGACGGGTCGGTGGAGCTGACCTTTACCCTCTCCCCGAGTCCGCGCATCGGCCGCCTGGCCCTTCGTGGTGTCACCCGCCTCCCGCAGTCCGCCGTCTTGGCGTCGCTCGAGCGGGGGCGCGGTGACCCCTACGTGCCCGGAGACGAGGCGCGCCTCGCGCTCCAGGTCGAGCGCTTCTATCGCTCCCGGGGCTTCCTGGACGTGATCGCCACCGGCCGCCTCGCCAACACTCCCTCCGGGAACCGCGCGATCCGCATCGATGTGGAGGAGGGGCGCCGCTACACCATCGGAGAAGTGCGCTTCGTGGGTGAGCAGCGGGGCTATCCCGACCGGCGCCTGCTCAGCCTCCTGGGGAGCAAGGTGCAGCCCGGCGTCGTGTATCGCGAGGAAGCTCTCAAGACCGGCCTCGAGCGGATGATTGCCCAGCTCAAGAAGCTGGGCTTCGTCGAGGCGCGCCTGCTGTCCCTTCCAGGGCCGAGAAGGCGCTCCCGGGTCCCTGTGGAGGTGCGCAAGGACAGCGAGGCGGGTCGGGTCGACCTCATCATTCCACTCGACGCCGGCCACCTCGTGGAGGCTGAGTTCCTCATCGACGGTGGGCGTCGGTGGTCGCAGCGGCGTCTGGAGCAGGTGGTCGGGCTCACGAGCGCGGCGCGGGTGTCGAGGACCTACGCCGAGGACGCAGCGCGACAGCTCGAGCGCTTCCTCTGGCGTCAGGGCTTCTATCACGCCGAGGTCGAGGTCGCGGTCGTCGACGAGACCTTCGAGGTCCCCGAGGCGCCGGAGTGGGCGCTGCCCCTGACGCGGACGATGCGGGTGTTGCGGTTCAAGGCGACCACCGGGCCTCCCGTGCGGCTCAGCGCGAAGGACATCACCACGCAGGGCAACGAGTTCGCGAGTCGGCGGAAGACCATCTCGATTCTGAGCGACGGCTCTCCCGAGGTGCTGGGCCACCGGCCGCTGATGTTCGTCGTGCTCGGCTTCGACATCTACGAGCGCTACTTCACCGACGGGGAACTCGACCAGACCATCGACGTTCTCGAGGACTGGTACCGCGCTCGGGGCTTTCTGTCTGCCACGATCACCCCCTCCGTGCGGCTGGTCTCCCGCAGCTGCAAGGAGGAGGAGGAGATCGAGGGCGGCAAGCGCGTCTGCCTTCAGCTCTCGTTCGACGAGGGCACGCGCACGGAGGTCGAGAGCCTGGCGGTTGACGCCGGGGGCGCCGACCTCGACCCGGGCGCCATCAAGGGGTGGGAAGGCCGCTTCGTCGGCGCTCCCTTCAACCCGGCGGCCCTCGAGGCGCTCGTCGCCGAGGTGCAGGACGCCCTGGCGGAGCGAGGGTTCATCGATGCCAAGGTCACCTCCACCCAGGAACTCTCCGACGACGCCACGCTGGTTCGTCTGGGGGTCGAGGTGTTGCCCGGTCAGCCAGTCCGCTTCGGGCAGGTGGTGGTGCGGGAGAGCCGCCACACCCAGGTCGGTTTCATCCGCCGGCAGATCGTGGTTCGGCCCGGCGAGCTCTACTCCCGAAAGGCCCTGCAGACCGCTCAGGGTCGCCTCCTCCGCACCGGGCTCTTCGATGGCGTGGTGCTTCGTCCCGCGCAGTCCACCGGGCGCTTGCGCGACATCGAACTACTGATCAACGAGCGCAAGCGCTTCAGCTTCGTGTTTGGCGCCGGGCTCACCTGGCCCGACGATGGCCCGCGCGTCAGCGGCGAGGCTCGGTTGAGGAACCTCGACGGCCGGGGGCTCAGCCTCTGGACACGGGGTCGGGCGAGCATCGATTGGCGCTCCATCACGCTGGGCGTGCTGCTCCCCGAGTACCGGGCCTCCCTCGGTATGGAGCTCCCGTACCTGCCGGGGCTGCCAGTGCGCGCCGCCGTGACCGGCTTGATCAACGAGGAGCTCGACGAGCCCACGTATCGGATCTCTCGATCCGGCGTGAAGCTCGGAGTCGACTGGCGGCCGTCGAACCGGCTCACCGTCAACGGTGAGGTGCAGTTCCAGTTGCGCGCTCCCATCCGGGTGGACTCCGTGGCCCGCTTGAACTCCCTCACCGACATCCCGAAGGACCGGCCGCGCCAGAACCCCAGCGTGTTGGCTCTCGCCGCGCTGTCCGCGGTGGTGGACTTCCGTGACGACCGGTTCAACCCCACCAAGGGCGTGTACTTGGCGGCGACGGTCGATACGACTCCGGGCGCCGTCATCGCGGGAGCTCCGGGCTTCGGGCGTCTCGTGAGCCGCGTCGTCGGCCTCATCCCGCTCGCGCCCGGCGGCTTCGGGCTCCAACTCGAGGGGGCCGGGGGTGTCGCCTGGACCTACGACGGTCAGCTCCCGCCGGTGGAGTGGCGGTTCCGGCTCGGCGGCACGAGCACGGTGCGGGGCTTTCGGCTCGACTCCATCGGTCCCACGGGCAGGCGCGCCGGGACCCTGGAGAGCGCGGGCCTGATCACGGCCGGCCAGGAGCGGGAAGTCCCCGTGGGCGGCAACGCCTTCTACCGCTACAGCGTGCAGCTTCAGCTCCCCATTCCGGGGTTGAAGGGCTGGCGCCTCACCATCTTCCACGATGCCGGCAACGCCCTCATCTACGGGGCGGTTCCCGATGGCATCGATGCGGGGCGCACCCCGGTCCTCTATCCCAGCGTCGGGATTGGCCTCCGCCGCCTGACCCCCATTGGTCCGCTCCGGCTCGAGCTGGCGGTGCGACCCGATCGTCTCGGTCGTTTGGGCCAGGTGTTCGAGGGGAACGAGGCCCTGGCAGACGTGCTTCAGGTGCACTTCGCGGTCGGCGCGCTCTAGATCTCCTAGAGGACGACGGCCCGGGGCCAGGCTTCGAACAGCAGCCCAAAGCGGACGCCTCGGTCACTCACCAACAGTTGCTGGTGACCCAGGCGGTCCATCAGCGCGTCCAGCCAGAAGCAGGCGGGTCCCAACGCGTCCGCCCGTCCAGGGTGGAGCCCCGCGATGCTGCGTCGCGCCGCGGGAGTCATGCTGAGGAGCCGCTCCCCGAGCGCGACGATGTCCACCCGCCGGAGGACCCTCCCGTGGAGGGTGGTCGGGTCCCAGACGGCGTGGGCGTCCGCGATCTGCAGGGCGGACGTCACGGTGCCGGCGACTCCCACGAGGGTGCTCGTGGAGGGGAGGGGACCCAATGCCTGACTTGCCACGTGTGAGGTGACGAGGGCGCGGGTGTCCGCGACGCTGGGGGATGGGCCCAGCGCTTCACTCAGCTTCGTCGCCCCGACGGGAATCGAGACACGCCACTCGTCCCCGGCGGTGAGGGCGATCTCGGTGCTTCCGCCTCCGATGTCGATGACCAGCAGTGGCTCCTGCTCGAGGAAGCTGTGGCGCTGGGCGAGGGCGACCAGGTCTGCCTCACGCTCGCCGTGCACGACGTGGAGGGGCAGCCCGAGCTGCTCACGGATGTGAGCGAGGAGCGCAGGCCCGTCTGGGGCCTCACGACACGCCGCCGTGGCCGCACCCCGCACCGCAGACGGCGGGACGCCGAGCTCACGGAGGCGCCGGGAGACGTGCCGCAAGGCCCGCAGCGCCCGGGCGGTCCCCGCCGGGTGGAGCGAGCCGTCCTCCCCCCGGTCGCGACCGAGCCCCGTCACGAAGTGCAGGTCTTCAGCGATGCGCAGCCGTCGGGCGTCACGCGGTTCACCAAACAGCACCGTGCAGAGCACCGTGTTGGTGCCGAGGTCGATGACTCCCACCCGCGGAGGGGGCTCACCCGGGCGAGTCAGCCCAAACCCCGCCAACCGGCTCTCTACTCGAAGGAGCGAGGCCCGAGGGGGTCGGGACCCCACTGCGGGTTGCTGTAGCTGCCCTTGCCGTCCGTGAGACGGGTCTGGTTCGAGCCGTCCGCGGTCATGATGTAGAGCTGCTTGCCTGCGCCTTCGCGCGCCGACGTGAACAGGATGTGGTTGCCGTCGGGGGACCAGGTGGGGTCCTCATCGTCGTAGGACGTCTGGGTCAGACGCTTGAGGCCGCCTCCGTCCGCGTCCACCACGAAGATGTCGAAGCGCCCCTCGTCACGGCCGGCGAAGGCGATGGTGCGTCCGTCCGGGCTGAACGCCGGCGCCACGTTGTGGCCTCCGCGCTTGGTGAGGCGGCGTACGTTCTCGCCATCCCGGTCGGCGAGGAAGAGCTGCGGCGTGCCGTTTCGGCTGCTCACGAAGCAGATCGTGGAGCCGTCGGGGCTGTAGGTCGGGGAGACATCGATCCCGAACTGACGGGTGAGCCGGCGAATGATCGAGCCGTCCGGCTGAAGTGCGTAGATCTCGCTGTCGCCGTCCTTGCTCAGGGTCAGGGCCAACTCCGCACCATCGGGGGACCACTCGGCGCCGGCGTTGATCCCGGGGAAGCTGCTGACCTTGGTGTGGCGGTTGCTTCGCAGGTCGGTGATCCACAAGTCCGGGTTGTTGTCCCGGTACGACGTGTAGGAGACCCGGGTTCCATCGGGCGACCACGCTGGGGAGAGGTTGATGGAGCCGTTGCGACTGACCGGGCGGGGGTTCTGCCCGTCGTAGTCAAAGACGTAGACCTCCTTGCCGCGTCCGTAGTTCGCGACCGCCACGACCCGGGTGTGGAAGATTCCCCGCGTTCCAGTGAGGGCCTCGATGACGAGGTTCGCCAGGGTGTGCCCCAGAGTCGTCAGGTCCGTCGGGATGCCAGCCACGTTGCGTGCCGCGAGCTGCTGCCCAGCCTCCACGTTGTAGATGTGCGCCCGGGCGGTGATCGCGTCGCCTTCCCCCTCGATGGCGACCTTCACGAGGGCCACGGCGCCGGGCAGGCGCCACTCGTCGAACCCGAACTCTCCGGGCGCGACACCAGCAGTGACCGGCTCGATGAACGCCGCTCGGTCCATCATCTGGAAGTACCCGGACAGCGTGAGGTCGCGGACGACCACTGCGCGCAGGGTCTCGGCGCCGGGACGATCGAGGCCACTGTCGAGCTTGAAGTCGGGCAGCGCGAGGGGCATGGCGGCCTCGGAGCCGCCGACGATGGTGATGAAGGAGCCGGTGCGCTCGGGGTCCGCGGGAGTGGACGCTTCAGAGTCGTCGGCCGCGGGCGCCTCTTCCTGGGCGTGAGCTGCGGGGATGGCCAGGAGAGCCACGGCGAGCACGCACCAGTTGAAGGGGAACCTGCGATTCACTGTCTCTCCTCGGGGCGGAACAATATCGAAACGGGCCAAGGCGCGCGCGGGGGTGGAGGGAGCTTGCCCACCTTCTGTACGGCCACCGCGCAGCTCATGTCGAAGGCGTAGTTCCCGGAGCCGTCGGCGAGGGCGATGTCGGCGATGGCTCCGTTCTCCTTGATCGTGAAGCTCACCACCGTGCTGACTCCGTCGCTGACCTGCTGCGCGAGAGCCAGACCGGGCTGCCACTTGGTCTTGACCCGGTCGTGCACCGTGCGGTCGTACTTGCTCATCTTCTGGCCGAAGCGGGCGTCCAGGGCGGTGGGCTTGGCGTCCGCGTCGCCGTCCACGTCTGTCGCGAAGCGGTCCTCGTCAGACACGTCCCCCACGGAGGACAAGAGATCGGCTCGGCTCTTCTTCCTGGGCTTCGGCTCCTCCTTCTTCGGCTCCTTCTTGGGTTCCTCGGGGCCCTTCTCTTCGGGCTTCTTCTGATCGGGTAGGACCATCTGATTCGGTTTTGGGGGCGCAGCCTTTGTCTCGCCCGACTTTCCAGGCGCCGGGCGGGGGGCGCGCGTGGGCTTGTCAGGGAGGTCTTGCGCCTTCGGCAGGACCACGGCCGAGACATAAAACGCGTCCGGGGCGAGCGGTGGAGGGGGCGGGTCCGACGCAGCCCAGGCGAGCAGGGATGCGACCACCAGGGCCCCGTGGAGGAGGGTGCTGTGCACCAGGTAGCGCCCGATGCCTGGGCCAGGGTCCGACAGGATCCCCTTGTAGGCAGCCGCAGCCGCCTTCGCCGACCGGGGCGCCCGGCTCAACCGCCCTCCTCCTTCGAGGGGGCCGGCTCCGTCACCAGGCCCACGGAGATGACTCCCGCTTCCTTGCCCGCAGCGAGGACCTCCATGAGCTTGCCGTAGGGAGTGTCCACATCCCCCCGTATGAACAAGGACTTGTCGGTCCGGTTCTCGTAGATCGCGGGGAGCTTCGCGGCCAGGTCGGCGCAGGCGAACTCGCTCTCCAGCACAGAACACATTCCCTCAGCACTCACCGTCAGTACGACCGGCTGTTGGTCCTGTTGTTCCAAGTTGCTTGACGTGACCTGCGGCAGGTTCACCTGCATGCCTTGTGTCATGAGCGGAGCGGTCACCATGAAGATGACGAGCAGGACCAGCATCACGTCCACAAAGGGGGTGACGTTGATCTCCGACATGGCGGTGCCCACGGACACGCCCACGCCGCCGTCGTCTCGCCAGTCTCCGCCGCCTCCGGCGCCCATACCCATCGGGAGCTAGCCGGCGCGCCGGGAGCGCTCGCTGCGCTCCACGAGGTTGAGGAAGTCCAGGGAGAAGTGGTTCAACTCCGAGGCCAGCAGCTTCAACCGATTGACGAAGTAGTTGTAGAACATCACCGCGGGGATGGCGGCAAAGAGTCCCAACGCCGTGGCGATCAGGGCCTCGGAGATGAACGGGCCGACCTCGGCGATGGAGGTGGTGCCCGTGGCGCCGATCTGCTGGAACGCCCGGAGGATTCCCCACACGGTCCCAAACAGGCCGATGAAGGGCGCCGCGCTTCCGCAGCTCGCGAGGAACGGTATTGAGCGCTCGAGCCGGGTGAGCGCCTCGCTCGATGCCTTGCGGAGGGCGCGGTGCACGTTGTCCATCACCGCGGCATCCCCCTGAGGGTCCCGAACGAGCTCGCCCCACTCGTCGTACCCCGCGACGAAGGCGCTGGCCACGGGGGAGTCCTGGAACTGGGTGCTCACTTCGGCGCGCACGGGGTCGAGAGACGACCGGGCCGACACCGTGGCGTGAAAGCGGTCGAGGAATGCGACGGACTGGGCCCACGCCTTCTTCAGCAAGAGAAAGCGCTGCACGATGATCGCCCAGGAGATGAGAGAGAAGACGACGAGGACGAGAAGTACGCCCTTGACGATGGGGTCGGCTCGAGAGACGAGCTCCCAGACAGACATATCGGCAGACAGCAGCAAAGCGGGCATCAGCGACAACTCCAACAACTCCAACAACTCCAACAGCTCCAGCGAATCCGGCGGCGCGAGCCTACCGGCCGTGTCTCAACCCTGCAGGATCTCGACCTCGACGGCGGATCGTGGGTCAAAGCCGACGATCGCGTGGCGCGACCGACAGTTCTCCTTGAGACGACGGCCGACCCGATGAACTTCGAGAAAATTCAAAACGGCTCCTGATCCGGCGCCCACCACCGGCACGAATCGAGTGAGCCGCGCACCGGAAGTGACGGCGACGCGCATCAGCACGGCCTGGGCCGCCTTGAGCAGCAGGGGGTTCGTCAGGGCTCCGGTCCCCGTCACGACCGCGGGGAGCTTGCGCATGAGCTCAGCCTCCGTGCCCTCCCAGTCCACATCCGCGCCGACTCCATGAGCCAGCGACTTCCAGAGCTCGATCTCGCCGCGGCTGGTGCGGAAGTCGACCCCGTAGGCGACGGAGAGGCGTTGGGCCAGGCGGAGCATCAGCACAGTCAGATGAAGCAACCCGGGAGGGACGCCAACCCATCCCCCGATCCCGAGCGAGATCCCGGAGATGGCGGCTGATCGAGAGGTTTCTCGGATGTATTTCGCCGCCAAAGGATCAATCACCTCGACCGGCAGTCGGGCGATCTCCTCGATGCTGTCCACAGGACGCCCACGGGCGGCGAGATCGGCCATGACGTCGGTGGGTTCCACCGATGCCAGACGGTAAAGAGCCTGGAGGAGCCCATCGTCGAGGGCGTCCAGGACATTGCGGGCCAAGTCCTCGAATTGCATGTCGTACCGGACAGGTTGCGCCCATTGCGCTCGCAAATCCACCGCGGCGTCAGTCGCTCCTCCTCTTTGCGTCCGCGAACAGCCAGCGTGTAGACTCCACGGCGGTTTGTTGCGCGCGAAGGGGTTTGCGCACACGGGCCACGGAGCGCACTTGAGCCAGGCAGCTCTCTACACATCCGACCTTCAGGCAGAGCTCGCGGACCTTCCGCGGCCTCACCCGTCGTTCCTTGTCTCGCTCTTGACGCGTGACGAGTCAGCCATCGTGCAGTTCCGCAACCAGATCGAGAACTGGTACGGCCACATCGGAGGGAGCGCCCAAAAGCACTTCTCCGACCGGCTGCGGTCGCTCGAGAACGAGGTCTTCTTCCAGGCGTTCGGCGAGCTCGCCGTGCACGAGATCCTGCGGTACCACCGCATCTCGGTGGAGGAGTACTCCGAGGTGCCCGCGGGCACGATGAAGGCGCAAGCCAAGCATCATCAGCAGCCCTTCGGTCTCGGAGTGATCTCGTACCTACCCGAGGTGCAGATTCGCGGGTCGATGAGCGTGTACCGCCACCTGGTGCGTGAGCTCAACCAGATTCATCACCACTACTACTTCAGCGTCTACCTGAAGAAGTGGCTGCCGTACGACTTCGACCCGCGCCCGATCAAACGCGCGCTCGAGGTGTGGCTGGACTCGTTGGACGATGGCTCCTGGCACGGCAAGTACGCCGAGTACCGGGATGACAACATCCACCTCGAGTTCTCGATTCTCGACAAGCTCAACGAGGACCGTCGGGATCTCGTTCGGTTCCGAATCAGCCCGCTGCGCGCGCCGGAGGTCCTCGACCGGGTCGGTGAGTGCGTGACGACCCTGGTCAACGAGAGCAACGACAGTCCGCTCAAGGATCTGCCCCTCGTGGCGAGCGTGTTCAGCAACGAGGACTGGGCTCTGCCCATGTCCTTCCTGCACGACTACATCTACGGGAAGGCCGACTACGCGTTCAACTGGACGACCCAGGGCGGACGCACCGAGCGGCTGAAGGCATACCGGCGAGACAGCGCGAAGTACGGGCTCTTCGTCAACGAGCACTTCGACAAGGTCTCGGCTTTGTTGCTCGTGGACAAGGAGTGGGAGCGCGACAAGGTCGTGTTCTCCTTGCGCGTGCTGCACAACCCCTGGGCGACGACCCCGCTCCCTCCAGAGGTGTTCCAGGGCTTCGCCCAGTACCGCCGCGTGGACGTGGAAGATGGCGTCACGTACCTGGGTTGGGACGACACGGACCGCACCCGCTTCCGCCTCCCCTAGCGAGCGCTGAGCCAGTCGCTCTCTGCGCCGCCGGCGGTTGTCGGTCGGAGCAACTCCCCATCCCCGGCACTTTGTGGGGTTCTCGGTTCCCCCGGACTCGCTGCGCGGGTAGCGTCCGCGCGTCTCAACCTCACAGGAGCGTGGAATGCATCCCACGATGGTGCAGGGCACCGGATGGATCGAAGTCGTTTGCGGGTGCATGTTCTCCGGCAAGACCGAGGAACTGATCCGGCGGGTGGTTCGGGCTCGCTATGCCCGCCAGGACGTGGCGATCTTCAAGCCCAAGATCGACCAGCGATACTCCAGCACCGAAGTGGTGAGCCACTCCCGCCTGTCTCTGGAGGCGCACCTCGTCGAGAAGGCTGAGGACATCTGGAAGATGGGAGAGGGCCGCCAGGTCGTCGCCATCGACGAGGTCCAGTTCTTTGGAATGGACGTCGTGCCGGTGGTCGAGTCCCTCGCCAACAGCGGCAGCCGTGTGATCGTGGCGGGTCTGGACCAGGACTATCGCGGGCAGCCCTTCGAGCCGGTCCCCACCCTCATGGCGATTTCCGAGTTCGTCACCAAGAACCTCGCCATCTGTATGCGATGCGGCAACCCCGCGAACCGCAGTCAGCGCATCGTCAATCGCGCGGAGCGGGTCCTCGTGGGCGAGACCGAGGCCTACGAGGCCCGGTGTCGTCGCTGCTTCAGCCCGGAGCTGCCCGGGGAGATTCAGCAGAGCCTGCTGGCACGCCCCGAGGGTCCGCCCCCTCCGAACTGAGGTTCGGCCCCTACTCGATGAACGAGTCGTGGTAGGCGGCGTCTTCGATGGCCAGCGCAGCGGGGGTCGGGACCAGCGGCTCGAACACATCCAGCATCACCGCAAGCTCGTCCGTGCGAGGGTGGCCGATGCTCGCCTCGTAGGCGCCGGGATGGGGCCCGTGAGGGATGCCCGCAGGGTGATGGGAGATGGACCCCGGACCCACGCCGCGACGGCTCGTGAAGTTCCCCTCCACGTAGTAGAGGAACTCGTCGACGTCGACGCTCGAGTGCGGGTATGGACAAGGGATCGCGTCCTCGTGGAAGTCCACCACGCGGGGGACGAAGCTGCAGATGAGCCCCCCGCGGGTCGCGAAGGTCCCGTGCCACGTCGGCGGCAGATGCACGAGCCCCGCACGTGGCTGGAAGTTGGTGATGGGGAAGACGAACGGCCACATGGCGCCGTCCCAGCCCACGACGTCCAGCAGCGAGTGCTTCACGCTGAACCCGTGAAACCGGCCTCCCCGCTTCACCACCAGCTGACGAATCCCCTCATCGAGAGGTCCTACGAACTCCGGGGGCCGAAAGTCCCGGTGGCAGTAGGGCGCATCCATGGTCAGCTGCCCAGTGGGGTTGCGCCACTGCTTGAGCAACCCCATCCCGCCCAGGCACTCGAAGTGAAGCCACGTCTGCGGCACGTCGGCATCGGGAATCCAGCGATGCTGCAACCCCCGCGGCACGTAGACGTAGTCGTGTCGCTCGAAGCGCAGATCGCCGAGCACTGTGCGGAGCAGACCCCCACCCTCAGCGACGAACACGAGGTCGTCGGCGTCCCCGTTCGTGAAGTAGACGGGGTCCGGCTCGGAGGGATGCGACACCGCGATCACGACGTCGCGGTTGAACATCATCGGGACGCGCGCGTCGATCTGCGGACCCCCGGGGGCCGACATCGTCTGGCTCGGGTAGTGGCGCTTCGCCAGCGGCTGCTCAGGCGCCGCGACGGGGACTGGCCAGCCGTGCGCAGTCGGCGCCAGGCGCTGCTCGTGGGGCCGCTCCTCGTGATAGGCGATCGTGTAGGCGCCATCGAAGCCGTCGCGGGTGATGCACTCTTCCCACCGCAGCCGCCCGTCGCCATCACGCAGGGTGATGTGGTGCTTCGCCGGCACCTCTCCGCGGACGAGGCGCTCGATCACGAGATACGCCCGGCGGCCACCTGCTGTCGCTCGATGCTCTCGAACAGAGCGCGGAAGTTCCCGGCTCCAAAACCACGGTCACCCTTGCGCTGGATCACCTCGATGAAGAAGGGCCCGGCCTCGGCGGCCTTGAATTGAGTCGCCTGCTCCTGCAGGAAGATCTGCAGCATGTACTCCAGGTTGGCCCCACCGTCGACGAGGATCTCGAGTTCGCGCAGCACCTCGATGTCCTCCTCGATCTCGTTGACTCCGATGGTCTTGAGACGCGCGGGGAGCATGTCGTAGTAGGTGTCGGGGGTGGGCATGAAGGCCACGCCCGCATCCCGCAGTTGGCGGACCGTGCCGATGATGTCTGGGACGGTGAGGGCGGTGTGCTGGATCCCCGCGCCGCGGTGGTCCTCAGCGAACAGGTGGATCTGACTCGCCCGGAAGTTCGGCGGGGCCGGCTCGTTGTTGGCGAACTTGATCCCCGAATTCGGGTCCCACATCACAACGGACTTCAGGCCTGAACCGTGCTTCACCCGGTTCTTCTGGTTTATGTCGTCTGTGTGGAAGGCGACCTCCCAGTACTCCTCGAACCCCATGACGTGCTGCATCCACAGGAGCGCCGGCTTCATCGTGAGGAAGTTGCTGGTGATGTGGTCCACCTCGTGGAAGCCGAACTTGTTCGTGCCGCCGCGGGGCTCGTCGTGGGGCACGTAGTCGGGGAAGCCCCCGTCGGGGTTCTCCCGCTGCACGAAGCGGAACGTCGTGTCGCCGAAGGGGGTCGTGATGGAGAACGTCCAGTTGGTGCCGAGGTTCTCGAACGACTCCGGCTCGCCCATCAGGGTCGCGCCGCGCTCGTCCAGCAGCTTGTAGGCGTGGTGGATGTCCTCGACCTCGAACACCAGGGTGCCGATGCCTTCGGGGTGCTTCTTCAAGAAGCGCCAGGCAGCTCCGCCGACGCCCATGGGCTCGGCGAAGACGAATGTCGCCTCCCCGGCGTTGAAGACCACTGACCGCTGCTTGCCGCGCCGGTTCATCGCCTCGCCCGAGGCCCCGATCTCCGTGAAGTCCATCTTGTCGACGAAGAGCGAGCGCACCCGCTCGATGTCGTGCACGTAGTAGTGCAAGGAGTCGAGTCGCTTGATTCCGAGGGTCTCGAGCTTGGGCATGGGAGGCTCCTGTCAGTCGGTGGGGTGCAGAGCGTCGGGCTGCGCCTCGGGCCGTGCAACCCTGAAGGCCGGGTGCTTGTCGGCGAGAGCGTCGACGCGGGTGAGGGCGGGGAACGGGGAGAGATCTATGTCGAATCGACGCGCGTTGTAGAGCTGCGGGATCAGGCAGATGTCCGCGATGGTGGGCGAGTCACCGACGAGCCAGGTTCGCGGCTGGGCCGAGGTCGGGAGCATGGCGGCGAGATCGCACTCGGCCTGCATCGCCGCCAGACCACGACGGATCGCTTCCCGCGCGATGCCCCGTCCATCAGCACCACCGGCAGTGATCGCCCGCGTCATCCAGAGGTTCTGCATGGGTTGAATGCCTGCGTTCACCATCTCCGCGAGCTGCCGAGCTCGGGCGCGGGCGAAGGGCTCTGTCGGAAGAATCTGCCCGGGGGTGGTTTCGTCGAGATATTCGAGAATGGCCAGAGATTGAGCCAGCCGATGCTCTTGGCCGTCCACGTTCCAGGTAAGCACCGGGACCTGCCCCAGAGGATTCCTCCGGATGTGGTCGTCCATGTACTGCTCTCCCCCGTCGCGAACGAGGTGAACAGGTGCGTATTCGTACCCCACTCCGAGGAGGTGCAACCCGATGCGGACGCGCCAAGTGGCCGAGCTGCGCCAGTAGCCATAAAGGGTCAGGTCGTGCATCGGAGCGACTCCTCAACGGGGGGTTGCGTGATCTAGCAGAGCACCCAGAGTGCGGCCACGCTGCATCTCAACCTCTGATTGATCTCTGCGATGGATTCGTGACATAGGTACAGTTCAAGCACGCGTGCGTCCGACAAGGGATCGTCGGGCAGCAGCAGAGGTGGAAGACCAAATGAATCGCATCCTTCGTTTCGCGATCGTCCTGTGTGGACTCGCGCTCCTGGCCGCCCCCACACTGGCGCAAGCAAGTCACTTCCGCGGTGGAACCATCACCTGGACGAGGCCCTCGACCAGCTCGCGGACGGTGACGTTCAATGTCACCCACTCGTGGCGCGTGTCTCCGTCGATTTCGCTGGTCTTCGGCGACGGCACGAGTCAGTCCATGTCGCCGTACGGCCTGATCGGGAGCTTCACTGACTCGACAGGGCTCGGGTACACCTCGTATCAGGACACGACGACGAAGACGTACGGCGGAAGCGGTGCGAACTACACCGTCTACTTCCGGTCTTGCTGCCGCATCGGTCAGCTCTCCAACGGAGCCAACGGATGGTTCCGGGTCGAGAGCCGGGTGACCCTAGGCGGGACCAACACCGCGTCTCCAGCCGTCGGGACGGCCGCGCTTCTTCAGATGGTGCGAGGGGCCCAGAACACGGTGGCCCTTGCCATTGTCGATCCTGACCCGAACGAGAGCTTCAGCTGCGCCTGGTCCACCACCGCCCAGGCGACCACCGGTAGCTCCAGTTCTCCGTTCCGTCCTTCGTGGCTCAACCTCGATCCGAATACGTGCGTCCTCACGGGGACGCCACCCAGCTCGGGCAACCTGTGGGCCTACTCGCTTCGGGTCACGGACGCGTACGGCGGCATCACCACCTTCGACGGGATGATTGAAATCGTCACCGGATCCCCCCCCACCTGCACCGGTGGCGGGAACTTCAACACGAGCGTGGGGAGCCCGTTCACGACCAGCTTCGTCGGCTCGAACCCCACGGGCGGAAACGTCACCTTCTCCGTGACCGGGCAGCCCTCGGCCAGCTCGCTGTCTCCCACGTCGGGCCCCTCCGGGACGACGTCGACGTTCAACTGGACGCCGAGCGCGAGTGACTTCGGCCAGACCTACGCCGCGACGGTCATCGTCACCAACAGCCAGAACCTGCAGGCAACGTGCCCTCTCGGTCTGACGGTTCCCCTGAACCAGCCGCCGGTGGTGACCACCACGGGTCCCTACAACGGGGTGAACGGCACGCCCACGCCTGTGAACGGCTCCGCCACGGACCCCGACGGCACCATCGTCTCGTACGAGTGGGACTGCAACGGCGATGGCGTCTTCGAGATCGGACCCCAGGCCACCGCCGCGGCGGTCTGCCCCGCGCTCACCAGCTCGGGCACCTACACGATCACGCTTCGCGCGACGGACGACGCTGGCGGCACGAGCGTCGTATCGACGACCATCACGATCCCGTCTCTGCCTCCGGTGGCGAATGCGGGCGGCCCCTACACGGGCAACATCGCAATCCCCGTCGCTCTCTCCGGCAACGGCTCGAGTGACCCGGACGGCACCATCGCGACCTACGAGTGGGACT
>JAGSHC010000066.1 GCA_023954745.1 Deltaproteobacteria bacterium | reverse complement strand
GGCCGCGCTGTCGTCGTCGTCATCCACGGCCGCGCTGTCGTCGTCGTCATCCCCGGCCGCGCTGTCGTCGTCGTCGCCGTGGGCGGCGCTGTCGTCGTCGTCGCTGGTCGCGTCGTCGTCGTCGCCGCTGTCGTCGTCGTCACCGGTCGCGTCGTCGTCGTTGGCCCCCGAGTCGTCGTCGTCCCCCGCCGGGCAGCCAGCCGTGGCCACGGCGAAGCAGGACAGGAGGAGGACAGCGAGCAGGGCAAGCAGATGGATTCGCATGAAGACTCCCGGTCGGAAGACGTCCCGACGCTGCTCGCAGCGTAGAAGGCGCCTCGAGGGCCTGGACCCTTCCGCGGTCTTACATGGTGGGCTTCGAGGGGATCGGCTCCATGGGAGGGCGCGGATCCTCGGGCAAGGCGACGGCGTAGAGCGCGGCCACCTCTTCGTCGGTGAGGGGGCGACACCACCGCATGGTGAGGTCGCCCAGCTCCAGAGGCCCAAGCCGGACGCGCCGAAGCTTGAGCACCGGGAAACCCGAGCGCGCGCAGAGGTGCCGCACTTGATGATTGCGCCCCTCGGTGATGGTCACTTCGATCCACGTCGCGCGGGTGCGCAGTTCCAGGAAGCGCACCCGCGCCGGCCTCGTCTCGATGCCGCCGGGGTACGACAGCGGCAGCTCCATCCGCCTGATACGAGGTTCGTCGGGGTCGAGGCGGTCCCTCACCTTCACTCGGTAGACCTTCTCGATGGGCGCGACGGACGCGGCGTCGGCACTGCCCTTGTAGGTCGGGTTGAGCAGGCCCTGAGCGAGGCGGCCGTCGTCCGTGAACAGAAGCAAACCTTCGGTCGCCCAGTCGAGCCGTCCCACGTGGGGCAGATCGGGATACCAACCGGGGATGTGGTCGTAGACCGTCGAGCGGTCCGCGAAGTCACGGCGCGCACAGATGGTCTTCGGCGGTTTGTTCAGCATGAAGTACTGCACGTACAAGAGTGTTGCAGGGGGGCGCGTCGCACCGGGTATACTGAGTCCAGAGGTAGGGGTCCGGAGGTCCGATGGACCTGGTTCGTTTGAGTTTTCTGAGTCTGGCGCTGATCACTGCAGGTTGCAGTGACGGCGCCTTTGCCACCTTCAACGACGCCCCTGGCGCGTCGATCCTCGCCCCGGAGACGGGCTCCGTGTTTCGGGAGGGGGAGGTGATCGAGGTCCGCGGGTTCGTAGATGACAACCGAACTCGTGTGTCCGACCTTCTGGTCAGTTGGTCTTCGTCGATCGAGGGACAGCTCTTCGAAGGGCCTCCAGACGACGACGCCGGGGGCACCGCCCTCGCACTCACGTTGGAGGAGCTGGGCGAGCACGTGATCACCTTGCGGGTCGTGGATCCGCGGGGAGGCATCGGCAGCGACGCGGTCACCATCACCGTCTTGGAGAACTCCGCCCCGGAAGCTCTCGTGTTGAACCCCACGCCCGAGGGCATCTACCACTCCGACGTGGATGTGCCGCTCATCGGGGTGGTCTCCGACGCCGAGGATGAGTCCGGGGAGCTGATTGTCAGCTGGACCGTGGACGGCGAGCTGCTCGTCGAGGGGGAGTCGGCCGACGACGCTGGCTACAACTCGCAGATCGTCGCGCTCGACGAGGGCCCCCACAGCCTCGAGTTCACGGTCATCGACACCGAAGGAAAGAGCTCCTCGGCCGCCACAGCGTTCACCGTCCGTGGGCCCAACTCGCCGCCCGAGTGCTCCCTGGACCTCCCCGAGAACGGAGAGGAGTTCACCACGGGGGAGAACATCCAGTTCGTGGGGACCGCCACCGACGCCGACGTGCCGTCCAGCTCCCTCTCCGTGGAGTGGACCTCCTCCGTGGACGGGGTCATCGGGAACTCGATCCCGGCGGACTCCGGCACCGTCACCTTCGACACCACGTCGCTCGGCGGGGGCGCGCCCACCATCACGATGGTCGTCACAGACGAAGTCGGGGTCACCTGCGCGGACACGGTCAGTCTCGTGATCGAATCCCCGCCGTCCATCACCATCCTCGCCCCCGTGGACGGCTCGACCGTGGGCTTGGGCAGCTACGTCTCGGTGAACTCCCAGGTGTCGGATGTCCAGGACGTGCCCACAGACCTCGAGATCGTCTGGGATTCCTCTCTCGACGGCCTCATTGGGCCAGACACTGCAGACTCGACCGGCTTCCAGAGCGGGGCCACCCCCAACCTGTCGGCGGGCCAGCACGTCCTCACCGTCACCGCGACCGACACGGGAGGCCTCTCCGGCTCCGACTCCGTCGTCCTGACAGTCAGCGCTCCTCCCTCCGCGGCGGTGGTCGCGATCTCGCCCAACCCGCCCGCCTCGGGGGATGACCTCACCGCGACGCTCCCCACGCCGGCGACGGACCCCGAAGGCGATCCCCTCACATACACCTGGAGTTGGGCCATCGACGGCGTCCCGGACTCCAGCTTCGACGGGTTGACGACCATCCCCGCCAGCGACACTGCCCAGGGCGACACCTGGGAGGTCACGGTCTTCGCCTCGGATCCCTGGTCCGACGGACCCACCGCCTCGGCATCGATCCTCGTGGGGAACGGCGCCCCCAGCGCCACCCCTCCCAGCATCAGCCCCGGAGCCCTCTACACCGACACCCTCGCCTCCTGTGTCGGGGCGGTGGGGTCCGATCCCGATGGCGACCCGGTGACCCTGGACTACGCCTGGGAGGTCAATGGAACGGTGGTGCCTGTGCTCACCGACACCCTCTCGGGCCTCCAGTGGTTCGACAAGAGCGACACCGTCGAGTGCTTTGTCACCCCCAACGACGGCTTCTCCCTCGGGTTGCCCGCGGCGAGTCCGCCCACCTCGGTCCTCAATAGCGCACCCACGAGTCCCACGGTGTCCATCCTGCCCGCTGCCCCAAACCCCGACGACGATCTGACGTGCGCCCTCGTCGCCCCGTCCACCGACCCGGATCCTCTCGACACGTTGAGCCACTCCTGGGACTGGGACGTCAATGGCTCTCCCGCTGGGGTCTCCGGTCCGACGGTGGCGGCGAGCCTCACGGCCGACCAGGACCTGTGGACCTGCAACGTGACCGCCACCGACGGCACCGTCACCACCGCTCCGGGGGCCGACACAGTGACCGTCTGCCAGAACGAGTCCTGGTACCTGGACAACGACGGCGACGGGTTCGGCGACTTCGCGACGGAGGTGATCTCTTGTGCGGCGCCGAGCGGCTACGTGCCCGAGGCGGGAGACTGTGACGACACGGATCCGAACGTCTACCCGACCGCCGGGGACACCGCGACGGACAGCATCGACAGCGACTGCGATGGCATGGACTGCGAGGCGGGCGATCTCAACGGCACCTACTACGTCGTCTGCCTCGACAACGGAGACTGGTTCGACGCCCAGAGCGCGTGCCAGAGCGCCGGGTACGACGGGCTCGCCACCTTCCAGAGCGCCGCCGAGGAGACCTTCGTGGTGAACCTGTTGGTCGCGACGGGCCAGCCGAGTCAGGACCCCTGGATCGGCTACACGGATCAAGGCAGCCCGGGGACCTTCTACTGGACCGACGGGTCGCCCGTGACCTACCAGAACTGGGATACGGGCCAGCCGGACAGCGGTGGGGGTGGCAACGACTGCGCGGTCTTGACGGCCCAGCAGGGCGCGGCTGGCGGCTGGGACGACATCACCTGCAGCTCGGGGAGCGCGGGCTGGACGGCGTTCGCCTGCGGACAGAGGTAGTCACCAGGGGCAGACGAACCCAGGTCTGAAGCGTCTCTTGCACAAAGCGTAAACACTGTTTACTTTGTGAACATGAGTCACGCTTCAGCGACCCCCGGGCGCCCTCCCACCCCTCGACAGCGCCGCCGCGAGAGCAACCTCGCGCGGATCCTCGACGGGGCCATGGACCTCGTGGTCGCTGGCGGCTTCGACGCCCTCTCCATGCACAAGCTCGCGCGCGCCCTCGACTACACGCCTGGGGCTCTCTACCGGTACTTCGCGTCCAAGGACGCCCTCATCGCTGCCCTCACCACGCGCCTCATTCAGAGCTTCGCGGGCGTACTCGAGCGCACGAGCACATTGGTCCCCGGGGACGCGCACCTCCAGCGGGTGCTCCTCGCTCTCTTCACCTACCGCGACCTCGCGCGCCACGCCCCGAACCGCTTCGGGCTCCTCTCGCTCCTCCTCGCGGACCCTCGCTTGCTGGTGCCCGACGAGGAGGAGGCAGCCTCCCCCCGTCAGGCCATGAGCTCGGTCTTGATGCCGCTGGTGCTCGCGTTGCGCGAGGCTGTCGAGGCCGGCGCGCTCGATGTCGGAGACGCGCCCCCTGCATCCATGGGAGACGCCGGCGAGCGCAGCGTCATCCTCTTCGCCTCGGTCCATGGGCTGCTCCAGCTGCGCAAGCAGGAGGCGCGCGTACCTGTCGTCGCCGACCTCGACCGTCTCGTCGTCGTCAGCCTGCGCTCCCTCCTCCTGGGCTGGGGCGCAGACCCCACCACCCTCTCTGCTGACCTCGACGCCATCACGGCCCTCGGCGACCTCGTCGATCGGGTCGGTGGCCTCGACCCGGAGTCCCCGTCATGAGCCTCGCCACCCTCCTCAGCACCTGCTTCGCCCTCTTCCTCGGCGCTTCTGGCTGGAGCCTCGCCGAGTACTGGATCCATCGCGAGCTGGGGCACAACCCCAAGAAGCTCAAGAACCCCTTCGGCAAGGAGCACATCGCCCACCATGGCAAGGGCAACTATTTCGCTCCCGCCTGGAAGAAGGGGGGGGCAGCGCTGCTCGCCACGGCCCTGCTCATCGGTCCTGCGGTGTGGTTGGCCGGCCCTCGGCTGGGCGTCGCGTTCGTCGGCGGTTTCGTGGGCTTCTACCTGACCTACGAGCTGATCCATCGCCTCGAGCACGTGTTCGAGGGGATCGGTCCGTATGGCCGCTGGGCGCGCACCCACCACTTCTGGCACCACTTCCACAACCCGCGCATGAACCACGGGGTCACGACCCCCGTGTGGGACCACGTGTTTGGCACCTACGAGAAGCCCGGGGTCGTGGAGGTGCCGCGCAAGATGGCGATGCAGTGGCTGGTGGACGAGGAGAGCGGGGAGGTGCACGCCCATCTGCGTGACCGCTACGCGCTCCGGGGGGCTCCCGCCAAGGTCTTGGACTCCCACGCCGCCTGAGGCGTCGGCCCCCCGGCGCCGGTTCAGGCGCCCAGCTGACCCGCCAGAAGATGCGCCATCGTCATCACCGGCACCATCGTGTGGGTCGACGAGGTCGTGGGGAACAGGGACGCGTCGCACACGTAGACGTTGTCCGTGCCCTTGAGCTTGAAGTCCATGCCCACCGCGCCGTCGGGCCCCATGCGGCACGTGCCCTGGGGGTGCGCGGAGATCATCGAGAGGTCGCAGGACCGCAACGGCAAGTCGTCGATGGACGCGATGTCCTTCTCGCTCCGAATCTCCTTGCCGTGCACCACAGGGATGCGGACTGCCGACGCGCCCGCCTCGAGGTAGCAGCGCGCCCCCATCTTGAGCGCCTCTCGCAACCGTGCCGTGTACTCCGCGGTCGGCGCGTAGTGGATCTTGGGGCGACCCTTCGACCACACCACACGCCCCGAGGGTCGATCCGGCACCAGGCAGAGCGCCGCCGCAGACTGTCGATACAGACCCAGCAGCGGCTTGAGCTCCCGCATGGGGAGCGGCACGAGCGACGCCGTCATCGCCGGGCCCCCGGCGACCCCCTCGATGGTGAAGCCGCCCAGGCCTCGCTCCACGCTCACCTCCAGCGGGCCGTCGACGCCGAAGGACTGCGGGATCCCGCGATGCAGGTCGACCTTGTGGGGGAACACAGCCAGTACAGGCCCTTGTGGCTGCAGACTCAGGTTCCGACCCACCTGCCCACCGCCGAGCCCCGAGCGCTCGAGGATGCCCGGGGTATGGATCGTCCCCGCGCACACGAAGACCCGCTCCGCCTCGACCCGCACCGCGACCCCCGAGACGACCACGCCCGCCGCGCCGTGCTCGACTCGATCGACTCGCGCGTCGCACCACACCTCGCCGCCCGCAGCCTCGAAGCGCGGCACGTAGCTGAGGTGAGTGCCCTTCTTGGCGTCGTAGGCGCAACCGATGAGGCAGTAGCCGCTCCCCACGCAGCCGGTGCGGTTGTGCTCGAGCGGCTGCCCGGCGATCCCGAGCTTCTTCGCCCCATCCCGGAGCAGGCCGTTGTTGGTGTTGACCTCGGCGTCGGTGATGCGCGACGCGCCGATGTCGGTCTTCGCGCGCTGCGCGGCGCGATGCACATCGTCGTCGGTGATCCCACCCCAGTCGCTCCACCCGAAGTGGTGGCGCCAGTGCTGGAGCACCGCCGTCTCCATCGGAACGACATCACCCATGTTGATGGTGGTGCTGCCGCCCAAGCAGCGCCCCTGCATGACCGAGATCGCGCCGTCCGCGGTGGCCTGGCCTCCGGCATCGCGATAGAGCAGCGAGTACATGGCGCCTTCGCGCTGATTGAAGTCCGCCCGTCCGACCCGAGGGCCCTCTTCGAGGAGGACGACGGATCGCCCGGCCTCTGCGAGTCGCGCCGCGATCACGGCACCGCCGGCTCCGCTGCCAATGACGACGTCTTCGAAGCGTCCAGAGCGCGGGTTGCTCATCGGATCCAGGGCCCGTCGTAGTCCAGCGCCGCCCAGGTCTCCTCGCGACCGAACCACGTGAACCGAGCTGCATCCCTCAAGGCCTTGGCGATCTGACGCCGCACCCCCACCTTGCTGCGCGCCCACGCGTCCAGGGTCTCCGCCGCCTCGTCCAGAGAGAGGCGACTGAAGCGCCGCCCCGCGTGGCCGAACTCCATGACCGCCAGGGCGAGAGCGAAGTCGGGGGCGACCTCGGCCCCGGTGGTGGCGAAGTGAGCGTCGAGCTCCCGCGCGGTGACCACCGCCGCGTCCGCGTCTTCGAGGGACGCAGCGCAGGCACGCTCGAGGGTGGCCATCTGCCAGGGAGAGAAGGCGCGCGGAACCTGACCTGAGCCGGAACCGCCCGCCGCCTTGCCCCAGACCTGCCACCCAGCGGTGGCGAGCAGGCCGGTCAAGCCACCGAACTTGAAGATCTCGCGTCGCGAAAAAGCCAGGGGAACCTCCCGTCGCGAGCGTAACGGAGGGCGCTGTCAGCAGGCACGCAGAGGGAGCCCGCGCCGCGGATTACCTGATGGACTGCACGGAGCCGACGATCTCCGCATCGAAGTTGGCCCGCAGATCGAGCAGCGGCTTCCAGGACCGGACCCTCCGCGCCACGACCCCTGCGCCGTGCGGCTTGCTAACCTGGGAGTCCACGCGCAGGTCATCCATTTCGACTTCCTGCCGCTGGTCATAGATGACGCGAGGTTCCTCCTCGGTGGTGTCTGGGTTTTCGGCAGGGGGAGCGCCCTGAGCGAGGCCGGGCGCAAGCAGGAGAGTGAACAGAATTGGGGCGAAACGGGTCATTCGATACCTCCACCCCAAGAATGCGGAGCGGCCCGCCTATGGGGTGTATCTGCTCGGTAAAGGGTCGGTCTCGCGTGGGTAAACAGAGCTCGAATGCGGCGACGCCCACGTCTTGTCATACGCCCGTCATAGGTTCCGAGCCGCTGCAGCGACAAAGTGATGGCCGGACCCGGAGGATTGAGATGAGAGTGCATTCCTTGCTCACGAGCGTTGCGGCGCTCGTGCTGGCGATGACTGTGGCGCCAACGACCGCTGAGGCAGGGACGCACGTCGTCTACGCCCCCGGCGTCGATGCGACCACCGCCGCGGCGACGGCTGCCGAAGAGCTCGGCGACGCCGACATTCGCGTGGCTGGACCCATCACAGACTGGATCGGTGTCGCCGACAACGAGCCAGTCATCGTCGGGGCCACCGAGGTGATCCACTGCGAGGAGAAGCGCAAGGCGAAGCCCTTGAAGGGCTACCTCGTCGGCATCGAGAACGCGATGGCCGACATGAGCTACAGCGATGCTCTGCGGAATCTGGACACGGTGATCGCCAAGCTGCCCTGCCTCGCGGAGAACGCCGAGCAGGACGACATCTACAACCTGTTCTTCCTCCAGGGCGTCGCCAAGTACTTCGAGGACAACAAGCCGGGTGCCGAGGCCGCGTTCACCGCAGCCGCGGCCATCGCCCCCGGACGCGAGTGGCCGAAGGACTGGCCACCCACGCCCCAGCCCGTCTACCTGGCGGCGCTGCGCAAGGTGACCGCGAGCCCGCCCGCCAACCTGGTGATCGAGGTCGACGACACCGTGGTGCACAACGGAGTCGGCTTCGACGGCAGCCCGCGCATGCTGGCCGGTGGTCACGTCATCTGGATGCCCAAGAGCCAGACGGGCATGTGGATCAAGGTCCCGCCCCGAGACGAGCTTCCGGAGCAGGGCCTGCTCGTCACCACGGGTGGCCAGTTGCGGAGCGGCCTCATGGTCGGCGACGCCAAGTACGGCCCCTGGCTGACTCGGGTGGCCGAGGCCGAGGGCTGGGACGACGTCGTCCTCGTGAGCACCGACGGCGCCGTGCGATACCGCAACGGCGAGTTCACGCCCCTCGGCTCTACCGGCAAGCGGTTGGCGGCCAAGGCGCGGCGCCAGGCTCGGGAGGCCAACCGCCTCGGTCCCGTCCCCATCATCGGCCTCGCAGTGGTCGGCGCGGGCGCCGGCATCACCGCGGCGGGGCTCGGCTTGAACATGTCCGCGTTCAACAGCGGCGTGCCCAAGGTCGGCGAGCAGCTGCCTGACCGCACGGCCTACGACGCCAAGGTGACCCAGAACAAGATCGGCCTCGGCCTCGCCATCGCCGGCGGAGCCACCGCCGCCACGGGAGCCATCCTCACCATCGTGGGACTCAGCGTTCCCGACGGCGGGCTCGCCGTCGCGCCCTGGATCGTCGCGGACCCCAACACCGTCGCATTTGGCATCTCCGGGAGGCTCCCATGAAGTCCCGCCTGCTCATCCTGCTCTCGATGTTCGCCTTCGCAGCCGCGTGCGTGCTGCCCGACGGCGACTCCATCTACCCCGACGACGACGACGACTCGGCTGCCGAGGAGGAGGAGTGATGCGTCATTTGCAGTCCGTGCACCTGCTCGCCGCCCTCGGCTTGCTGCTTCCGACCACAGCCGCAGCAGGAGAGATCCCCTGGAGCGCAGCCCAGACCCTGGGGTCGGGGACCTCGCCCAGCGGCGTCGCCATCGCCGACGTCGATCACGACGGCGACCTCGACGTCGCCGCTGCCTACGCGAGCAGTGATGGTCTCGTGGGCTACATCGACACGAACGGGACCTTCGCAGCGTCGACGCTCTACGCGCCCGGCGACAGCTTCACCCACGTGCAGTTCCTCGACATCAACCTCGATGGAGGCACCGACGCGGTCCTGGGGCTGACCAACGGTTTCTGGGCCATCGCCTCAAACGACGGTGCGGGAACCTTCACATCAGGGACGAGCGGCCTCGGCGGCGCGGACGCGGTCACGGTTTTCGACGCCGACCTCGACGGCGACTACGACCTCTACTCCTGCACCACGGTCCAGGTCAGCCCGGGCTGGACGGGCCTCTTCCAGCATGGAAGCGACGGCACCTACCCGGGGGGGAACCTCCTCCTCGACGGAGCGACGGACAACTACTTCGACGTCTCCCACGGTGACTTCGACCGCGACGGCGACGGAGACCTGATCTTCATTTCGGACACGCCGACGACCCGGGTGCTCTTCAACACCCGCGGCGACGCAGATGACCTCAATGGGGACTGGACGACGTCCACGAACCTGACTGACCTCGATGGCGCGCAGGACCTCGCCGTCGGCGACATCGACGGCGTCAACGGGCCAGACATTGTCATCTCCTCCAACGGAGGAAGCGGCGACGCCATCGTCTGGTACGCCAATGACGGCGACGGCCTCTTTGGAGCGCCGCAGACCATCTCGGCCGGGACCAGCGACATCAACGAGCTGCGTCTCGTCGACATCGACTTTGACGGAAGCCTCGACGTCGTCGTGGCGCGAGCGACGGGTGTCGACGTCTTCCACGGCGACGGCGGAACCACCTGGACGCTGCGCAGCGTCGCGGCCCTCACCGACGCAGTGGACGTCGCGGTGGGTGACGTCGACGACGACGGCGACCTCGACATCGCGTCTGCGAGCTCCACGGGCGGCAACGTCGTGTGGTTCGAGAACCAGCTGGTGCACGGCACCATCAGCTTCTCCACGACGGCCAACGACGTGATGACGGGCATCGGGAACTCCAAGAGCTCCCACATGGTGGATCTCGACATGGACGGGGACCTCGACGCCCTCGGCATGGACGGCAGCGCCGGGACTGCGTTCTACAGCCTCGACCTCACCGGGGATGGCACCACCTGGGGCCCCGCGGTCACCTTCGCGGCCGGGATCAACCAGCCCCAGGAGACCCAGGCGGCAGACATGGACAACGATGGCGACCTCGACGCCATCACCGTGGGCAACCTGAGCGGCACTCCCCACCAGTGGTTCCCGAACCAGTTCCGGGACCCCGGCACCCTCGGCACCGCCGAGAGCATCACCAACCAGTCCACGACCCGCCAGGCGGTGTACGTCGACTTCGACCAGGACGGTGACCTCGACCAGGTGCGCGGCCAGAACAATGGCGGCGACGTGAAGCTCGACCTCAACAACGGGGACGGAACCGGCTGGACCACCTGCACCGTGTTCAACGGCGGCAGCGGGATCAACATGAACGACGTGGCCGTCGGCGACCTCGACGGCGACGGCGACCTGGACATTCTTGGCGGCCGCAACGGAGGGACCTCACCGGGGCTTCGCTGGTACCAGCACACGCCGGGGTCGGGTTGCTCCTCGAGCTACACCGAGATCGCAATCACCTCCATCGCGCTGGGCCAGGAGACGTCCGGCAACAGCGCGATGGTCATCGCCGACATCGATGGCGACGGCGACCTCGACATCGTGGCCAAGGGCGACAGCACCCTGCGCTGGTACGACAACCCCGGCTCCCCCGGCAACGTCGCCGGCAACTGGAGCGACAACGCCATCGCGGGGAACACCGGCGGGCGCAACACCGTGGTGGACATCGACCGCGATGGGGACCTCGACGTCGTCACGACCATCAGCAGCACCCTGGTGGCCTACCTCAACAGCAACGCCGGGACCACCTGGACCCAGGTGGACGTCAGCGCGAGCAGCGCCGCCAACGCCCAGATGTACGACGTGAACCGTGATGGGCTGCTGGACACCTACTATTCCAACGGAAGCGAGTACGAGTGGCGAGCGACCGCGACGCAGCAGGTCTCCGCGAACACCACGGACGTCTCCCCCACCCTCGGGGTCATGGAGACCACGGGCGACGCGGTGCTCAGCATCACGGTGGACCACACGTTCGGCCGCGCCGGAGACCTGGACGTGGAGCTCGGCACGGTCGACCTCTTCCTCCACGACGGAGCGGGGGTCGCCTTGTCCGACGCCGACGCCGGCACGCTCTTCGACAGCATCGAGATCTACCGAGACGACGGCAACGGCGCCTTCGACGGCGCGGACACCCTGGTGGACACCGTCTCCAGCTTCACTCTCGCCGCGGGCGTGCTCTCCATCGACGTGACCAACGGGGTCGCCGGGGGAAGCGTGGCCCAGGGCTCCGTGGGCGAGTACCTGGTCGTGGCGAACATCAGCGGCGTCGCCATCGCGAACAGCCTGACGAGCTTTGGCCTCGACCACCTCGCCAGCGCGGGGACGCTGGTCGATCACGCAGACACTGACGTGCCCGTGGCCCTGGACGGCTCGCCTTCGGGCCTGGCCGGCGTGAGCGTCACCGTGCTCGCGCTCGACTCGGATGGCGACGGAGACCCTGACACCAGCGACTGCAACGACCTGAACGCCGGCATCTACACCGGCGCCACCGAGACTTGCGACGGCGTGGATGAGGACTGCAACGGCACCATCGACAACGGGTTCGACGGCGACGGCGACGGCGCCTTCAACGGGTCCGTCACGGACTGCGTCACCCAATACGGCGCCGCCAACGTGGACTGCAATGACTCCGCCTCGGCAATCAACCCCAGCGCGACCGAGATCTGCGACGCCATCGACAACAACTGCGACAGCTCCACGGACGAGGGCTTCAACGTCGACGCCGACGCGTTCACCGCCTGCGGCGCCGATGGCATCTCCGGCAACGCCGACGACGACTGCGACGACAGCGACAACACCGTCTATCCGGGGGCTACGGAGTCCTGCGACTTCGTCGACAGCAACTGCGATGACGACCTCGTCGATACGTTCACGAACACCGACGGCGACCTGCTGCCGGACTGCATCGATACCGACGACGACGATGACGGCGACCCCGACAGCTCGGACTGCAACGACACCGACGACACCATCTTCACTGGCGCCACCGAGCTCTGCGACAACATCGACAGTGACTGCAACGGCTCCCTGGTGGACACCTTCACCAACAGCGACACCGACTCACTGCCCGACTGCGTCGACCTCGACGACGACGATGACGGGATGACGGACGCCTGCGAGGCCACCTGGAGCTTCGACCCCACGGACGCCGCGGATGCCTCGCTCGACGGAGACTCGGACGGCCGCAGCAACCTCGTGGAGTGCACGGACGGGACGGACCCGACGAACTACGACGGTCCTGACGCACCCGTGAACACCGCGCCATTCGACGACGAGGTCGTCGTGACTTCGGCGCCCAGTCTGGAGGCGCTCAACGCCACCTCTCCGCTGGGAGATGCCCTCAGTTACACCTTCGAGGTGTACTCGGACGAGGCTCTGAGCGCCCTGGTGACCTCGGTCAGCGCCGTGTCGACAGGCTCGGGAAGCACGTCATGGATTGTGTCCCCATCACTCAACGACGACGACGTCGTGTACTGGCGCGCCGCGGCGTCGGACGCCTACGTCATGGGCCCCTGGAGTGAGGTGACCTCCTTCATCGTGGACACGGAGGGAGACGGTCCCACCGTCCCCGAGCCCGTCTTCCCCGTCATCGGCAACACGATGCAGACCGGCGAGGAGGCCCTCGAGTGGCTCGACTCCACCAGCCCCGAGGGTCTCGCTCTGGAGTACGACGTGCGGCTCTACACGAGCGCCGCACCCAACGAGCCCATCGCGTCCGCGGTCATCGTGGGCGACGACTCCACCGAAGACGAGGAGTGGCTCATCGACATCGCCCTCGTGGAGGAGACCATCTACTCGTGGGAGGTGCGCTCGCGTGACCCGGCGGGACGGACTTCTGAGTTCAGCGATCGCCAGACCTTCGGGTACGAGACCGCCAACCTCCCCCCCACGGACCCGGTCTTCCTGTCGCCCGTGGACGACGCGCAGGTGGGCACGACCCAGCCCGAGTTCCGCATCAACGCCTCGGTGGACCCAGAGGGCGGACCCGCGGAGCACCTGCTCGAGATCGACACGAGCACCTCCTTCGACACCGCAGACCTGCTGACCTTTCAGCCTCTCCCCGGAGCGGTCGGCGAGGTGAGCACGGACCTCCTGGTGGAGGGCGTCGAGCTGTCCGAGAACGTCACCTGGTACGCCCGAGTCTCCGCTCGCGACATCGAAAACCAGACCTCCGCGCCGGACATCATCGAGTTCTTCGTGCGCGGTGGGAACGAGGCGCCTCCGGTCCCGGAGCTCGTCCGCCCCCTCGCCAGTGAGGTGACCGACGTAGAGCCCACCCTGGTGGTGACCACCGTGGCGGACCCCGAGGGCGACGTGGTCTCCTACGAGTTCTCCTGGGCCACCGCCAAGGGAGACGTTGGGGCGTCCGGCACCACGAGCCCCACCCGGGAGCTCGTCGCTCAGGGCCTCACCGAGGGTGCTGGGTACTGGTGGGCCGTGCGCGCCATCGACGCCGAGGGTGCGCGCTCGGACTGGTCCGAGGCACGGTACTTCGTGGTGGTCGACCCGACCTGGGGGAGCTGCTCCGCCGTGGGCGCTGTCGGCCCCCGAAGTGGATTGCTGCTCCTGCCGCTGCTGGTGCTGCTCCGGCGGCGACGCAGGGTCGCGCAGGCCTAAGGGCGGTTAGCCGGGAGCCAGCTCCTTCAGCACGCTACTCGCCAGGCGCTCTTCGAGGCGCTCCTCGACCCACTCGCGCTCGCGAGCGGCCCAGGCCGCCACCGCGGCGTGCAGTCGGGGCGAGGCGAAGCGATGCATGCTGGTCACCTGGGTGGGCTGAAAGCCGCGCTTGTACTTGAACTCGCCGCCATGCCCCGGCTCGAAGCGGGTGAGGCCCTGGCTGATCGCGTACTCGATGCTGTTGTAGTAGGCGGCCTCGAAGTGCAGGTAGGGCACCTCCTTGCTCAGGCCCCAGGTCCTGCCGAAGAGCCCGGTCTCGCCTTGCAGTTCGAACGCGAGCCCCACCAGCTCGCCCGCCTCGAGCCCCACCGAGAAGCGGACCTGGCTGCGCAGCGGGCCCTCGCCGATGCGGGTGAAGAAGCCCGGCTCGATGAGCTGGTCACCCTCGTCGTGGCGCTGAGCCGTGAGTCCGTACAGACGCGCGGCCTCGGCGAACCAGGAGTCGGGCGCCTCGTCCCCGGGGACCATCCGGATCTCTACCCCCGCTTCCCTCAGGCGCCGCCGTTCCCGGCGAATGCTCCGTCGCGTCTTGCCCTCGAGCCGCGCCAGGAAGCCCTCGAAGTCCGTCTCACCGGTGCTCCGCCACCAGTACTGCCACTGGTTGCGTTCGATGAAGCCCGCCTCCCGGAGCAGCGTGACCTCGTCGTCCGCGCAGAAGTGCACGTTGAGCGAGGCGAGACCCCGAGCCTCCATGAACTGGAGCAGGGTCCGCGTGAGCAGCTGCATCCCCGTCAGGCGGTCGAGGTCGGGGTGAGTCAGCAGACGGCGACCCGCTGCGGGGGTCGCGGGCACGGTGGAGACGGCGCGAGGAGTGAAGGCGAAGCCGATCTGCTCGCAGGCCTCCTCCACCGGATCGCTCCACACGAACTCGCCCCAGGTGTCGTCCCGCAGGTAGAGCGGCATCGCCGCCACGAGGTCCCCGCCCCGACGAAGAATGAGATGGCAGGGACGCCAACCCCGTGCAGGTCTCACGGTGCCGCTGTGCTCCATCGCCTCGAGCCAGTGCCACCGCAAGACCGGAGGATCGTCCGGCGCCAGCAGCGCATCCCACTCCTCGGCCGACACCTCGTCGATGCGACTCAGGGTGGATGCATGGAGCTGGGCAGGGGCGTTCAAGGCGGGCGATTCCTCAGGTTGGTGCCCCAGGATAGGTTGGCACACGGTCTTCACGGGCAGGGTCGCTATCATGGAGGTGCATGAGTCGGAGATCGATGATCCTGCTGCTCGTCGCTGCGCTCGCTCTCCTCGGAGCGAAGGCAGACAAGGGACGTGCGCCCGCTGAGCCAGAGCCCGCCTCCGAGGAGGCGGAGGTGGACTTCGATCGCGCCGATCGCCTCCCCACCATCGAGGACCTCGGGTACTTCCTCAGTCGTCTCGACGAGCGACGCAAGAGCGACGCCCTCAACATCCTGATGGATCTGGCCGCAGACTCGCGCCTTCCCCGCCACGAGACCGCGCAGGTCTTCGATCGGCTGCTGGACGAGGGGAGCCCGCCAGACGAGTTCGGATACGGCTGTCCCGCGTGCTTCCAGAAGCGACTCTCGAACCTCCTGCAGACGCTTCGCATGCGCGGCCCGAAGGTCGCCGGCCCCGAGACCGGATACGTCGTGATGCCCGTGAACGAGCGGCTCATCAAGAAGATCACCAAGGACGGGCAGGAGAGCTTCGGGGGATCGCTGCCCGCCTTCGTCAAGGCGCTCCTCGACGGCTACGACCCGTCTGGAAGTTGGACCCCCTGGTCCTATGCCCGCTACCACGGCAAGGGGGCCGACGTGGCCTCCGAGCCTGTCTTCTTCTCTTCGGCAGAGGCCCTGGCCGAGCACGAGGCGAGCCTCCGCGAGCCCCTCGACGCATGGTCTCTCGCCCGCTACCTCTGCATCGACCCGCCCCGCAATCGCTACGACCCCGGCTTCCTCCTCCTCGAGTTCGAGGTGAGCAAGACCTGCAACGAGGTCCGGATCCCCACGGCCGCGGACTGCGAGCAAGCCAGCTTCCGTCCCACCGCCCAGTCCGAGGTGAACTCGGGCCGAACCTGCGGAGGGGCGCCCGAGTGGGTGTGCCCCAACTTCCCGCTGTCTGCAGTC
Organism: Deltaproteobacteria bacterium; assembly: GCA_023954745.1. Lineage (GTDB taxonomy): Bacteria > Myxococcota_A > UBA796 > UBA9615 > UBA9615 > JAGSHC01. The sequence continues at coordinate 12,334 of JAGSHC010000066.1, read as the reverse complement.
CGCAGCGTGCGCTTCGTGGCAAATGGCAGCTACGTGCGCGGCATGCGCTGAGACCGACTCAGCCGCCTCTGCAATGCTGGCCGGGCCGGGCCGTATGCCGTCCCACACCTCGGAGAGAACCGTGTCCAACGACCTGCAACACCTCGAGAAGACCTCCATTGGCCTCGAGGTCTGTTACACCGCGCCGCTCACCTACCTCGCTGGCTGGCTCACTGGCCTGCTCTTCCTCTTCATCGAGCCCGAGAACAAGTACGTGCGCTTCCACGCCGCCCAATCCCTGGCGTGGTTCGGTGGCCTCAGCCTGACGGCGACGGTGCTCGGCATCATCCCCATCATCGGCATGATCGCCGGCGGCCTCATCGGCCTGGTGGGGCTCTTCTCCTGGGTCCTCATGATCTACAAGGCCTGGGACGACAGCCGCACGGGCACGCCGCTCCGTCTGCCCATCGCAGCGGACATCGCCGACAAGATCATCGCGACCCTCGACGACTGAGAGCGCCCCCGTGGCGGAGACCTCGAGCCCCCGCGCGGCGGAGCGCTTCCTTCGCGCCGAGGGTCGCCTCCTCCTGGCCGTCGCCCTCCTCGTGGGGCTCAGCAACGTCCCCTATGGCAACTACATCCTCTACCCCTTCTCCCTCTTCGGGACCTGGGTGCACGAGGCGTGTCACGCTCTCGCGGCCCTCGCCATGGGGGGCCGGGTCGATCACATCGAGATCTTCCCCGACACGTCGGGCCTCGCCTGGACCGCCACCAGCGGACGCCTTGCCCGCGCCACCGTCTCCAGCGCCGGATACGTGGGGACCGCCCTCGGAGGCGGCCTGCTTCTCGTGTTTCGTCGCCGCGAGCTCGCTGGGCGCATCGGACTGGCTCTCCTCGGCGCGCTGATGCTGCTCTCGGTCCTGTTCTGGGTCCGCAACGCCTTCGGCCTCCTCGCAGTCGGGACGATTGGCGGCGCCCTCCTCATCGCTGGGCTCCGACTTCCCACGGCAGCTGCGGGCACCCTCTACGCGTTCCTCGCCGCGGCCACCGCCCTGAACAGCATCACGTCCATCCAGAACCTGTTCGGTTCCGTGCATCTGGTGAATGGACAAGCTGCAGGGTCGACGGACGCGAGGACCGTGGGGGAGCTGCTGCTCCTCCCATGGTGGGCGTGGGCGTCGGGATGGTTCGTGCTGGCCCTGGCGAGCACGGGCGTGGGTCTGCGCTGGGCCCTTCCCGAGAGCGCGCCCCGGCAGTGACGCCCGTTGCGGGCGAAGACCGTCAGCCGTCGACGCTGTAGGGGTCGTTCGCCTTGCGCGAGAAGGGCTGGTCCACCCCTCCGTCGGCCGTCCGATATCCACCGCTCCACTCGTAGTAGGGCGTCTCTTCGTCGTCGAAGGTCACCCCAATCCGCAGATCGAGCCGGTCCCCCTCCAGCAGGGTCCGCTCCGGGACGCGCAGGATGGCCTGGGCCCAATGGGTACTGGGAGCAGAGGGCGACGTGCTCATCGTCACCCCGGGAGCCCAGTCCACCTCGAACCAGAAAGCGACGGCGTTGCACGTCTTGCCCTCCGGGAGCTCCCAGGACGCCTCCAGCTCGAAGGAGTCGGGGCAGTCGAAGGGGTCGAAGCTGGCGACGAGCTGGGGCTCGCTGTGCAGGAACGAGCTGACGACGTCCACGACGCTCACCTGGCTCTCCACCGCCGGCAAGAACGGGCTGAGGTCGAGGTCCTTGTAGGGACGGCGCCAGAAGGGCCTCGGGTCCCCAAAGAGCCTGCAGTCCGTGGGTTGCACGTAGAGGCGAACCTCCGCCGGCCCGCGCCGGCCATCGGGCTTGAGCCAGCGCTGCGCGAAGTCGCCCAGCTTGCGGAACATGCGGTCGCCAAAGGCCAGGTTGCCCAGGCACTCGCTGAAGATGACGTCCACCTTGCCGGGGAGCATCGCCAGAGCCATGTCCGACTCGATGAGCTCGACCCCCTCGATCTCGTTGGCCTCCACCATGCGCCGGCTGAGCCGCACGATGGGGCTCGCGTCGATGCCGTAGACACGGCTCGCGCCCGCGCGCTTCGCCAGCACCGCAAGAATTCCAGTGCCCGTTCCCACGTCCACGACGACGTCGCCGGGCTGCACGAGCTCCGCGACCATCGCCTCGAGGGCCTCCATGCGGGCTTCGTCCATGAGCATCCACTTGTGGTAGCCCAGGTGTACGTAGTGGCCCTTTTCGTCGTCGCTCACCGCGCCTCCCCACCCCCCGAGCTCTCGGCGCCCCGATGGCGTGGAAGAGCGTCGAGGTCCAACTCGAAACTGGCTCCGAGGAGCACCGACATGCAGGTCAGCCCCGCTTCGGCCTTCTCGAGCTCGTCAATGTCCACCTCGGTCACCTGGACGCCCCAGCGCCGGATCGCGCCCAGGGTCTTCGGACATCCCGCCGGCATCAGGATGCGCTCGTCGCGGTCGTCGCTGGTGCAGCGGTCCATGCGCGGTGGCAAGCGAAGCACGTTCGACGCCCGCTCCTCACCCTCCGCGACCCGAAGGACATCAATGAATCCAAAGGCTGCCGGGTCCACGGCATCAGGGTTCACGATGAGCACGTTCTCGGTGAGGGGCGACACCGCCGTCTTGAGGTGAAGTGCTCCCTTGACCTCGACGGGAATGAGGTCCGCGCGCGTGTTCTTGTCGAGCCACTGGATCGCCGGAAGGTCCGTCCGGCTGGAGACCCCCACGAACACCACGTCTCGGACCCGCAGCACGTCGCCTCCATCGAGGCGTAGGTCCTCGGGCATCTCCACGAGAGGGCCCCACGACTGCAGCGGCCCTCCCGGGGCGAAGGCCTCGCGAATCGCTTCTCGCTCCGGGTAGCGGCTCTCCGCCCCCGGCGAGGTCAGGACGCGCACGTCCCCGAGGTCGATCAGGACGTCCTCGACGAAGACGCTGTCCGGATGCCCCTCGTCCCCCTGAAGCTCGACGACCTCGAGTCCCGCCTTTTTCAAGGCGGCCACATAGGCCTCGTGCTGGGCGCGGGCACGGTCCGGATCGATGGGCTCCCGCTCGATGTGCGTGACCTCGCACTGTCCAATGGACAGCGGGACGGGGCGCACGATGGCGACGGGAGAACGAATCACGCGGGGACGATACCGCTCACCGCGGCCGGGGGCCCGGGGTGGCTCAGCCGAACAGTGTCTTGAAGAGGTAGAAGAAGGCGACGGCGAAGCCAGCGCCCGCAGGCAAGGTAATGACCCACGACAGGGCGATCTGCCCGATGATTCCGAAATTCGTGGCTGCGACGCCGCGCGCGAGGCTCACTCCGATCACCGCCCCGATGAGCGTGTGGGTGGTCGAGATGGGCATGCCGAGCTGCGAGGCGACGACAATGGTAGACGCGGCCGCGAACTCCGCGACGTAGCCCCGCGACGGGGTGAGGTGGGTGATCTTCTCTCCCACCGTGGCCATCACCTTGTACCCGTAGGTGGACAGGCCGACGACGATGCCCACGCCGCCCAGGAGGAGCATCCAGATCGGCACCGCAGACTTCGCGGTCACCGCGCCGGCTTGAATGGTGGCGACGACGGCCGCGAGGGGTCCAATGGCGTTGGCCACGTCGTTGCTGCCGTGGGCGAAGGCGACGGCACAAGCTGTGTAGACCTGAAGCACGGCAAAGACGCGCTCCATGTTGCTGAACTGGAAGGTGTCGTTGGGGTCCTGGGTGTCTGGCAGGCGGGACACCAGCTGCCGCGCGATGACCGCCCCGACGAAGCTCACCGAGATGGCGACGATGGCGGTGCCCTGGGCGCTGAGGTCCAGGTTGAGGTGCTTGAGCCCCTTCCACAGCGTCACCAGGGTGATGATCAACGTGGTGAGAAACGCCAGGTAGGGCACCGCGATCCGCGTGCGCCGAAGGGGGTCGTCGCTCTCCAGGACAAACTTGCGCAGCGCGCTGAAGCCCACGAACGCGATGATTCCCGAGGTCAGCGGAGAGGTAACCCACGACGCGACGATGGCCCCCACCTTCCCCCAGGACACCGCGTCCATGCCCAGGCCCACCGCCGAGAACCCGACAATGGCGCCCACGATGCTGTGAGTCGTGGACACCGGCCATCCAAACCTGGTGGCGATGTTCAGCCAGACCGCCGCCGCGAGCAGCGAGGCCGTCATCCCGAAGACCAGCAGCTCGGGGTTTGCCGCGAACGCGTCGGGGTCGACGATCCCCTTGCGGATGGTCTTGCTCACGCTGCTGCCAGCAAGGACGGCGCCGGCAAATTCGAAGACGGCAGCCACGATGATGGCGCGCTTGAGGGTGAGGGCTCCCGAGCCGACCGAGGTGCCCATCGCGTTGGCGACGTCGTTCGCGCCAATCGCCCAGGCCATGTAGAGGCCGCCGACGATGGCGATCACCAGGATGGGTAGTCCAAACTCCATGCGTTCGTCACCTTCCGCGAGTTGCGCCTGCATTGCGGACGCGGTCCCTGAGATCAAGGAGCTGAGCGGTCTGTTGCAGAGCTGTCACAAAGGACACTCAGGGCTCTCATACTTGCTCGTCGTCCTCCTCCTGGGAGGCACCTCGGCGGGCTGTGTGGCCGCACGGACCGGTATAGCCCCTCCGACCGAGGCCGGACCTGACGCTCGCTCTGTGGAGTTCGCGGGGCGGACGTGGGTCGTCCGACCGACGGGCACCCGAGAGGCCCCTGGACCCAATCACTGGAGTGACGACCCCCGCTCCGTGTGGGTCGACGAGGAGGGGCTGCACCTCGCTCTGCGCAGGGAGGGAGGCCAGTGGCTCGCGGTGGAGATCAGCACCGAGCTTCCTCCCGACGCCCTGCATGTGGAGGTCGAGCTCGCCACCGCCCTCGACGAGCTCGACCCGCAGGCGGTCAGCGCAGTCTTCGTCTATCGCGACGACGAGCACGAGGCGGACATCGAGTTCTCCCGCTGGGGAGTGCGGGGGCCCGTCCCGAACGCCCAGTTCGCCGTTGCCCCCTACGGCCCCGGCGAGCTGCACCGCTTTCGCCTGGGCGGCGACCTCGCGCCCTCGACGCACGTCCTCGATTGGCGCGCGGACCGTGTCGCCTTCCACTCGTCCCAGGGAGGGCGAGTGATCGAGGAGTGGCGCCACACCGACCCTGCCTGGGAGGCGCGCGACGGCTACCGGTTGATCATCAACCTGTGGCTGTACCAGGGTCGCCGTCCGGCCTTCGGCCGGCCCATGGAGATCATCTACTCCGCGATCCGCGTGGACTGAGGCGCCGGCGCCGCATCGCGGGGAGCAGGAGTAGAAGCAGCAGGGCGCCCCGGGGCTCGAGCGGCGCGCTGGCGTCGCACACGCAGCCGGCCGGGAAGACGATGTCGAGGGTCCCGGTGCAGTCCTCGTCGGTGGTGCGGTCGCAGTCGTTGTCGATGCCGTCGCAGAGTTCGTCGAAGCCCGCGCGGGCGCTGGGCTCCCCCTCGAAGCAGTCGCCGGTGCACGGGGTCAGACCGTCCCCGTCGGTGTCGAGGGTGTTGTCGACCACTCCGTCGCAGTCGTTGTCGAGCCCGTCACACAGCTCGGGCGCTCCGGGGAAGACCAAGGCCGCCTCGTCGTTGCAGTCCTCCTCGGGACACACGGTCACACCGTCCCCGTCGGCATCGACGTACGGGTTGGTCAGCGGGTCACAGTCCGTGTCGGTGCCGTCGCAGAGCTCCGGAGCCCCGGGGAACACCGCGGGGTCGTCGTCGTCGCAGTCGGTGCCAGGCCCACAGTCCGCCCAGCCGTCGAGATCGACGTCAGCCCCACCATCGACCACCCCGTCGCAGTCGTTGTCGACTCCGTCGCACTGGTCGTCCGCGGCCCCGGGAAAGGCCAGGGGGTCGTCGTCGTCACAGTCCCCGTCGCACGTCCCAGCGCTGTCGCCGTCCTGGTTCTCGTTGACGTCGATGCTGCCGTCGCAGTCGTTGTCGACTCCATCGGAGCACGCCGCGTCCTCGGTGCGCCCCGGGTGCACGTCCGGGTCGCCGTCGTCGCAGTCGCCGGCGCACACCGCCCAGCCGTCTCCGTCCACGTCGATGTCGTCGGGGCCGACGTAGCCATCGCAGTTGCTGTCCCACCCGTCACAGGACTCGTCGGCGCCGGGGAACACGTTGGGATCCGCCTCGTTGCAGTCGAGGCAGGCGAGGGCCCCATCCCCGTCGACGTCGTCGGCCTCGCCGGGCGTCAGAACGCCGTCGCAGTCGTTGTCGAGTCCATCGCAGATCTCCGTCGCGCCCGGGAACGACCCGGGCTCGTCGTCGTCGCAATCACCGTCCTCGACGCTGACCCCATCTCCGTCCACGTCGGTGCCCGTCACGCCATCGCAGTTCAGGTCCGCGGCGGAGCCGCTCGTCTCGGACGCGCCGGGGAAGGCAGTGGCATCGGCGTCGTCACAGTCCCCCTCGCACTCCGCGAAGCCGTCGGCGTCGTCGTCGACCTCGTCGGCGGGGACCACCATGGGATCGTCTGCGTCGTCGCAGTCGTTCTTGATGCCGTCGCAGATCTCGAGGGCCCCGACAAAGACGCTGGGGTCGCTCTCGAGACAGTCCCGACACGCGGGCGCGCCGTCGCTGTCGCTGTCTGCGAACTCCACGGCGGGGACGGAGCCGTCGCAGTCGTTGTCGACGCAATCGAGGAGCTCCGGGGCGCCCGGGAAGACGGTGGGGGCCCCGTCATCGCAGTCGCCGTTGCAAGGTCGGAAGGTGTCGGCGTCGCCGTCCAGTTCGTCGCCGGGCACCGAGCCATCGCAGTCGTTGTCGGTGCCGTCGCAGATCTCGGGGTTGCCCGGGAAGGCGTCGGCATCCAGCGGCGAGCAGTCATCCCCATCCGCCGACCCATCGCCGTCGTCGTCGAGATCCGTGCAGTCGGGCTCGCCGTCGGTGTCGGTGTCGGGGTCCTCGTCCACGAGACTTCCGTCGCAGTCGGAGTCGACGCCGTCACAGACCTCCACCGCGCCGCTGAAGATCGCGGGGTCCGCGTCATCGCAGTCCAGCCCCCCGTCGGCCACGGCGTCCTGACCGTCGCCGTCATCGTCCAGGTCCGCGGCATCGCACAGCCCGTCGAGGTCGAGGTCGGAGAGGCAGCCGGTGCGGAGATGCACGGCATCTTCGCCCGTCCTCCCGCCGTAGGTCCACGGCCCCCAGAGCGTGGGTGGGCTGTCCGACGGGTCGAAGCGCAGCCGGGCTCGCCAGTGCACCGCGGTGTCGCTCCCCTGACTCGCGTCCGCCAACACCGTGCTCGCCCCCGCGACGGTCGAGTCGGTATACGTCCCGGGCATCTGCACGGTGGTGAGGGTCCCGTCAAACGGAGTTCCGCTGGGCTTCGCCTCGATCTCGATCCCGATCCCCGCCCGCCCCTGACTGGAGCGCGCAGCAGCGGACGACACGGCGAAGGACCCCGCTTGGGGCGCCCGACCCCAAGCAGCGATGGGGGCCCCGATCGACCCCGCCTGCAAGGCCGGCGCGAGGGGATGATCGCCCCGGCCGTCGCCGGTGTTGCCCCGCCAGACCGTGACTCGGCCCTCGTTCCCGCCTGGAGTCGCGTCGTAGCCCGGCGAGCCCCCGAGGAGGTCTGCGTATCCATCGCCGTTGACGTCCGCAGCGACCACCGCAGAGCCGAGACCGTCAGAGGTCGCGATCCCCCCGGCGACCGCGAAGATCGGCGAGAGCGAGTAGCTCGAGGCGTCGCCACCGAAGACCCGGAGGATCCCTCGGCCCACGAACTGAGATGGGGAGCCCACGGCGACGTCGTACAGCCCATCCCCGTCCAGGTCCCCGGCAGCAGCCACCGCCGAGCCGAACCCTGAGAAGCTGTTGTCCCCGAAGTAGGTGACCGCGGACACGGCGCCGAGCCCGCTGCTGGTGGCCTCGCCCTCGAAGAGCAACACGGCGCCCTCCTCGGTGAGCACGTTGCTGCTGGTAGGCGCTCCGATCGCCACGTCGTCGAGACCGTCGCCGTTGACGTCGCCGACCCCCGCCACCGATGCCCCCACCTGATTGATCAGGAGCGCGCCCGTGACCGACCAGCTCGGGCTCGCCGGGAGGCTCTGCGCTCCCAGCCACAGGAATGCCTGGCCCTGCCCGCTGGCCGTGCCGACGTACTCCGGAGCGCCACCGACGAGGTCCGCGTACCCATCGCCGTTCACGTCCCCGACGACCGCCACGGCGCTCCCGAGCTGGGCGCCGACCTCATCGGACTCCGCGCTCCAGTCGGCAGCGACACCGAGCCCCCCAACGCCACCGAGCCAGACGAAGACTGCGCCTTCGCCAGCTTCGGGGTTCGAGAAGGCGCGGATGCCGATGGCCAGATCGGCGTATCCGTCGCCGTCGAGGTCACCGCCAGCGACGTCGCTCCCGAAGCGTTCGCCAGTCGCGGTGCCGCTCTGCTCCCAAGAGGGGGCGCTGTTCAGGGGAGCCGGGCCCCCGAGGTAGACCAACACCTTTCCGGCGTCCGCGAAGGCGGGCTCGTCCCATCCATCGGACCCCACCGCCCAGTCGCTGTACCCGTCGCCGTTCACGTCACCGAGAGTGGCCACGACGCGGCCGTAGCCTGCACCGGGCTGGTCGCTCTCGCCGCTCCAAATGGGCGACGACCAGTCAAGACCCGCGGCGGTGCCTCCGTAGATCCACGCCCCGCCTTCTCCGGCCTGACCGCCGTCGTAGCCTTCGCCACCCACGAGGAGGTCCGCGTAGCCGTTGCCGTCGACATCGCCCAGCCAGGCGAGGGAGGTCCCGAAGGCGGCGGCAGGCGCGGGGCCGTCACTCGCGCTCTGGTCCGTGGCCTCGGGCCCCGAGCGCGCGCCGAGATAGATGCGCGCCGTCCCCTGGTCTGACACACCGGCGAAGGCTCCGCCGAAGACCACGTCCGCCAGCCCGTCTCCGTTGACGTCGCCTGCCGCATCGGCGGAGCCCCCAAAGCCCGCGCCGTTCGGCCCAACGAAGGTGAACCTGGCCGTCGTGTCGATGGAGTTGGGTCCGCCGAGGAAGACGTAGCCCCGGTCCTGGCCGATGCCGCCCACGGCGATGTCGCCGTAGCCGTCCCCGTTCACGTCGCCGAGGCCATCGATGTCGTTCCCCAGGCTCTGGAAGGGGATGACGCCGGTGACCACGGTCGGAGTGGGATCGATGGTCCCGCCCGACGCCGTGTAGACGTAGAAGCGCCCCAGGTCACCGCTGGTCCCGGAGTTGAAGCCGTCCTCGCCGATGGCGATGTCGGAGTAGCCATCGCCGTCGATGTCACCGACGCCCGCGACGGCGCTGCCGAGGTTCCCGCCCACCTCGCTTCCATTCACCGTGAAGACTTCGGTGAGGAACGGAGCCACGCCGCTCCCGAGGAAGAGGCGCGCGCGCCCGGCCCCGGAGGCCGGGCTGTCGTACAGCGGCTCGCCCACCAGGACGTCGGCGAAGCCGTCTCCGTTGACGTCCCCCGCGCCATCCACGGCCTCGCCCGAGTCGGCGCCCGCCTGCCCGCTGGAGACCGACCAGGCCGGAGTGATGTCCAGGCCGCTGGCGCCACCCAGGTACAGCCATGCGGCGCCTTCGCCTTGCAGCGGAACGCTCGAGGACCACGCAGGCGCCCCCACGATGACGTCCGCGTAGCCATCCCCGTTGACATCTCCCGCGCCGGCGAGCCCCTCTCCGGTGCTGGCGCCGGCCTGGCCGGTCGTGAGGGTCGTAGGGGCGACGGAGGTCAACCCGGCAGGGTTCGTGGACCCGTACCAGACGAACACCGCTCCATCGCTCGACGCCGCCACGGTCGCGCAGGGGTCGCCGGCACCGAAGTCCGACAGGCCGTCTCCATTCAAGTCGCCCAGGCCTGCCACCTTGATTCCGAGCTCGCACTGGCCCGTGGTGAACCAGACCGGCGTCGTCGAGGGGCCCGTCGGGCCGCCAAGATAGAGGAAGAGCGCGCCTCCTCCGGGGTACAGCGGCGCGCCGACGAGCACGTCGCCGTACCCGTCGCCGTTCACGTCGCCGGCGCCTTGGGCGTCGAAACCAAACGTCGCGTTGGCCGTCGTGCCGGCGAGGTCCCACACGGCGACCGTCAGCACCGGGTCGACGGTCACAGGAAAGGCAGCGTCTCCCGTCTGGACCCGCACGGCCAGGCCAGCGGGCGACGGCTCGAGTCGGGCGTCGAGCTCGACTCCGCCTGCATCCCAGGCCTTCAGGCCCGTGTAGTGGAGGGTGGCGCCGTCCGTGCGGAAGACCGCGCCCTTGGCGTCCGCCAGGAGCTCGACGGAGGCGTTCCCGACGGAGACCGGCAACAGCAGCTCCCTCGTTGGTTGCGTCGCCGTCCACCCCTGCTGAAGACCCTCGGCAGACGGCACGAGCCATCCCGTGAGGCCATCGCCGAGGTCGGTCTCGAGGCGGCCAGGGCCCTGGGTCGGGATCCTCTCGCTCCCGAAGCCGAGGTCGACCTGCCAGCCGCCGTCCAGGTCGCGGACCTGCACTCCCCCCGGCCCCGGAGTCGCGCTGTATCCCTGGCTCGCCACCGTCCACAGGGGCTTGGGGGCGGTGGCTGGCTGGCAGCCAAGGAGGAAGACGAGGGCGAGGAGGAAGCGCTTCATTGGGCCTTCGCCTTGCGATTCAGACCGAAGCGCACCCCGGCAGAGGCCCCAGCGCGCATCTGGAAGCCCACGGGAGCGTCGGGGCCGAGCCCCAGACCGAGCCCGACCCCGGCGGACACCCGAACCACCATGGGGCCCCCCGCGGGGATGAGATCCACTCCACCGTCCAGGAATCCTCGGAAGTCGACCGGGTGGCGCGCCTGGAGCTTTCCGAGGTCTTGTTCGCTGAGCGTGGGGGCCCCGGAGGCCTGGGCGAGGAACGCGTCGAGGTCCTCCCGGGCCTTGGCGTCGAGGGCGCCGAACCAGGCCCCCACCGTCAAGGCACCGAACGGCTGGATGACGCCCTTGCGGGGCCGTACGGCGACGCCGACCCCCAGGCCGGGGAGCAACGCGGCGCGTCCCTCCGAGGCGAAGCCGCCCACCCCAACGGAGATGGGCTGAGAGATGGCGAGGTCTCCCTCCACGCGGAGATGCAGGGGGCCGATGAGCTGAAGGTCCGCGGCGAGGGTGAGGTCCGCGTAGTGATCGCCCTGGAGATTGGCGTACCCGGCGCCCCCGGTGAGACGCAGGCGATCAGGCTTCGTCGCTGCTTCGGCCGCCATCGCTGGCGCCGCCCATGCCACCGCTGCGCCGTCCCTCACGCTATAGCCGGCCCCCGCTCCCGCTTTGGGGAGGACGACGATGGCGTCGTGCCCGGCGTCGGCTGCCCACTGCGTGAGGAGCGCCTCGATGGCGTTGCGGGCGCCGGCGTTGGCGAGGCCTCCGGCCAGGAGTCCGGGCAACGCTGGGGCGCTGACCACCGCGGCGGGGGCGCCCTCGGGAGGGACGAGCACCCAGGCGCCGACGAGCTCCTCGCCGTCCTGCACCTGGAGGAGGTGACGCCCGGGGAGGACCTGGAGCGGTGCGCCGGCAGCGGCCGGCACGGCCTCGCCGTTCCACGAGGCAGAGGAGAAGGAGTGCCAGACGGTCAGCGGAGCCGTCGCCTGGGATCCGAAGGAGCGGCGCACTTCATTGAACAGCTCCCCATACCCGGTGCCCGCTGGGGAGGTGAGTACGTACCCGGGCTCCACCGCGAGCAGGGCTTCGTAGGTGATCCGCGCGTTGCCCTCGCTCCCGGCCACCTGGGCGGCTTCTCCCAAGACCTCGAGCAGAAGCGCGAGGTCCTCGCGAGACACCGGGGTGGTGGAGCAGGGCAGCTCCCGGAGGGCGTCCTCGACGGTGGATTGCGCCTCTTCGGCGGCGAGGCTGGCGATGCTGGCGCGCGCGGCGGCCGCCAGGGTCGCGAGGTCCATGGGCCAGCGCTCACTCGTGCACGCCTCCACGGTCAGGGTGGACACCCAGGGAGCGGTGCTCGGGAGAGGGAAGGCCACCAGCGTCGACTCATCGTTGCCCGTGCCCCCCGCGACCCGCGCGAAGTCGGCGTCGGCCGGGGTGCTCCCGTCGGCCAACAGGACGCCCACGGTCCCGAAGGCTGTGGAGGGCGCGAGGAGCGCGACGAGCAAGAGAAGGAGGCGGAGCACTCAGCCCCCCTGCCCGAAGGTCAGAACCCGTCGCGTCTCTTCGCCCGACTTCACCTCGACGTCGACCTGCAGTGGATCCGTGCCCTCGGGGCAGCGAATGCAGTCCAGACGAATGCGGTAGCTCCCGGGCTCGAGGTCGATGCCTCGACCCGCCTGGAGCTGGGTGTACCGGCGATGGGCGATGGACAGCTCGAAGGGCGAGTTCGCCCCCACCTTGAGGCGGCCAGGCTCCCCGCTTGCCGCCGCTGGCGCGGGCTCCTTGACGGGGGC
>JAGSHC010000081.1 GCA_023954745.1 Deltaproteobacteria bacterium | reverse complement strand
GAGGAGTGTGCTCTTGCCGTGGTAGCCGCCTCCGACGATGAGCGTGACTCCGCGAGGGAGGGCCATGCCGTGCACCGTGCCTGCGTGGGGTAGCTCGACAGTCTCGCGTAGCGCCTCGGGCGCCATGAACCGGAGCCCGCCCTCGAGGGGCTGGTCGTCGACGCCGGACGCCCGGGGCAGCAGCGAGTCCTCGGCGACGAAGCCCACCCACTCCCGCGCCTCGACCTCGCGCACGAGAGCGCAGTGGTCGACGTAGGCGTCGAGGTGCGCCTCCACCTGGTCCGGGTCCCAGGACGACGCCAGGAGCACATCCTCGGCGAGCGCAGGAAGCGTCTCCAGGAGCAATGCAGCCGCCTCGCGTCCCCTCACCCGACGTCCCTGGGCGGGCAGCCCGACCCGGATCCGCGCCTCCACCGCGTCGGCCGAGAGCGTCACCGCGGTCGTGTCGAGGATCTGTTGACCGGGCGCATCGCTGGTGACGACTCCACTCTTCCCGCTGCCCCGGGAACGGCTCGCGTCGCGGCACACAACGGCCAGGCGTCGAGCCAGCAAGTCCCTCAGGGCGAGGGCCCTCTCGGGGTCGGCAAGAGTCTCGGCAGGCCAGCCCGCCCGACCCAGAGGGACCCGCAGCGCCAGACGCGACGGCGCCGCGAAGGGGTCGCCCTGCACGTGGTCGATCCGAAGTCGCAGTCGGGCTCCGCCTGCATCTCGAGGCAGATCCTTGTAGGCGCCGTACTGGCGTCCATCGATGCGACGCAGCGCCTGTTCGAGTTCGTCCACCGTCGCCATGGTTGGCTTTTACCACCTGCTCCGAGGCCGATCCGGGTCAACCGCGAACGGAAATGGCATGGCCCCCTGGATCCCCATCTGCTAAAGACAGGCCCGCGGATGGGGTACCCAACCCTCCCGCAGACTCGGAGGCGCTCTTGGCAAGGCAGATCACGGCGAACGGTCCCGACAAGGTGATGCAGATCGACGACCACACGGTCTACCGCAACACCATCGCGCGCATGTTCCGGTCGGGCTTCTTCGAAGCCTTCACCAAGGTGCACCCCATCGTGCCGGCGCTCGTCTTCGTGCCGGTGGTCCTGTACTTCGCCTGGGCCGGTCTGCAGGCTCTCGGGCCGCTGCTGCTCATCCCCGCCATCGCCGGCGGCATCCTGTTCTGGTCGTTCACCGAGTACGTGCTGCACCGCTGGCTGTTCCACATCGAGCCCAGCAACCCCGTCTCGAAGATCATCTACGTGTACCTGCACGGGATTCACCACCACTACCCGGACGACCACTACCGGCTGGTGATGGTGCCGATCATCTCGGTCCCTCTGGCCATCGGCTTCTACTTCCTCTTCGCAGCGACCTTGCCGGCGATCTGGGTGGCCGGCGCGTTCACGGGGATGGTGCTCGGCTACCTCAGCTACGACTACGGCCACTGGGCCACCCACCACATCAAGATCCCGCGCAGCGCCTGGGCGAGGCCCCTCGCGGCGATGCTCAAGGGCCAGCGAAAGCGCCACCTGCGCCACCACTTCGGTGACCACGACAAGGGCTTTGGCGTCAGCACCGGCCTCTGGGATCACGTGTTCCGCACGGTGGACCCGGCCCTCGCAGGAAGCGCGCCCATCGTGGGCGGAACCGCTCCCGGCGTGGAAGACGAAGCGGCGTAGCAACCAGAGAAGCCAGCCCCCCGGGGCCTACTCCCCGTTGCGCCCGATCACGATCTGCCCCCCCACGCGGTCGGCCATCTCGGCCCCTGCCTCTTCGGCTGCCGCGCTTCCGAGCCCCGGGTTGGCGTCGATGACGAAGTCCCCCCCGATGAGCTCGAGCCCCATGAGCGCATCCACCCCTCCCAGCTGCGGGTTGTCGAGGACCTCCACCGAGCCGTCCACCTGGCCGAGGCCGCTGAGAAGCGGAACCGCGCTCACGACGCCGAAGCGCTCGAGGACGTAGTCGCCGCCGATGCGCGTCGTCTCCCCGAGCATCGCGATGCTCTCCACCGCGTCGGTCCACCGCAGGGACACGTCGCCCCCGACCCCCGGCAGCACCGGGGCGATCTCGATGTCCCGGAGGGAGCGGCACTCAGTGATCTGCAAGGAGCCCTCGAGCACCTCCAGGGAGTCAAAGCCCACCAGGACCTCGAGACCGCTGAGGTTGGCGATGCTGATGCTCCCGCCCACCTCGGTGAGGTTGGGGAATGCATCGACGCGGATCAGGGCGGGCGCAAACTCGACACGAAGGTCGGCGCGCACGCTCTGAAGGCAGTCGAAGGCCGAGAGGTCGGTGACCGAGCCCGACACGACGACGTCGCCCCGCACCCCGGTGAACCCCGCGGCGCAGAAGTCATCGATGGCTGCCTCTGCTGACGCCAGGAAGTCCCCGTCCCACATGGGCGGAGTCTGCGTCTCGGGGTCCTCGGCCGGCTCCGGGTCCGTGGGGTCCGGCGTCTCGGGGTTCTCGGGGTTCTCGGGGTTCTGTCCCATCACATCCGGGAGCCCGGCGGCCGCGAAGACGGGGGCGCCATCAGGCGCATACCCGACGACCCGGGGTTCAGTGGAGGGGACGAGGACGGTCGCTGCGCCATCCATGGGCGGCGCACAGCCAGCCAATGCGGCGGCGACGGTGAGGATGAGGGGGGTGCGGGTCGAGTGGTTGCGGGTCATGGTTTGTTACCTCCACAGCCCGGGACGAAATCAATTCGTCAGTCCGCCAGCTTTCTCCTCGAGACGCGGACCGAGGGACTCAGTCTCTGGCTCGAATCCCCACCACGTTGGGGATCGGCCACGGCCGGTCGTTGTCGTCGCTCTCGAAGAAGCCCGTCTCGTAGCTACCGAAGAGGTCGAGGCGCACGCCGCCTGCCTTCACCGACAGCGACGCTTCGGGCCCTCCCTCGGCGTATTGGAGACGGGCGAGACCGATGGGGAGACGCTTGAGGATGGAGATGAAGGTGTGGGTGCTCCAGGGCGACCGCGCGTGAATCATCAGCAGGCGGCCCTGGGTGTCGACGCCGATGGCGGCGTGGCTCCACTGCTTGTCCTGCTTGGCCCACACGTTGGCTCCGTCGCAGCGCAGCATGCGAATGCTCTGGATGAGGGCTCGATAGCGCGGCCGCTCGGCGTCCACGTCGTCGCACTGTCCGTCGATGATCGTGACGGGCGCCGCATCGCCCACCGGGTCGAAGGCCAACGTCGCGTTGTCCTTCGTCCAGGCGGGGTTGTTCACGTGCCCCGCCCTCTCCATGTGCGCCGTCGAGGTGGAGTGGTCTCCCTGGTACATCGACGCGTTGATGGCAGCCAGGAGCCCCTCGGTCTCGACCCAGTCACCGACGGTGCGATTCCCCAGCTCCGGGTCGTCCGAGGCATTGAGCAGGACCAGCTCGAACCGGGCCGGGTCCACGCGAAGCACGCGGACCTTCCCATCACCGGCCTTCGTGGGGAGGCCACCGTCGAACGTGCCCAGGCTCAGGCCAGGCGCGAGCTCGTTCCAAGGCGGGGGCGCAGGCCACTTCGCCAGCGTCTTTCCCTCCACCGTCGGTGCTCTACCTAGTCCGACGGACAGGGTGAGCAGGAGAAGGGCGGAAACAGTGGGCACGCGCATGGGTACAGAGACCTCGAGACCCTCAATGCGTTCCCAGCCGGTTGACGTTTTACGAGGCGGTTACTAATGCTACCTCCCCCTGACTGATCGGTCGGTCAGCCTGGGTCTCGACCCAGAGAGTTTGAGGAGTCGCCATGAGCGTGCCTGTCCCCACGATGGATTCCGCCGAGCCCGCAGGGCGCTCGTCGATCCTCGACTGTGCTTGCGAGCTGTTCGCCGCGAACGGATTCGCCGGCACCTCGATGCGCTCTCTCGCGCGGGCCGCAAAGACCTCTCAGGCCCTCATCCACCACCACTTCGGGACCAAGTCAGCGCTGTACCGCGCTGTCCGCGGCCGCCTGATGGACCGCCTGGCAGACGCCGAGGTCCTGACACCGACCCACGTGGGCGCAGACCTGGATCCCACGGCCCAGCTCGCCGGAGGAATGGCCCGCTACGCCGACTTCCTCGAGGCGAACCCCGAGTTCCTGCGCCTGGCTACGTGGGCGCGACTCGAGGGGGACAACGAGCCCTGGGCCAACTACGAGGCGCTGCTCGCTCCCATGGAGAACGCCCTCAACGCCCTCAAGGAGGCGGGGATGCTCCGGGCAGACCTCGACGTGTCCCTGCACATGGCCATGGTCGGCGGAATCGTCGAGCACTGGGTCGCCCATCGCGCCATGCACGTCGCCAGCTTCGCACCCGAGGAAGGGCTCTCGGAGCTCACTCAACGCTACTTCGCTCAGGCCGCTTCGGTCATCGCACACGGCGCCAGCGCGCGCCCGGAGCCCTCATGATTCGCACCGCCACCCCTCTTCTTGCTCTCTTCGCTCTGGCTGCCCTGGGTTGTGGGGGTGATGCTGCGGCGTCGCGCTCTGACAACGCACCGAAGGGCCCGGCCCCCGAGGTGCCGCAGGCGCCCGGAACCCGGGTCGAGATCGCCACGGTGAGCCCCAGTCAGGCCCGTCTGACCCTCGAGCTCCCCGGCGAGGTCGAGGGCGCCCGCGAGGCGATGCTGTCGGCCTCCATGGGAGGCTTCGTCGAGCGCGTCTACGCCGACGAAGGCCAGACGGTCGGCAAGGGCAAGGTGCTCGCCGAAGTCGACACGTCGCTCCGCGCAGTGGCGGTGGAGACCGCCGACGCGCAGCTGGCCCAGGCCCAGGACGACCTCGACCGCATCGAGAAGCTCGGCGACCTCGCGACTCCCTCCCAGCTCGGTCAGGCCCGCACCCAGGTGAAGGTCGCAGACGCGAACCTGCGCACGGCCAAGATCCAGCTCAGCCGCACGCGGATCACCGCGCCCTTCGCGGGGGTCATCGCGGCGCGCGACCTCGAAGTGGGTGAGGTGGCCAACCCCGGGTCCCCGGCCTTCCGCCTCGTGCAGCTCCATCCCGCCATCGTGAACCTCTCGGTGTCGGACCGAGACGTCGTCGCTCTCAAGGAGGGCATGGAGGTGACCGTCATCTCCGATGCCCGGCTCCAGCCGTTGGTAGGCAAGCTCAAGCGCATCCTCCCCGCAGGAAACCTCAAGACGCGCACCTTCGAGGTCGAGGTCGAGGTGTCCAACAAGGACCACAGCCTGCTGCCTGGGATGATCGCGTCAGCGAGCGTGTCCGAGGTCGTCGCCACCGACAGCATCGTCCTCCCTCAGGACTTCCTCGTCACCCGCCTCGACGGGCTCGGGGTGTACGTCGATGACGGTGGCAAGGCCGCGTGGCGGCCCGTGACGGTCCGCTCCATCGTCCGCGATCAGGCAGTGATCGAGACCGGCGTGCACGCTGGCGACCGTGTCGTCGTGGTCGGCCATCGGGACCTCGCCGAGGGCGACCCCCTCCTCCTGGCCCGCGAAGGCGCCTGCTGCACGAACGGCCGCGCGACCTTCTAGCCGCTCCCCCTCTCTTCTCTCTTCCCTTCCCTCCTCCCCACGGAGTCGAGAATGTTCAGCGCTCTCATTCGACGCAGCCCGGCCGTGATGCTCGCCGTCGCCTGCCTCGTGATCTTCGGAGCGATCTCCTACGTCGGTCTCCCGCGCGAGTCCGCGCCCGACGTGAAGATCCCTGTCGTGATGGTCACCACCGTCTACACCGGCGTCGCCCCTGCCGATGTGGAGTCCCTCATCACCATCCCGCTCGAGAACGAGCTGGCTGGGGTGAAGGACCTCAAGAAGATGACCTCGAGCTCGTCGGAGGGCGTGGCCATCGTCAGCCTCGAGTTCGAGCCCGAGGTGATCATCGAAGAGGCGCTCCAGCTGGTGCGCGACCGGGTCAACAAGGCAAAGCCCTCTCTGCCCGAGGACGCAGACGAGCCCACGGTCCGTGAGATCAGCTTCTCGGACGTCCCGATCATGCTGGTGACCATCGCCGGGCCGGTGGACGAGACGGTGCTCAAGGCCCTGGGCGAGAACCTCCAGGACAATGTGAAGCGCGTCCCGGGCGTGCTCGACGCCACCCTGTCCGGCGGACGCGAGCGTGAGATCCGGGTCGAGGTGGATCCTCCCCGCCTCGCCCACTTCGGCTTCAGCCTCACGGACGTGCAGAACGCCATCTCCGGCGAGAACGTGAACATCCCCGGTGGCGACGTCACCGCCGGCGGCTCCAGCTACCTCGTGCGTGTCCCGGGCGACTTCCAGTCAGCAGACGAGATCCTCAACGTGCCGGTCAAGCGCAAGGGCGACCGGCCGGTCTACGTGCGCGACTTGGCCAACCTCATCGATGGCTACGCGCCTCGCTCCACCTACGCGCGGATGAACGGCACCGCCGCCGTGACCGTGGGGGTGACGAAGCGCGCGGGCGCCAACATCGTCGACATCGCCGACGAAGTGAAGGCCATGGTCGCCAAGGACGCCAAGAGTTGGCCGCAGGGCGTCGAGTACCGCGTCCTGGCAGACCAGAGCGCGCAGATTCGCGACATGGTCTCCGAGCTCGAGAACAACATCTTCACCGCCCTCATCCTCGTGGTGGCGGTGCTGCTCTTTGCTCTGGGGGCGCGGACGAGCCTGTTCGTGGCCGTAGCCATCCCGCTGTCGATGCTGCTCAGCTTCGTGATGATCGACCTGTTCGGGATGACCCTGAACATGGTCGTCCTGTTCTCCCTGATCCTCGCCCTGGGGATGCTGGTCGACAACGGCATCGTCATCGTCGAGAACATCTACCGCCACGCGGAGCTCGGCAAGTCGCCGTTCGATGCCTCCGTGGACGGCACCAAGGAGGTGGCCCTGGCGGTCACCGCGTCCACCGCGACCACCGTCGCGGCGTTCCTTCCGCTGGTGTTCTGGACCGGGATCATGGGCCAGTTCATGAGCTACCTGCCCAAGACCGTGATCATCGTCCTGATCTCGAGTCTCGTGGTGGCCCTCATCGTGCTGCCCGTCTCCACCGCCCTCTTCATGCCGAAGCGGCGCGCAGGCTTCGAGCCTCCCACCCGTGGCCCCATCCTCGCGGCCTACAAGAGAGTCTTGGAGTGGTCCATCAACTGGCGGTACCTGTCCGCCGCCGTGGGCTTCTTCACGCTGGTGGGGACGTTCGCGGCCTATGGGCAGCTGAACCACGGCACGGAGTTCTTCGCCGAGACCGAGCCCGACCGCGCCACGGTGGCCGTGCGCGCCCCGGACGGCACCGATCTGGAAGCCACCGACCGCATGGTCCGCCAGGTGGAGGGGATCCTCGCGCAGCTCGAGAACGTGGACGTGTACGTCGCGGAGACGGGCGTCTCCGGCACGGGTGACCCCATGGCGGGCTCCCAGAGCGCCGCCAACCAGGCGCGGATCACCGTGGACTTCCTCCCCAACGCCGCCAACGCAAAGGACGGCGAGAAGGTCCGGGTGGAGCCCTCGACGGTCACCATCGACACCATCCGTGATGCTGTCGCCTTGATCCCAGGGTCGAAGATCACCGTGGAGAAGGAGCGCATGGGTCCGCCCGTGGGGTCCCCGATCGCGGTGGAGGTGGCGGGGGACGAGTTCCACCAGGTGGGCGACCTCGCCCAGGCTCTGCGCCGCGAGCTGTCCAAGGTGGAGGGGGCCACGGACCTCACCGACAACTACAAGGTCGGCCGACCGGAGATGACCCTGCGCATCGACCGCGGCGCCGCAAAGCGGGTCGGCGCCTCCACGCGGGACATCGCCACGTCCGTGCGCACCGCCGTGGCAGGGACCAAGGTCAGCACGCTCCGGGACGGTGAGGACGAATACGACATCCTGGTGACGGTCGACCCGCGGTACTCCAGCACCATGCAGGAGGTCCTGAACCTTCGGATTCCTGGCCGCGAGGACACCTCTCCCGACAAGTTCGCCGTCCCCCTCGCCACCGTCGCCAGCTTCGAGCTCACAGGGGGCTCCGGGGCCATCCAGCACATCGACCAGGACCTCGTCGTCACCATTCAGGGCGACGTCGCTGAGGGGTTCAACGAGAACACCGTGCGCGCCGCCGTGGTGGACCAGCTCAACTCGTGGGAAGGGCCCCTGGGCTACTCCGTCCGCCTCGGCGGAGCCAACGACGAGCAGCAAGGCGCCATCGAGTTCCTCAGCCGGGCGTTCCTGCTGGCCATCTTCCTCATCGCCCTCGTGCTCGTGACCCAGTTCAACAGCTTCAGCCGACCGGGCGTGGTGCTCGCGTCGGTGGTGCTCTCCCTGGTGGGCGTGCTGTGGGGCCTCGTCATCACCGCGACCCCCTTCGGGATCATGATGACCGGCATCGGAGTCATCAGCCTCGCTGGCGTGGTGGTGAACAACGCCATCGTGCTCCTGGACTACGTCGAGCAGCTGCGGGAACAGGGGATGTCGATGTTCGACGCCCTCGTGGAGGCTGGGGTCACCCGCTTCCGCCCCGTGATGCTCACCGCCATCACCACCATCCTCGGCCTCGTGCCCATGGCGTTGGGGTGGAGCATCGATGTCCGTGGCCTGCGGTTCATCACCGGCGGCTCGAGCGCTCAGTTCTGGGGCCCCATGGCCGTGGCCGTCATCTTCGGCCTCGCCTTCGCCACCCTGCTCACCCTCGTGATGGTTCCCACCATGTATTCGATCGTCGAAGACCTCGCCTGGTTCCGCTCCGGCGGCCCCCGGCGCCTGTTCGGGCGCTTCCGCCGTCCCCGCCCGCAGGAGCTCGCCGGCGCCGCCGCGGTGCTCGCGCTGGGTCTCGTCGGCCTGTGGGGTGGGGTGGCTCAGGCCGCGCCCATCACGCTGGAGGATGCATTTGCGGCCGCCATGGACCGCAACATCGACGTGAAGCTCTCTGCGGAGCAGACCGAGCAGTCCCGAGCGACGCGCGGGCGCGCTCTCGCCTCTCTGAGCCCGACGGTCTCGGCCTCCGCGGCGTACGTAATCAACGAGCGGGAGGTAACGCTGGATCCGTCGGAGTTCATGCCCGAGACGGACACATCGGGTCTCGAAGACGGGCTGTCGTTCCTCCCCGAGGAGCAGCGGCAGTCGCTCATTGACGGGTTCGGCTCGATGTTCGACACGGGCGATCAGAAGCCGACCGTCATCTCCCAGAAGCAGTTCTTCACCGCTGGATTCACCATTCGCCAGACGCTGTTCTCCGGGTCCGCCCTGCCGGGCTTCCTCTCGGCGTCTCGCAGCGTGGACGCGGCGATGCTGGACGAGGTGCGCGTGCACCAGCAGATCAAGCTCCAGGCGGCGGCAGCGTTCTTCAACCTGGGCGTCGCCCGGAAGACGGTGGAGCTCGCGGCGGCCAATCTCGAGCTGACCCAGACGCAGTTGGCCGATGCGACGCGGCGGGTGGAGGCAGGTCTGCAGGCGTCGCGCGCGGCCCTGCAAGCCCAGCTGGCGGTGGCATCGGCGGAGCGGGATCTCCGTCGCGCCCGCGCCCAGGAGGTGGAGGCTGAGGAGTCCTTCCGCCGCACGACGGGTCTGACCCCCGATTCGGAGTTGGCTCCCACCGAGCGCCTGGCCGTTCCTCCCGATCTGCTGACGAGCCTGGCGGCCGCGGACGACCGCCCGGACCGCGAGGCCGCCGAGCTCCGCATCCTCGCTGCGAAGCACCAGGTGACCGGCTGGGCCTTCCAGTGGGCCCCTCGCGTCGATGCGGCCTTCAAGTTCGACTACAACCCGAACTCGGGCTTCAACGACGATGTGACGCCCTGGTCCCTGACCTTCTCGGCGAGCTGGGATCTGTGGGATGGCGGCACCCGCAACGCCCGCATCCGGGAATCGCTGAGCCAGCGCCGGATGGCAGAGCTGCAAGAAGAGAAGCTGGTCCAGACCATCGAAGAGGATGTGCGCATCACGTGGGAGCGGCTCTCCGAGACGGAGCAGTCACTGGACACCCTGGACACCGAGGTGCGGATGGCCCGCGAGAACCTCCGGTTGGCCGAGGGCGAGCTCTCGGCCGGTCAAGCCAACTACCTGGACGTCAACTCGGCCCGCATCTCCCTGATGCGCAGCGAGCTCGCCCTGGCCCAGGGCGAGGCCATGCGGCAGCTTCGGGCGGTGGAGCTCCTGGTCGCCACGGGCGAGATCTAGACTGCGCGCATGACTCCCGCTCAGCTCGCGCCCATCGACCTCGGACTGGGGATCCTGCTGATCCTCATGGCCATCCTCACGTTCGCGCTCCGCCGGGCGGGGCGCGTGGACCTTCTGGGGTGGCGCGAGTCCATGCAGGCCGCCATGGGCGAGAAGGCCGGGGACGTCGCCCACTTCGCGCTCTACACGGTGAGCCCTGCCCTTCTGGGCATGAGCTTTCTCGTGCTTTGGTGGGTGCGCCGGGGGCTATAGGCGCTGGGCGGAGGAGGCGCGTCTCGCGCTGCTGGAGGGGCGAGTCCGGGCCTAGGGCTGCTCGTGGCAGCCGTAGCAGCCAAAGAAGTCGGGATCGCCGAACTCCGAGGAGCGGCCGAGCAGGTCCGCCATGTTCCCCGACACTTCGGTCTCCATGAAGTCCCCGTAGACGGCGACCTCGGGGTCTGGGTCGTCCGAGAACGGGAACCCGCTCAGCGGAAGGCGGTACAGGTCCGGGTTGGGCATCTCGTGCTCGCGCTCGACCCGGTCGTCTCCGTGGCACGTGTCGCACCCGAAGTTGGCGTACTCGTCGGCGTCGAACTCCTGGAAGCGCGGCGCCATCTCGGGCACGACGACGCACGTCATGTAGTCACGCTTCTCGTCGTCGTTCATGTCGTCGAACTCGCTGGGGGCCTCGTAGCCCTCGCAGGGGTCGGCGACGGCGTCGTCGTCATTGGATGCATCGTCGTCGTCACCCGTGGTGGGACAGGCGACGAGGAAGAGCGAGAGCGACAGGAACAAGAGCGAGCGCACGGGCATGGAACCTCCAGAAGCGGCAGTGTGACTTCTGAGAGCGCCCGTCGCGCGGGAGAGTTTCGTAAACGTCGACGGTCTTTTCTTGACGATATTGGATTGCCTTGGTGTGCAGTGGGAGCGAGGGCGCTACCTGAGGGCTGCCGGCGCTGGTGGAGGGCTGCAGGGCGCCACGAGAGGGCTGCGGGCGCTGGTGGAGGGCTGCAGGGCGCCACTTGCGCGCTGTGGGGCGGGCTGCCGGGCGCCACTTCAGGGCCGGGCGCGTCATAACTACCCCCGCATTGTCTATCCGGCACCACTTGTGACGCCGCGCGCCCCAATTGCGGCCCTCCGAGCGTCACAACTACCCCCGCATTGTCTATCCGGCACCACTTGTGACGCCGCGAACGCCGATTGCGCCGCCTAGAGCGTCACAACTACCCCCGCATTGTCTATCCGGCACCACTTGTGAGACCGCGCGCCCCAATTGCGGCCCTCCGAGCGTCATAACTACCCACGCATTGTCTATCCGGCACTACTTGTGACGCCCAAGGGGGCCTCGGCTTCCCCTTGCTGCCGCTGGGCGACAGCAAGCTGGAGACGCGCCCGACGTCTGATCGAGTGGATGGCATCGACCGGCGGCGAAGAAGCTGAACGCATGCGCTGAACCGTGCGGGCGCCACACCCGAGCGCCTCGGCGATGTCCTTCGGTGCTGCGTCCTGCGACACCGCGATCACCGCCGCCTCGCGAGCTCGGACGGAGGTCCCCGACCGACCGAGCAAGCTCTCGATCTCGAGCGCGGCCTGGGTAGCTGATCGCAGGACTCCGAGCTCCGATGATTGCAAGGGCTCCGTCCACTCTTCCAGCAACCCGGGAGTCACCGCCAGCTCGCTCATCAGCGGCGAGACGTCGGGCGAACCCAGGTGCTTCGCGACGCGGAACCGAAGGTCCTCGCCGCGTCTAAGACCGCACAACTCGTGCAGGGAGGTCCCCTCCAGAAGAGGGTCCGCGTCGATGCCATGGTGCTCCACCTGAGAGAGCACATACCGGAAGCAGCGGCGGAGGTACTGCTTGCTGTCGACCGGCTTCAAGTAGCAGCGGTCGAAGGTTGTGCCCAAGCGCATGCTCTGGACCACGAGCGCCTCGAACCGCCGCAGAGCCTCTCCAATCCGATAGCGGCTACCGCTAGCGAGCACGTGCACGTGGTTGTCCGCGACCGCGAACGCGAGCAGGCCCACGTCAAGACGCGCGAACATGATCTTGAGGAGGCGAACGATAGTGCGGCGCGCCTCAGGAGTGGCGGCGAGCGGACGCCTGTCCAAGGTACGTGCCATGCCGTGCCATGCAGGCACGGCTCCATCGAGCGGGTGGGAGGAGGTCCAGTGACATCGAGGCATTCGCGATGCGTAGGGCTCCCTTGAGCCAATTGCCCGCGAACGTGTCACTCGAGGCAGCGATGACTCCGGCGCCCCCGTGCCAGAGCCCAAGCGTCACAACTACCCACGCATTGTCTATCCGGCACCACTTGTGACGCAGAGAACGCCGATTGCGCCGCCCAGAGCGCCACAACTACCCACGCATTGTCTATCCGGCACCACTTGTGACGCAGAGAACGCCGATTGCGCCGCCCAGAGCGTCACAACTACCCACGCATTGTCTATCCGGCACCACTTGTGACGCCGCGAACGCCGATTGCGCCCCCCAGAGCGTCACAACTACCCACGCATTGTCTATCCGGCACCACTTGTGACGCAGAGAACGCCGATTGCGCCGCCCAGAGCGTCACAACTACCCCCGCATTGTCGATCCGGCACCACTTGTGACGCAGAGAACGCCGTTTGCGGCCGATCCAGCGACGCCGCGCGCACGCGCCGACCCACCCCACGCCACCCCTCAGTTGAAGGGGTGCGGCTCCAGCTCGACCGTGACCTCGTCCTCGGCGGACAGGCCATCGACGTCGTCGATGCGCGCGGTGATGGTGACCGTCTCGCCATCCAGCGCCGTGTCGGACTGGTCCAGCACGACGAACCGCCCGACGAGCCAATGGCTGTAAGGGCCCTCGCTGTCCGGTGCCTCGTCGAGCCCCTGGGTGAAGGAGTCCAGCAGGATGATGCTGTCCCCTCCCCGAAACACGTCGAAGGTCATGGTGGGATTGCGGTCGCTCGTGAGGTTGTTCGGGTCGCCGGCGTCCACGCCCTTGACGAGGAGCGAGCCCAGGATGTGGTAGCCCCCTTGTGGTCCCCGCACGACCTGGAGCACGTCCCCGTCCTCCACCGGCTCGAACTCGACCTCGCCGGTGCCGATCAGCAGCCCCGGAGACTGGTCTCCCGCAGGGCATCCTGTCAGCGCCACCAGCAGTCCAAGCAGACCGAATCGGCCCCACGCCATCACAGGCACAGGCACTGGCAGTCCTCGTTGCGGCGCAGGCAGCTCTCGCCCGTGCGCGCCTCGATGAGCTCGGTCCACGCCTTCGTGGGCATGTCGTAGCGCCAGGCGTCGTCGAGGTGCTCGCTGCACTCGGCGTGCATGCCACCGAAGACCCACAGGTTGTCGAACATCAAGGCCACGCCGGCCTTCTGGCGACGCTCGGGCGCGCTCAGGTCCTGCTCGACGTAGTCCGCCGGGACCTCGCTCTCGTTCTCGAGGCATCCAAACCGGTCGCCCACGATGACGTCCGCTTCATACACGGTGTCCCAGCGCCCACCCTCCGCGGGGAACTCCCACAGATCGTTGTCGTCGCCCACATCGGTGTGCCCCCCAAAGAGCACGATCCGGTCTCGCGTTCCGTCGTACTGCAGGTGCGGGTGCATCCGGGTGAACGGCGAGCCGTTGCCCCCGTTGTCGAGCTCCTCCCACTCCCCGGTGCGCACGTCCAGAGAGAACAGGTCGTTGTAGGCCAGACTCTGGAAGTCGCCCACCTGCCCTGCGAACAGGATCAGCCGGTTGCGTGCGGTGTCGAAGGTGGTCCCGAAGAAGGCGCGGGGCGAGGGCTCGTCGCCCGAGGTGGGGATCTGCTCCCAGCCGTCCTCCGCGGTCCACTTCCACAGCTCCCGGGAGATCGCGAAGGACAGGGGATCCCGGTTGGTGAGGCCGCCGTACACGTAGAGGGCGGAGTCCTCTTCGCTCCAGACGACCCCGGGGTAGTAGCGCGGCGCGGGACCATCGGTGCCGTCGTCGAGCTCGTTCCAGGTCCGGGATTCGAAGTCGAAGGCCCAGATGTCGTTGTAGAGGTCGTAGTTGCCCGAGGCGTCCGCGTCGCGGTAGCGGCCCCCGAACAGCAAGGCGCGGCCGTTGGCCACGTCCGCGGCGGCCCCGTAGCGGCCCCGAGCCGAAGGAGAGCTTCCCCCCACTTCGGTCCAGCCGAACCCGGGCTCGAAGACCCAGGTGTCGTCCCGGAAGGCCGACCTCGGGATCTGGTTGACGATGGGCGCGTCGTTCCCGCCGAACATCACGATGCTCCGCGTCGCCTCGTTGGGCACAGCGATGACCTCGCTGCGCTTGGTGGGACGCTCGTCGCTCATGATGGCGTCGAGCTCACCGAACGGGCTGTCGTCGTCGTTGGCCTCGCCGGTGCAACCGACGGCGAGGAGGGAAGTGCACAGAAGCATGAAGAGTGAAGTGCGCATGGCGTGAGTGTAATGCTCGCCCCGTGTCACGCCACGGGCATCCGCCCGTACTGGGTACGATTGGCCCATGGACCGCATTCTCCCCTGCCTGCTCCTCCTCCTTGTCGGCTGCTCCAGCAGCTACCACCCCCCCGGGTTCGACGACGGCACCACCCACGGGGACGAGCTCAAGGAGGGCCGCGACGACTGCCGCACCTGCCACGGAGACAACCTCGACGGCACCGGCACGTCGAGCGTCTCTTGCGACCAGTGCCACGTCGACGGCTGGCGCGAGGACTGCACCTACTGCCACGGCGGACAAGACGACGACTCCGGGGCTCCTCCCCGCGACCTGGACGGCACCACTGCCGCCGCCGACACGTCCTTCCCGCCGCACACCGCGCACACATCGGGGAGCCTTCACGCCCCCTACGACTGCGTCATGTGCCACGTGCAGCCGGACGACGTGCTGTCGGTGGGCCACATCTTCGACTCGACTCCCGCCCGTTCCGAGGTCGATTTCTCTGGCGGCATCGCCCCTGACGCGAGCTGGGACGGTCTCGCTTGCTCCAACAACTACTGCCACGGCGACGGGCGCATCCCGGGCCAGGTGGACGCGACCGATGGCGAGCAGGACTGCGAAAGCTGCCACGCCCCGCCGACCACCTCAGGGGAGATCGCGGCCATGCTCAGCGGGGAGCACCGCGAGCACGTCGTCCATCAGGTGGAGTGCGCGGACTGTCACCCCAACGTGAACGTCGCTGGTGACCTCACCAACCCCACGCCCCACGTCGATGGGCAGGTGGCGCTGGACATGCCCAACAAGATCACGGTCGACGACGGCGGGCGGTGCACGGGCACCTGCCACAACGAGGACCACAACGACGAGAGCTGGTAGGCGGCGCCGGGCGCCGCGAGCGCCGCTAGACCGCGAAGACGAGTCCCAGGGCGATCACTGCGGGGATGACCTGCAAGAACAGGATGCTCCGGCTGGCGGTGGCGGCCCCGTAGATCCCCACCACCACGACGAAGATGAGCATCGCCTTGACCGTGTCCACCTGCCCGGCGAACTCGGCCCAGATGAGCACGGCGGCGAGAGCGCCGTTGTAGATGCCCTGGTTGGCCGCGAGCACCCGCATGGTCTCCACGTCCTCCTTCTTGACCCCGAAGATCTTGCGACCCTTGTCGGTGGGGAACAGGACCATCTCCATGTACATGAACAGCACATGAAGGACGCCGACGAAGAGGACCGCGATGCGGGCTGCGAGTTCCATGGAACTACCGCTTCGACCAGCGCAGCATGCCCTCGATGTTGGCCTGCACCACCTGGGTGGCTCCGGCATCGGCCCCCTTCGTGAGAGCCGCGAACTTGAGCCTCCCGACGTCGTCACGTCGCGGCGCGGAGCTGAGGGCGTAGCCCACGGCGTCTCCCTTGAGCAGCCAGGCGCCCACGTTGTATTCGGACCGGGCGCCCTG
The DNA here is from genome assembly GCA_023954745.1 of Deltaproteobacteria bacterium. GTDB lineage: Bacteria > Myxococcota_A > UBA796 > UBA9615 > UBA9615 > JAGSHC01. Next base: position 9,828 of record JAGSHC010000081.1, on the reverse strand, counting down.
CTTCTTGTTCAGCGCGTCCGTACCCGAGTGCTGGTGCCAGGCCAGCACGCGCCAGCCGTCACGCTCTCCGAGGTCCTGGAGGACGAGCTCGTGGTGCACGGAGCCGAGCACCGGAATCTTGATGCGCTGGTAGAAGCGCACGGACTGGGGCGGGGAGTAGGCGCCGTCGGGCACCGTGCGGCACTCTTCGACGTGGTCGACGTTTCCGCGGTAATGGTCCACGTCCATGATGCGGGCGGCCATGGCCTCGACATCGACCCCGGACGTGGGCAGCACGCCGACCCCCTCCTTGGTGGGCTGTCCCGCATGCTTCCAGGCCGAGAAGCTGAACTTCCCTCCCGAGCGCGGAAGGTTCTGAAAGACGCGGTCGACGAAAGCCTGGCTACTCATGCGGGGGACGATACCGAAGGCGCGCGGTGATGGCGCCCCGCGGAGCGAGCGGACCGTGTCCCTCCTCAGGAGGCCGCGATGAGCTGCTCGAGCTTGTCGACGGAGATCCCGACCTCGCTGGCGGTCTTTTGCACGTCCCCACCGTTGAGCTGGAAGGTGGCCTGGGCCCGGAGTTGGAGCATCGTCTCGGGCATGGACGTCGTGGTGTCGACCTTGCGGCCCACCTCCTTGGCCTTCCACGCGGCGTTGGCAGCGAAGTTTCCTTCGCGCCGGTACGTGAAGCGGGCCCCGGCCAGTTCGACCACGTCACCGTCGAAGAGTCGCGCCGTCTGCACCGGGTTTCCGTTGACCCGGGTGCCGTTGGACGAGCTCATGTCGACGATGGTCACCTTGTCCACGTCGACGTAGAACGCCGCGTGGCGGCGGGACATCCCGGGCGCCGTGAGCTGCATGTAGTTGCTCGCCGCACGGCCCGCGGTGACGCGTCGGGCGCCGAGGTGCCAGCTGTTCCTCAACGGGTCGCCACCGTCAGCCACCAGCCAGTGGAGCTTGTTGTTGGGGTCGGGCTCCGGAGCGGGGGTCGACTCGACATGCTGCTTCTTGATCATCACGAGGACGGCGAGGGCAGCGGTGAGAACAATGGCGAGGGCTACGTACATGACGATCTCCTGGACTGGTCGGTGTGTGCGCCCGACGCCACAGAACGTATTCCCTGACTCGCCCAAACCCCTATGACCTCGCTATGACGTCCTCATGGACACCCGACTGCTGCGCGTACTCCTTCCGCCGAACTTCGAGGGAGACGTGGACGCGCTGTGGTCTGCCTACTCCGCCGAGGAGGCGGCCCCCAACCCCTACGGATTCGTCACCTGGCTCTTTCACCAGGGAGACCTTCCGGGCAAGGCCGCCCGCGCCGCGCTGACGTCGGGTCGAGCGGTCCTGACCGTGTCGGGCGACACCACCCGCGTCCTGGAGCTGGCGGACGGGCCGCACCTGCAGCCCCTGGGGGTCATCGGCCGGGGCGCCATGGGCGAAGTCGTGGTGGTGCATGACCGCGCCCTGCGCCGCACGGTCGCCTTGAAGCGCACCCTCGCCGGCAGCGACGCCAGCGCCCAGGAGCGGGCCGCCTTCCTCATCGAGGCCCAGATCACGGCCCAGCTCGACCACCCAGGCATCGTCTCGGTCCACGGGTTCGAGAGCGACGACGGCCAGATGGCCTACACGATGCAATTGGTGCATGGCAGCACCCTCGAGGACGTCATCACCGAGGCCCACCGGGCGAGCCAGGAACCGCAAGCCGGCCTGGTCGACCGCGCCCTCGACGAGCGTCTGCACATGTTCCTCGCCGTCGCCGACGCCATGGCGTACGCCCACGAGCGCGGGGTGGTGCACCGCGACCTCAAGCCCGAGAACATCATGGTGGCCAGCCACGGCGAGGTCATGGTCATGGACTGGGGCATCGCGAGGCTCGTGCCGTCGGAGATCGGCAACGACCCCATCCGCATCGTGGGCACCCCGATCTACATGTCGCCAGAGCAAGCCTACGGAGCCCCGTTCGGCCTGCTCCCCGCGTCCGACCAGTACTCTCTCGGCCTCATCCTGTACGAGCTGGTCAGCCTGCAGCGCGCGAACCCCGGCGACGAGCCGCTCGCCTGCATCCAGGCAGCCCGCAAGGGGCACACGGAGCCGCTCCAACCGCCGCCCGGGGCGAGCAAGGTGCGACCGGAGCTCGCGGCGATCATCGGCAAGGCCACGGCCCGCAAGCCCTCCCAGCGGTACCCCGACGTGGCCGCCCTCGCCGAGGACCTGCGCCGGTTCCTTCGGGACGAGGAGGTCGTCGCCGCGCCCGACGAGGGGGTGCGCAAGCTCGAGCGTTGGGTGAGTCACCACCGGGAGCTCACCCTGCTCATCGGCATCGGGCTCGTGTTGCTGCTCATCCTGACGGGGGCGGGCCTCACGGCGCTGTCCAAGGCGCGACTCGCCGAGGCGGAGCGACAGGCTCTCCTGCGAGAAGAGGCGCTTCGCCAGCTCGGGGCCATCAGTACCCGCCAGGTCCGCAAGCTCGACGCGCAGCTGCACAACTACGAGGCAGTGGTCGCCGGCATGACCTACGCCGCCGAAGAGGCGCTGACCCGACCAGGCCCGCTCGATGTCCCCCTGTTCGGGGTCGATGCCGACTTCACGCCCGAGGACTTGGCCCCCTCCTCCTTCTACGACGTGGGGGTCAGCTTGAGCACCTTGGACCTCAACATCGCCACGGGAGTCCCGCGCGCGGCCGTCGAGGAGCAGCTTCATCGCCTCAACAGCCTCACGCCGACCCTGCGCTCTGCCCTCGTGCGCGGCTCGGGCGTGCCGTCCACCCAAGACCCGATGGCGGCCCTCGGCCCGCTGCGGAGCGACGGGATGCCGCTGGTGTGGACCTACATCGCGACCGAGGCTGGCGTCATCGCCAACTACCCCGGCACCGACGGCGGCTATCCGGAGGGGTACGACCACCGGGAGCAAAGCTGGTACCAGGTGGCCACCGACGTCGATGGCCCGGTGTGGAACATGCTCGGCGTCGACGAGTCCGACATGGGCCTGCTCCTCACCGTCTCCGAGGGTCTGCACGGAACCTCGGGGGAGTTCCTCGGGGTCGCGGCCCTGGACGTCGCCTTTCCCTACCTCATCGAGAACTTCCTCGACGCACCGGAGCTCGAAGACATCACCGAGTCCTTCCTGGTCGGGGAAGACGGGATGATCATCGTGCGTTCGTCCGAGGCGAAGAACGCCTTCGAGCTCACGGCGTACGAGCCGAAGCCCTTCCCCTACCTCGACGAGCTTCCGCGCGAGGGCCTCGCTTCTCGCGCCGCCGGATGGCACAAGTTCACCACCGACGAGGGGGTCATGGAGATCGTCTGGAAGCCGCTGGAGGCGGTGCCGTGGTGGTACGTGGTCATCGGGGAGCGCGAGGCGCTGTTCGACCGCGCCACGGAGTTGTTGGCCAAGCCCACCGAGTAGGCCTGGGCTCGCCGCTCAGTCGAGCAGGTCACTCCAGTCCGCGGTGCGATTGACGCCGCTCCCCCCGCGGGGCGAGTCCGCGCCGGTGGCAGGCTCGAAGCTCCAGTCCTCCGTCGCCGCCTTCTTCTGGGCCTTGAGCGCCGTCCAGTCCTCCGTGCCGTTGGCCCCAGGGGCCTGGCTCCAGTCCGCGGTGCTGTGCACCCCGTCCCTCTGAAATGCGAGGGTGGGCGTGTGGGCTTCGAGGTCGGTCCAGTCCGCGGTCTTCTTCGCTCCCTTGCTGCTCGGCGGCGCGAGCTGGGAGAAGTCCGGCATCAGTGGGCGCTTGGTACGGTCGTCTGGCACGTGTAGAGGCTAGCGCAGGACGCACCCGGGGGGCTCATGACTTCGCAGACACTCGACGACATCTACCCCCCGACGCCCGACGGCGTGCCCGCAGACTTGACCGCGCCCACGTCGGCCTACACCCGGCACGCCCGGCTCGCGCTCCTCGGCTTGCTGGCCTTCGTGGGGCTCTACCTCGGACTCACCTGGTTCTTCGGCAACGCCACGTGGCGCCTCATCAACAGCGGCCTCACCGCAGGGGACAAGGGCTTCATCGCGTTCCTGCTCGCGCTGGCGCCGGGCTTCCTCTTCCTCTTCATGGTCCGGGGCTTCTTCTTCACCAAGCACAGCGGCGAGAGCACCGACATCGAGGTGACCGCCGAAGACGAGCCCCTCCTGGTCGCGTTCGTGCACCGCATCGCCGACGAGGCGGGCGCACCCCGGCCCCACCGCATCTTCCTCAGCGCCAACGTCAACGCGGCGGTCTTCTACGACCTGTCCTTCCGCAACCTCCTCCTGCCCACGAAGAAGAACCTCGTGCTGGGCATGGGTCTGGTGAACGCCCTCAGCGTCGACGAGATGAAGGCAGTCATCGCCCACGAGTTCGGCCACTTCGCGCAGAAGACCATGGCGGTGGGCCGCTACGTCTACGTATCGAGTCAGGTGGCGGGCCACGTGGTCTCCAGCCGAGGCCGGCTGGACAGCCTGCTCGCAGGCATCTCCGTCATCGACATTCGCATCGCGTGGATCGGCTGGGTCATGCGGCTGCTGGTGTGGTCCATCCGCTCGATCCTCGACACCGCCTTTCGCGGACTGGTCGTGGCACATCGAGCCCTCAGCCGCGAGATGGAGTTCCAGGCCGACCTCGTGGCCGTCTCGCTGTCGGGCAGCGACTCCCTCGTCCACGGCCTCAGCCGGCTCAGCGCTGCGGACGATGCCTTCGACCGGGCGGCGACCCTCGCCATGAACCGCCTCGGCGAGAACAAGCGCATCACGGACCTGTTCGCCGCCCAGACCGCGATGCTGGAGACCATGCGGCGGGTGATGGACGACCCCGACATGGGGAACCCTCCGCCGGTCCCCGACGAGGGGGCCGACACCCACCGCGTCTTCGAAGACGAGATCGCCGCGCCCCCTCAGATGTGGTCGACCCACCCGCCCAACCGCGACCGCGAAGAGAACGCCAAGCGCCGCTACGTGCGCTCGGCGGTGGACTCGCGATCGGGGTGGACCCTCTTCGCCGACGCCGACGCCCTCAGGGCGACGATGACGAGGCGCCTGCTCGACCGGGTGACGGCGGAGGCGCCAGCCGAGGCGCTCGAGAAGCTCGAAGACGAGTCGGTGGAGGGCACCCTCGCCGCGCTGGCCAAGGCCTTCGACAAGCGCCCGCTCGATCAGAAGTACCGGGGCTCCTACCTGGGACGCTCCGTCGTCTTGCCCGTGGCCGCGGGAGACGCCCTCTTCGACGCCGCCACGGAGGACAGCGGCACCGCCCTGGGGCTCCAGGCCCTCTACCCCGAGTCGCTCTCCGAAGAGTTCGAGCGCAACCGGGAGCTTCAGGGGGAGGTCGCCGTTCTGTCAGCCCTCAAGGAGGGTGTGCTCGAGGCCGCCGGAGGTGTCATCCGCTTTCGCGGGGAGGAGATTCCCCGCTCCGAGCTCGCGGAGGTCATCCAGAGCGCGACGTCCGAGGCCGAGGAGTGCGAGGGCAAGGTCCTCGCTCACGACCGGCGGGTGCGCACCGAGCACCGCGCCGCGGCGAAGGCCCTGGGCCGCGGCTGGGAGGAGCACCACGTCGGTCTCTGCAGGCTGCTCCACTACCTCGAGCACAGCCGCGCCGAGATCGAAGACGCCATGGGGCACCTCTACAACGTGTTCCACGTGGTGATGGCCGATGACCGGGTCACGAGCAAGGAGCGCAAGCGGCTCCTGTTCGCCGCCGAGGAGGTGCAGACCGCCATCACGAGCGTGTGGGAAGAGCGCGGTCAGGTGCGTCTGCCGTCCTCCATCGCCGAGGAGCTGGAGGTCAAGCTGTGGGCCGGTGCCCTCCCCGAGACCTTCCACCTCGTCCCGCCGTCCGAAGAGATGCTCGGCGACTGGCTGCAAGCCGTGGAGTCATGGAGGGATGCCTTCATCAACCCCCTGCGGAACGCCGGAGACGCGGTCCTCGAAGAGCTGCTCGCCACCGAGGAGCACGTGCGGGACTGTGTCTGCGAAGCCCGCGAGTGTGGCGACGCCCCCGAGCCATCGATGGTCCCGGCCCACTACAAGACCTGCACGCCGGACCAGAAGCGCGAGCTCCAGAAGAAGCTGGGGCTCTGGGACCGCTTCGTGCGGGCCGAGGGCTGGTTCCCGGGCACGCTGCGGACGGTGGTGGCGTTGTCCGTCCTGGCGCCGGCGATGTTCCTCACCGGGAGCGCGGGCACCACCAGCATCTCGGTGTTCAACGGCCTCGGGACCGGTGTCGTCGTGCAGGTGGGGGAGGAGCGCCTGCAGCTCCACCCCGGAGCGGTGCGGGAGACCTCGGTGCCGGCGGCAGACGCCATCGCCATCGTGACGCAGACCCCGGATGGGCGGACCATCGAGTCGTTCGCCGCAGACGCCTCCTCGTCTTGGGGCAAGTACGTCTACAACGTGGCCGCGGCGGGGGCCCTCGTGGAGTGGACCGCGTCGTACGGGGCCGCCGCAGACCGCGAGCCGCGCTTGTTGGGCACGCCTCGGTTCCTCGCGACGAAGGCCGACCATCTCTTCGAGGAGCCGCCGACGCAGATCGAGACCAAGGGGAGCGGCGGCACCCGGGACGTGCTCGACGCCATCCAGACCCACCCCTTCACCCAGCTGTCGGCCGTGGACTCGCCGGAGCAGAAGACCGCGATGCTGCGCGCCCACGTTCGCTGGGACTCCCTGGAGTCTCCCGATGCCATGACCTGGCTCTACCTCGCCGATGGGGAGGTAGAGGACCTGCCGGCGCTCATCCAGGCTCGCATCGAGCAGGAGGGCAACGCCGTGGTGTTGCTCCGCGCGGAGCAGGACCTCGGTGAGGTCGAGGCCGCCTGCAGACGGCACGCGGCGCTCGCGTCCGCCTCGCCGGACGACGGCAACCTGCAGTACGCGCACATCCGCTGCGCCCCCGAGGGGCCGGCCCAAAACGAGGCCTTCCGCACGGCGCACAGCAACTTCCCCGACAACCCCTGGCTGACCTGGGGGGCTGCGTACGGACTCGCGGAGGAGGCGCGCTGGGCAGAGGCAGCTCCGATGATGGAGTTGCTGGCGGACCATCTGCCTTCCATGGGCGAGCAGATTGGGCTGACGCTGGCGCAGGCACGGCGCGCCAGCGACCCGGTGCGCTCCCCCCTCGTGGGCGACCTGGCAGACATCTCAGCGCGGGTCGCTCAGGCCACGGAGATCGCCACCGCCGACGCCGATCCCCTCGACGGGCTGCACCACCTGCGCCTCCTGGAGACCGGCGACTACGATCTGGCCTGGAGCGCGGTGGAGGAAGCAGACCCCGAGACGCAGGCGCGCCTCGCCTGGCTCATCGCCACCTCCCATGGAGCGAGTGAAGCCGAGATCGAGCGGGCCTTCGCCTTGCCCCCCAGGCTCGGCATCGACTCCACCAACTGCTGGGCCGCAGCGGCGCTGGCAACGCAACGTGGCCGGGACGCGAGCCCCTTGCTCGCGTACGCCCGAGAGAACGCGGACGAAGACGACGGCGAGAAGCTGCTGGCTCTGCTGGAGGAGGGCGCGCTCGACGGCGAGGGTGACCCCATCGCCGACGCCTTGGAGGTCATCGACCCAACCCTTCGAGGCCAGGCCTACGTCATGGGCATCGTTCTCCGTGGAGGTGACGCCCCGGCGATGTGGCGTCGCTGGGGGAAGGCCCTGCTGCTCCCGGGCATGCGCCCCCGCATCGGCGGCTGAGTGTCAGGAAGGGGCACGTTCCTCGGTCTCCCGTCGGCCCCGGACCCCCGCTAGCTGCCGCCGGAGCCCACTGTAGGGTGACGCATGGCCGACACGCCCTCGACATCCGCCGCCGTCAAGACCCTCATCCTCCTCGATGTAAACGCCGACTCCTTCAGTGCTGCACTGGAGGCTCTGCAGGTCGAACTCAGTGGGCGCCACTCCCTCGACGACGGGGCCCAGGAGGCCCTGCGCAAGGTGCTGCACCGTCACGGGGACATCGGCCCCAGCGCCTTCGACAACCACGTCGCCATCGTGCACGACCAGGTCGACCACCCCGGGCTGTTCGTCCAGACGCTCGTGCGCCTGGCCCCCGAGTCCAACGTCGAGGGCACCGGCGGGGAGCGAGTGCGTTTCATCTGGCTCCTGCTGAGCTCTGCGAAGACCCACCCGCACCTGGACTCCGCGGTCGAGTTCGCCAAGCTGATGGGCGACGAGGACTTCGCGAGAAGGGCTCAGGTAGCGGGCAGCTACGCCGCCCTCGACGAGATCTACGAGTCCAGCCTGCGGGCCGCGGTGAACCCCCGGGAGCACCACATCCCCCCGGAGCTCCAGCGCACCGGACGCTTCGGAGGCGGGATCGCGAACGACATCCGACGGCGCCTCCCCTTCTACGGATCGGACTTCAAGGACGGCTTCAACGCCAAGGCCGTGGCCTCGATCTTCTTCCTGTTCTTCGCGTGCCTCGCTCCCGCGGTGGCCTTCGGTGGACTGCTGGCGGTGCTGACCAACGGGTCCATCGGTGCCGTCGAGATGATCGTCGCGACCGCGGTCTGCGGAGTGACCTACGCCCTGTTCTCGGGGCAGCCCCTGACCATCCTCGGCTCCACCGGACCCGTCATCATCTTCATGGGGATCCTGTACGCGCTGACCGAGCGGCTGGGGATTCCGTACATGCCCACTCTGGCCTGGGTTGGCTTCTGGACCAGCGGCATGCTCCTCGTGCTCGCGTTCACGGACGCGTCCTCGCTGATTCGTTACTTCACCCGCTTCACTGACGACACCTTCGCCGCGCTCATCAGCCTCATCTTCATCTACGAGGCGTTGAGTGACATCCAGAAGGTGTTCACCGGCCACGAGGTCTCCTACGCCACTGCGCTGCTGTCGCTGGTGCTCTCGCTGGGCACGTATGGCCTGGCGCGATCCCTGGGTCGATTCCGGCGCTCGGTCTATCTGCGGCGTCGCCTTCGGGAGTTCGTCGCGGACTTCGGGCCCGCCATCGCCATCGCCACCATGACCGGCGTGGCGTTCCTGCTGCACGAGGTGGAGCTCGAGACCCTGGCCGTGCCGAGCACGTTCCAGACGACCTCGGGCCGTCCGTGGATCGTGAACCCGCTGGACGCGCCGACCTGGGTCTGGGGGGCCTCGGCGGTCCCCGCGCTCCTGGTGACGATCCTTCTGTACCTCGACCAGAACATCACCGTGCGCCTCGTGAACAACCCCATGTACAAGCTCAAGAAGGGCGCTGGGTATCACCTCGACCTCGCTCTGGTCGCCGTCCTGGTGGGCGTCTGCTCGATCTTCGGGTTGCCCTGGATGGTCGCGGCGACGGTCCGCTCTCTGAACCATGTGCGCAGCCTCGCGAGCGTCGAGACGAGCAGCGGAGCCCACGGCGCCACCGAGGAGCACATCACGGGCGTGCTCGAGACCAGGATCTCCGCCCTGGGCGTGCACGTGGCCGTCGGCGTCAGCCTCCTCTTCCTCGGAGTGCTCCAGTTGGTGCCCATGTCGGTGCTCTTTGGCCTGTTCCTCTTCATGGGTGTGGCGAGCATGGGCGGCAACCAGCTGTTCGAGCGCCTCAGGCTCTTCGTCATGGACCCGGCGTTGTTCCCGACCACGAGCTACCTGCGCGCAGTGCCCACCCGGACCGTGCACAAGTTCACCCTGATCCAGACGGCAGCCCTCGCCGTGCTCTGGGTGGTGAAGACCAGCGCGGTGGGCATTCTCTTCCCGCTGTTCATCGCCCTGCTCGCGCCCGTGCGCCTCATCATGGGCAAGTACTTCAAGGCGGAGCACCTCGCGCTGCTCGATGCCGAGGAGCTGCCCGAGGAGGAGGAGACCCGCGAAACGGAGTAGCGGCTCTACGTCCGAGGCTTCCGGAGACCGATGGCGCTGTAGACGGGGACGAACCCGAGGCGCATCGCGTTGCGTTCGGTGGGG
>JAGSHC010000305.1 GCA_023954745.1 Deltaproteobacteria bacterium | reverse complement strand
GCGCACCATCGGGTTCAACGTCTGGTACCCCACGGAGGACACCGTGGGCGAGGAGGTCCGCTACCTGGGTTTCAACCCGGATGAGGACGCTCTTGGAGGCGCGTCTCTCGCGAGCCCGCTCTACGACGGCCGGTACCCGGTGATGGTCTACAGCCACGGGTGGCAGGGCTGGGGGGGGACGAGCGCGGACCTCTGTCGTTGGTTTGCGAGCCACGGGTGGGTTGTGGTGGCCCCCGACCACACCGGCAACACCTTCCTCGACCACTCTGACCCGCTGGAGACCGCTCACTACCTGCAGAAGCCGCAGGACCTCAAGGCCGTGCTCGACGAGCTCGACGCGTTGCCGGCCGGTGACCCCCTCGCGGGTCTCGCCGATACCTCCGCCGTCGTGCTCTCGGGGCATTCCTATGGTGCGTCGCTCGCAGCTTGGGCCGGCATCGGCGCGACCTTTGACGCCGAGGCCGTGGAGTCTGCGTGCGCTGGGGGCGGAGCCCTCCCTACGGGACAGTGCACGCCCGACCAGGAGGACGCGTTCCTGTCCGGTGAGCTCACGGACCCGCGGTTCGTAGCGTCGATTCCTCTGGCGGGGACCATTCGTCGCTCGTTCTTCGGCCCCGACGGGCACCTCGGGGCGCGCGGTCCCGTGATGAGCATGACCGGCTCCAACGACGGCAGCCCCCAGAGCTACATCGACCAGTGGGACTCCATCGAGGGGATCGACTTCAGCTGGGTCAGCGTCGAGGGGGCGTGCCACCAGACCTTCGCCCTCGGGACCTGCAACACCCTCGACAAGGACGAGAGGTTCCGCATTGTCGACACCTACGCCCTCGCCTTCGCCCGGGCCCATGTTCTGGGGGACGAGGGCGACGAGGTCCAGGGCATCCTCGACGGCACGGTCGAGGTCAGCGCGCTGGTGACGTTCTCTCGCAAGGGAAACTGACCGGAGCGACGCCGTCCGGACGTCCGCGGACACCCTGCTGCGGAGGGCGGACCGGCGCCCAGGACGCGGGACGGTCACAGTCGTGGTCTCGTGTTTGTCCAGCAATCACGATGTGTTGAGTGGCTAACGGGTGCCGCCGATCCAGGGTTGGCACGGTCCTCGCTTTATCTCCTGGCAGTTGCGGCCCACGCCGCCCGGAGGAAAGCCCCATGACCCGCACTCTCGCCGCCATCGCCTGCCTCGCCTTCCTGTCTGCCTGCACCGCCCCCGATGGCGAGGACCTCCGCGCCCAGTCGGCCGCCGCTCCGCCCACGTTGGGTTCCGACGAGGCGGACGTCGCGGCGCCGGCCCAGTTGGTCTTCGGCCAGCTGGCGGACACCAAGGGAGCCGTGGTGGTCGGGGCCAGCGTCTGCCTCCTGGCATCGGACCGCTGCGTCACCGCCGACGCGGACGGGACCTTCGAACTGCCGAGCGTGGGGCGCGGCTTCTCCGACGTTCTTCAGGTCCGGGCTGAGGGCTTCGTGCCCCTGGCGGTCCCCCTGGAGCTGCGGGCCGGCGACTCCCGCTACCTCGACCTGGAGATGGTGCCCGACAAGGATGGTCGCGCCGAGGCCCGCCACGGAATGGTGCGCATCGTGAGCTGGCGCCAGTTCGGAAACCAGCGCCGCGCTGACGAGGTCGCCGCCTGGCGTCTCGACCAGGACCCCACCGAGCGCATCACGGCTGGGAAGGGCGCCGAGGTCACCTTCAGGGGTGTCTCGCGCGGCCTCTGGGAGGCCTCCTACGTGGCCGCCGGAGAGGCCGCCATCTGCAGCCTCGCCGCGGGCTGGTACGGCGAGAGCAACAACTCCATCGCCTTGCCCGTCTTCGACGGGCACATCACTCACGTCGAGCGCACCTGCATGGTCATCGACCTGCACTGAGCCCTCCTCCCGCGTCCTTCCTTTGAACACCCACCAACTCCCGGAGACCGCCATGACCAACCGAATCCTCACCCTTGCCGCCCTTGTTCCCGCCCTCGGCCTCATGGCTTGCGAAGCCCCCCAAGAGGACTCCGACCTCGCTGTGGCGGGCATCTCCTACCCCGCTCTCCAGAAGGCGGGCCTGGTGGACCTCCCCGACTCGGACTCGCGCGGCTTTGGCGGCTTCCTCGTCGACCTGCGCGGAGACGCAGTCGTTGGCGCCGCCATCTGCGTCGACGGCACCTCCAACTGCGTGGACTCCGGCGACGACGGCGCCTTCTACGTCAGCGGCCTCGAAGAGGGGGTCTCCGAGTTGCTCATCGTCCGCTCCCCTGACCACATCCCCCTCCTGCTGCCGGTGGAAGGGGGCAACCTGCCCAGCATCTCGCCGGAGTTGACGCTGACCCCGAGCCACCACGGCATGGTCTCGGCCCTGCAGTTCCAGGCTGCCCGCCAGACGGCCCGCGGTCCGGTGCGCGACCTGCACATGGTCTGGACGGCAGAGGCCTCGGGCCGAGGGGTGGAGCACTCCACCCATGGGACCTCTGGCGCCATCTCCCACCTGGAGCAGGGCACCTACGACGTGCGCTTCGAGACCGAGACTCCTGCGCTCTGCGCCCGGGTCACCGGTTGGTCCGGCCCGGACGCCACCAGCGTCACCGTGCCCGTGCGCGCAGGTGCCATCACCTACGTCGAGCACCGCTGCTTCATCTAGGTCCCGCCTTCCCCACTTCCCCTCAGTTCCCTCGCACTCGGAGAGACCCATGACTCGCATCCCCACCCTCGCCCTCCTCGCCGCCGCTACTTCCCTCGCCGCCCTGTCGGGCTGCGCCCTCCCCCTCGACTCCGGCAGCACGTCGGTCGAAGACCAGGCCAGCTGGGCCGTCGCCGGCCCCTCCATTCCCAGCTTCGACGCCCCGGAGAACCTGTCGCTCCAGGGCGAGGTCCGAACCCTCGACGGGGTTGGCCTCGGTGAAGGCACCGTCTGCATCCTCGGCTCCGACGTCTGCCAGGACACCGAGCTGGACGGCGCGTTCGCCATCGACGGGCTGGAGGAGGGCGTCTCGGAGATGCTCCGCGTCGAGGTCGAGGGCTACATCTCGGTCATCGTGCCGGTCGAGAACAGTGGTGCCGCAAGGTTCCTCGACGTGGAGATGGTTCCCCTGGACGGCGCGCAGTTCGACCCCGAGACCGGGGGCGTCAGGCTCATGAGCCGCAGCTACGGACAGCTCGACCACCGGCCGGTGCTGGTGCGTCTCGACGAGGTCGCCATGGGCGGCGACGTGCGCATCGACCGCTTCGCTGACGTCAACATCGTGCCCATCGGCGAGTACGCCCTGGAGAAGCTGCCGGTGCCCGTGGGTCAGCAGTGCTCCTTCCTCGGTGCGTGGACGGGCCCGGGCCAGGACCTCGTCATTCCCGTGGTCGCCGGTGCCATCACCCACATCCAGCAGGACTGCATCCAGCAGGACTGAAGTCAGGTGTTCTGGCCCTGCGCAACGGGCTATCCGAGGCTCCTTCGGCCGGGCCTCGGTGAGGTGGCAAGGTGGGTCCCATGACGGACCAACCCGCAGCACCGCGACGAGAGAGCATCACGGTCCCGGGCCTCTTCGAGGTACCGGGGCTCGTGCTTGGAGAAGGGGAGCTGACCCTGCTCCTGCACGGATCGGCGGACTCGGCTTCGTGCTGGAGGGGGGTGATGCCGCGGGTCCCCGGCCGGGTGGTGGCCCCCTCCCTGGTGGCGGCGCGAGAGTCCATGGGAGGGCCGACGGCGGGAGAAGGCGCCCTCCGAGTGGACGTCCGTTGGCTCATGCCGCTGCTCGAGCACCTGAAGCCCCGCGCGGTGGTGGGGCACAGCTACGGCGCCTTGCTCGCTCTGCGCGCCAGACTGGCCGGAGCCGAGGTCGGCCGCCTCGTCCTCATCGAGCCCATCGCCTTCGGGCTTCTCGAAGGGCCGGACCGCGCGGCCATCGACACGCTGAACGACGGCTTCTTCGGTGGGGTCGCGCGGGGGGATCTCGAAGGTGGTCTCCGCGGGCTCGTCGACTACTGGAACGGTCCTGGCGCCTTCGATGCGCTGCCCGCGTCGGCGCGGCAGCGGCTGATCCTGGGGGCAGATCACACCCAGGCCGAGGTGAGGTCGGGGCTCGAGGACCGGACCCACGGGAGCGAGCTCGCGTCCCTGGCCGGCTCGCTGGTGCTGGCCGGCGAGCACACCACGCCAGAGTCCCAGAGGGTCTGCGAGCTCCTGGCGCGCGGGCTGGGCGGGGAGTGCGAGACCATCGCGGGGGCGGGACACCAGGGCCCAAGGAGTCATCCCGAGGCGGTGGCGTCGGCGGTCGTGGAGTGGCTCGAGCGCTGACGCCCGCGGGCCGTCGTTCGAGAGTCACCCCGCTCGATGCAGCCCATCGACCCGCCCACGAGCTTCGCAGCCGGGACTGCCTCGCCATCGACGTCAGCGACGAAGGTGCAGTGGTGGCGCCGAACCGGGTCGAGTTGGGTCTCAGCTTCGAGCGCTGAGCTCGACCCTCCTCAGCGCCGGCGCCTCCTGACCAGGGGGGCCAGGGCGCCGAAGACAACGAGGAGCGGCGTCGCGCCCGCACCGGGGCCGCCCATCTGGCTCCCGCACCCTCCGGGCTCGTCGCCGTCCTCGTCCACGGGGGCATCTGCTTCGGGCTCTGGAGGCGGTGCCTTGGTTGAGAAGGTCGCGGTCCAGGGGGTCGCCGGGGTGAGGCCGTCGATGTCCGTCACGCCTGCGCCCACCGTCAGGACGTAGTCGGTCTCGGGCTCCCAGTCGACGAGGGGGCGGGCGAGCACCGCGTGGGACAGGTCTCCGTAGAAGTGGTCGACGTCCACCGGGACATCCTCCCCCTCGGCGGTGGCGATGGTGACCTCGCTGAGGGTCGCGGCGCGCACGCCGTGGGCGAACGCGAGATGCACCCGTCCTTCGGGCTTGGCGGCCGTCACGGCGTGGCCGTAGGACCCAGGAGCGGGAGTCATCATCGCCACGGGGCTGGCGAAGTCCGCGGTGCCCTGCAGGCGATCCCACAGCGCGAGCCAGTAGCGCTTGACGGCTTCGGCTTCCGTCAGCGGCGAGCCCGGCGTGGCTGGGTCGAGAAATCGCTCGGTGCTCCATGGGTAGAGCGCCGTGAAGGTCTCGATGCGCTCTTCGTTGGTGCTCAGCTCGTTGACGGTGGCGACGGCCACGTGGAGGAGCCGATTGCCCCACTCCATCCCATCGACGTCCAACGGCTGGTTGGGCATCGCCAGGGCGTAGACGGAGCTCAGGGCGTCCACCGGCAGCCACGGCTCGGGGGCCGGAATCCCACCGACCTGGTTCATGAAGAGCACGTCCGAGGCGGTGTCCAGCGAGGCCACGTCGTCGAGCTGCCAGCCGTCGTCGTAGCAGCGGGATCGCTCCATGAAGAGCGAGTCGAAGTGCTCGTCGGCCATGCCGTGGGACGCCATTCCGAACAGGAACGCGACGTGTTGGGCTGCGTCGTCGTCGGTGTAGGGGGCGTCGAAGGTGCTCTGGATCCAGCGCAGGTACTCCTGCTGGAACGGCTCCCAGTGGGACGCCTCGCCGTGGTCCCGGTCGCCAGATGCGTAGCCCCAGTCGGGGAACATCGTCCCGTTGACCAGGGGAGTGGTCAGGTCCGGTCGCTGAAGGAGGTCAGCGACCGGCCCGGCCGGGAGCAGTGTCCGGGCCTCCAGGCTGATCCACACGTGAGTGGATTGGCCGTTGGCAAAGGCGGGGGAGGGGAGGAGCAGCGCGAGGGCGAGGAGGGGGAGCGGCCGCATGGCCACAGGGTACCGCTCCTGCGCGGGGCTATTCGCCGTTGTCGCGGAGGATGACGCTGCCTTCAATCTCGGCGATGGCTTCCACAAGGGCGTCCACCGACTCCGCCGACAGGCGCGGGTTGTCGGTGACCAGCAGGTCACCCCCGATGGCCTCGATGTCGAGGAGGGCGTCGATGTCGGTGAGACCGTCGTTGGCGTGCACCCGGAGGGTGTCGCCCAGGGTGCGCAGCCCTTGCAGGCCTTCCATGGAGCCCAGGACCGGGTTCTCGCTGATCTCGATGCCGCCGCTGACGTGGGCGAGGCTGTCGAGGCCGGCGAGGTCACGCAGGTCGGCGTTGTCGGCGATGACGAACGAGCCCGACCAGGTGTCGCCGAGGGAGAGCAAGCCTTCGAGGGACTGGATGCCATCGTTGGCGCGGATGGTGAACGTGTCGCGCACGTCCACGAGGCTGTCGAGTCCTTCGAGGTCGAGCAGCGAGGGGTTGCCCTCGACGGTGACCGAGCCCGCGGACCGCAGACGGTCGAGGCCCAGGAGGTCGAGGAGCTCGGGGTTGTGCGCGATGAGCACGTCTCCCCCGACGTAGCGCAGCTCCGAGAACGCGGCGAGCGACGAGAGCTCACTGTTGGCGGAGACGACGAGGTCGCCGGTGACGACCTGGAGGCAGGAGAGGTCGGGGAGCTCGCCGTCGATGTCCTTGACGGTGACGTTGCCCTCGACTCGCAGGTCCGAGAACTCGACGCAGGCACCAGCGAGGGTGTTGGCGTCGAAGCTGCCCTGGAGGGCGGCGGTGGATTCCTTGATCTGGAGGAGGGGCGCTTGCTCGTCCTGGCCGGGGGGCGGGGGGACGAGGTCGTCCTGGGGGGCGGTGCAACCGGCGAGAAGGGAAACGAGGGTCAGGGTCGTCATGAAGCGCATCGGGGGTCCTCCAAACAAGTGTCGCGGCCCAACAATCGCCAGCGACGAAAAGAACCTATCCGCGGCCGCCTGTGATGTGGAGGAACGGGATGTCACGGGTTGTCACCGCGTCGTCACCGGGAGGCGGAGACGGTGGGTCCACGGGCGGGGGTGCGAGTCCACGGGAGCGGGAAATCACCAAAGGAGACCCGCTTGCTTGACTCGGGGAGAGCGGACCCCTAAAAAGCCGCCGCGGGATGGAGCAGCCAGGTAGCTCGTCGGGCTCATAACCCGAAGGTCGTCGGTTCGAATCCGGCTCCCGCAACCAATATCGAAGGCCCCAGCAGAGATGCTG
>JAGSHC010000408.1 GCA_023954745.1 Deltaproteobacteria bacterium | reverse complement strand
GGCCCACAACCCCTACGGCGCGGACATCCGCGAGGCCCGCACCCCGGGGGTGTCGTTCGAAGACGACCTGCCCTTCGCCCTCGACGCGGTCGACCTGCTCGACTCGGACGGAGACGGGGTCGACAACCTCGCGGAGATCCTCGCCGGCTCCCTGCCGGGCTTCGAGGCCTCGGTCGAGCCCGAGTGCGGCGACCAGACCAACTTCGACAACCCCTGGTACCGGGTCGGGACCTACGACCCGGCCTTCGCCTTCAAGCGCGTGACCCTCGACTTCTGCGGCCGGAGCCCGCGGTACGAGGAGATGCAGGCGCTGGAGGGCGACTCGGACCCAATGGGGCGCCTCGCGGAGCAGCTCGACCTCTGCCTCACCAGCCCCTACTGGCAGGACGTCCTGCGGGAGCTGGCCATGGGCGTCGTACGCCCCGTGGGACCCGCGACGGACATCAACATCCTGGGCAACTGGGAGTGGGACGTGCGCCTGTTCATCTACGCGATGAGCGGTGACCGGGACGCGGCCGACCTCATGCGCGCGGACTACCTCGTGGTGGAGGAGCCGCCGAACTCCGGGCGCCTGGTGGCCATCGACGCCCCCCGGACGCCGGTCGAGGAGTACGCCCAGCCCCTGGCCCAGGAGGACCGGTTCGGCCTCATCACCACCCGCTTCTCCCTGGCCATGAACGTGATGTTCGCGCCCATGCCCCGCACGCTGGTCGCCCACGTCTACCGGGAGCTGCTCGGCCTCGACCTCGCCCGCTCCGAGGGTCTGTACCCCGTGGACGAGACCGGCGGCGCCTACGACTGGCCGTCCCCCGCGGACGTGGACGACAAGGGCGTCTGGCAGGAGGGCTGCGCCGGCTGCCACGCGACCCTCGACCCCGCCTCGTACCCCTGGATTCGATACAACGGCATCGATCTCGACGGCGACACCACCGGCGCGTTCCTGCCCGAGCGGGCCGAGGACATCGTGCCCACCACCGAGGGCAACTTGTGGGGCGAGCCGGTGGACGGTCCGGCCGAGTGGGTCGAGGCCGCCCTGTCCACCGATGCCTTCCCCCAGCGCATGAGCTCCATCGTCTGGCAGTACATCTTCCGGCGCCCCCCCTACTCCTGCGAACAGGACGAGTACGACGTGCTCTGGCAGGACTTCCGGGACGAGGGGCGCAACGTGGAGGCGATGCTCCACCGGCTCGTGGTCACCGACGCCTACGGGGTGCCCTGATGGTGCGACGCGCCGCCCTGATCGCCTTCGCCCTCTCTCTGGTGGCTTGCCCCTCGGGGGAGCCGGAGCCCAGCCAGGAGCCGCCGACGGCCCCGGCCCTGGACCTCGGAGAGCCAATCTCGGTGAAGTCCGACCTCCGGATGAAGCGCTGGCGCCAGCTGCACCTCGACCTGCAGGGCGCCCTCGAGCTGGCCCCGGACGACATCTGCAACGAGACGGGGCTGTACGACTGCCGGGTGCTGCACACCGTGCCCCTGGGGGGCATCAGCATCGACAACGCCTTGTTCCGACCCATCGACGCGCCGTCGGCCACCACCGGGCTCGCAGTCGAGCGGTTCGTGCTCCAGGCGTGCGCCGCCCGCGCCTTCGAGGACACCGCCCCCGGCGCCGACCCCGTGATCTTCGACCTGGAGGCCGACGGGACGACCCTGTCCCGGGAGGCCGCGGACCCGATCATCACCGCCCTCTACCGGCGCTTCCTGGCCCGGGACCCCCTGTCCGAGGAGTCCGACGCCCTGTACGCCATGCACGCGGACCTCGTCGCCGACGGGGGCCTGAACCTGGAGTGGGGCTGGCTCGCCTGTTTCGCCGTCGCCACCTCCACCGAGGCGTTGCTCTACTGATGGCTCGCTTCTCCCGTCGCGCCGCCCTCCGAGGACTCGCCGCCACCGGCGTGGGGGCCGCCGCGTACGCCGCGGGCTTCGGTCCCTCTCGCTTCGTGCGCACCGCGTCGGCTGACCCGGACGACCCCCGCTACCTCATCGTGATCGGCTGCTTCGGCGGGGCCTCGATGCTCGACTCCTTCATGCCCGTGGACGTCGCCGACGCCTACACGCACGAGCAACGGGGCACGGTCATCAGCTACCCCACCGTGCAGCCCGAGGGCAGCAACATCCGCTGCGTCGACCGCCAGTGGCCGCGCCAGTACCTGGAGCGCCACGCCCACCAGTCGGTGGTGATGTCGACGCTGTCGAGCTCGGTGAACCACTTCGTGGCCCAGGCGCGCTCCGTGAACGGCCGGGACATCAACGCCGGCCGGACGATGCCCGAGGCCATCGCGGCGGCGCACGGCTCCACCTACCCCCTGCCCAACGTAAACATGGGGCGCGGGGGGTACAGCGAGCCCGGAGCGGACGCGTCCCTGGACCCGCGGTTCCGGGGCGAGATCGTGACCAACCCCGTCACGTTCCCCCTGTCCATGAGCGGCCACGGTGGGATCCTCCCAAACGGCCCCCGGCCGGCTCAGGATCCGGATGTGCGCGCGGCGCTCGTGGCCCGGGCCCGCCAGGTACGGGACGAGCAGCTCGAGACGGTCTCGCCCTTCGCCCAGACCTTCCCCAACGCCCGCACCCGCCGGGACCTGCTCCAGGCGCGACGCACCATCGAGCGCCGGCTCGAGGTGGACCAGCTCATCGAGAAGCTCCTCTTCGTGCCGGACCTGGGTGAGGCGTTCCCCATCAACGCCTGGGGACTGTCGTCGTCCGAGGAGGCCGACCGCATCCTCGACCGGCTGCCGGGCGCGTTCCCGGCCAACGCCAACGGGACCCCCCAGGACCGGCTTCAGGCCCAGGCCGCCCTCGCGTATCTCCTCATCCGCACCGGCAGCTCGGCGGCGGTGACCCTGACGGAGCCCGGCACCGACGGCTTCCTCGCCTTCGACCAGAGCCATCAGAGCCACCGGAACGCCCAGGGCACCCACTGGGACCGCGTGTTGCGCCTCGCCGACGACCTCATCGATCTGCTGTCCACCGCCGAGTACATCGGATCCGACGGGCCCACGGGCACGTCGCTGTGGGACCGGTCGATGATCGTGTTCGCCACGGAGTTCGGGCGGGACAAGTGGGACCTGGGGGGCGGCTTTGGGACGGGCCACCACCTCAACAACGGCCTACTCGTGACGAGCCCGCTCCTCGCGGGGAACCAGAGCCTCGGCACCCCGGACCCGAACAACGGGTTCCTCAGCGGATGGGACGGGAGCACCGGCGAGTCGACCCTGTTCGACGACGTCCCGGCGGGGGAAGACCCGCTCTTCAGCGACCAGCGGCAGCCCCCCGGCGAGGAGAAGGTCTACGGGACGCTCCTCAAGGCGCTCGGCGTGTCGTATGAGGGGCAGGAGACCCTGCCCGCGGTGCTGGACCGCAACTTCTAGACGTCGCCGCGTTGAGTCCCAGCCGTGGCTGCACGGGGTGGGCAGTGGGGAGAGATGACCAACAGTTGTGGGCGGTTCCACCCGATCACGCGCGGCAACTCTGAGCACCTCCGTGCGCACCCACCTCGAATCAGCCCAACAACGATTTGGCGGCGGCGACGCCAGAGCTCAGCGCGCTGCCCGCGCGCGGCCCGGCGAGCCCGTCCCCGCAGACCGCGATTCCACCTTGGGGGTCGTGCAGGTGAGAGGCTCCCAACGCGTGGGTGACCAGGGCGTACCGCCATCGGTGGGCGCTCGCGCCCCGGAGCCGCACCCGCCCCAGACCCGGTAGCT
>JAGSHC010000263.1 GCA_023954745.1 Deltaproteobacteria bacterium | reverse complement strand
GCCACGACCGCGGCGAGCCCCCCGAGCGTGAGCGCCGTGAGCACCGCTGCGAGGGGGCTCACGCGACGGGCGAGAGCCTCCTCGAGGGAGGCCAGCTCCGCCTCGGGGAGGGGGCGCTGCTCGACCGCGAGAGCCTGGACGCGCTGGACCGGCCGGTCCGCCAGCCCCTGAAGGGAAGCCTCGACGGCGTCGAGGCCGGCCGCGACGCGGGGAAGGTTCCTCCCCCCGTGCTCCGGTGAGAGTTCGTCCCTCAGGAAGCGGTCAATGTGGCTGCCTGCGACCTCCAGCTGCGCGAGCTCCGCTCGATCGAGGGCCCACAGGGTCTCCTCGTCGACGGGAGTCGCGGGGAGCGGAGCGCCCCCCCCGGCGAGGTGTTCACGCAGCGGAGCGAGGCCCGCTTCAATGGTCCGCGCCGGCGTCGCCCACCCAAAGGAGGCAGGTACGGGCGGCGCCACGGGCTGCAGACTGTTGCTGTCGAACGTGCGTGCCTTACGGGCTGCGTCACCTGCCTGCAGACCAGCGACCCACCCCTCGTACTGAAGGCCTGACCGGGCGAGGTCCGTCGCCCCAGCCGTCGAGGTGGACGCGCAGCGGGCGTGCAGGGTCTCGGCTCCAGCCAGGGCCGTGCGCCACCCGCAATAGCGCTGGACCGAGTCCACCGGGACGTCAGCGGCCGCTGCATTGAACAACGAGAACCGATCGTCTCCGCTGCGGTGAGCGAGTCGGTTCGCCACCTCGTCGTGGTCCCGCAGTCCGGCGAGGTAGGTCGACGCGGCCAGGAGCTCGACGCCCCGGAGTACATCGTCGTCGGTCAGCGTGCCCCCGGCGTGCTGGCGCGACAGAACGAAGACCCGCGAGAGCGCCTTCGTGGCGGCGCCCTCGTGCCACTGCTCGATGGAGTGAAGCGGCCGCAGGTCCTCGACAGAGAGAAGCGCCGGGGCCCCCAGCATCGCGACCAGGGTCACCGTGCGTTGCTGAGGCACGCTGGGCATTGGGAGCGCCTCGCGGAAGCCGACCAGCACATCGCTCACGACATCGAGCACGGCCTCCACAGTCCCTGGCCGCGGCCCCGCCAGGTCGCCCAGCACCGCCACATCCAGTCGCCCCACGCCGATGCGGTCCAGGCGGGTGCGGAGCAGCTCGTCCACGACGGCGGCCAGCCGCTCTGCCAGCGACTCCGCGCTCTCCTCGGCCCGGGTGACCACCGTGCGCACGGGCACCTCGCCGAGCGCGCGGACCTCTGCATCGAGCCAGCCCACGGCCGCCTCTCCGAAGTCCTCCACCCCGATCAGGAGGGTGGGCGCGCGTACCGGGCTCACGGCGAACTCACGTGGTTCTGAACCTCCAAGGGTCGATCAGAGGGCTTCCAGCCGAGCGGCCAGCAGGGCTCGCTCCTCTTCGAGGAACTGCTGCTCCTTGTCGTCCTCGTCGAACATCGCGTCGTTGTAGAGCCCAGCCAGCTTCTCCTCCCAAGCCTCGAGCTGCGCACGCACCTTGTCCTTCTCCTTGCGACCTGCCTGGGCCCGTTCGAGGGCGGCGTGCCCCTCCTCGACGACATCCGCCTGGAACGCGTCCGGCAGTGCTCTGAAGGCGTCGTAGGCCTCGCACCGACGCTTGGCGAGCTCCTTGCTGCGGCCTCCACGACTCAGTGCGTAGGCCCCCTCGTCGCCCCGGGCGATGGTGCCGAGCATGCCGGCGAGGGAGAAGCCCCAGAGCCCCTCGTGTCGCTGAAGCAGCGCCGCTCTGGCGGCGTCCTCACGACGTCGTTGCTCGTCGGCCGCCTGAAGCTCCTGGGGATCGAGGTTGGGCAACGTCTCCCAGGACGACTCGATGTGCAGTGGGTAGGAGCGGTGAGGGTCCGCCTTCACCCGGCGGTAGTCCGCGTCGTACTCGCCTTGCACCCGGCTGAAGAAGTACAGGGGGACCCCCAGCACCGCGCGGTAGAACACGATGGAGTCTTCCTCGCGCCAGCTCTCGATGATCTCCATGGAGCCGTCGGCCCCCGAGATGAGCTTGCCCAGCGCCAGGTTCGTGTCTCCCATGTAGCGCGGGTGCACCCCGGCGAAGGCGCTCTGGTTGGGGCGCACGTTGCCCCCGACGAACTTGCTTCGGTCGAGGTTGGCGTGCACGACGGCGCTGTCCGCAGCCCGCTGAATCTTGTCCCGCATCCACTTCTCGACGTCCGCTTCGGGCACCGCGTTCAGCACGTCGTCCTTGATCGCATCGGGGCCAGCGAGGCTGTATCGCGCCTCCAACTCCAGGGCCCCAGCCAGATGCATGTCGGGCATGTCGGCGAGGGCCCGCGCGAACGTCACGTCGGCCTCCGTCTCGAGGCCCGCTCGGATGTCCCCCACGATCTCGCGCGCGTCCTTGCTCCGGATGCGCCCCTCCTCTTGCTTGGGAGCGAAGGAGCTCGTGATCACCGCAAACATCGCCTTGTCGTCGAAGTTCTCCGGCTTGTCGAGGCGATGGCGGAAGAACTGCTCCCAGAGTCGCTTCTTGCTCCGGTCGTCGCGCAGGACTTCGAGGTCGAGGTAGTACGCAGCCGCCTGAGCGTTGGGGTCCACGGAGCCGGGGTCGTGGGCGAAGGCCTCCGCCTCGGCCTTCAGGGCCCGGACCTGCTCGTCGCTGATGCGCGCCACAGACCGGAACGCGCCCAGTCGGCGATCGACTTCGGCCTGCAGCACCTCGTGCAGGCGCTGCCAGAACTGAATCTTCAGCCACTCACGGTTGCCGTCGGCCAGCTCGTCGAAGAGCTCGGTGGCCTGGCGCTTCGCCGCAGCGAACTTCTTGTTCTCCCCAAAGGCGAGCATCCCTCGCTGGGACGCGGCGGCCAGCGCCTTCTCTGCGTCCTTCACCGACTCGGAGGTCGCCTCGTGATCGAGGTTGGAGACGTTCTCGCGACTCTCGAAGAGCCAGGAGTTCTCCTCGGCGTCCTCGAAGGGGCCGATGCGCCGCTCCTCACGCCCGGCATCCGTGCGCCACACCTCGGCAGCGAGCTTCACCAGCATGTAGCGCTGGGCGAGCGGGTTCACCTCGTTGCCACGGAAGAGCTCCCCGAAGAACCGGCCCGACTCGATGTCGGCGCTCACGGAGCTGAGCTTCTCCATCACCTTGCCCCGGGAGTCGCTCACGTCGCGGCGCATCTGATTGAGGGGTCGCTGCAGAGACGTCTGCGACTCACGCACCTGGACCGGGTCCAACGACTCGATGTCGATGAGGGAGTCCAGCTCGTCAAAGATGTCGAACAGGCGCTGCCGGAGCACGGACCGGTACGTCTCTCCGCGCTGGTTCTCCTGGGACCAGATGCCGGTGAAGACGCCCTTGAGGTCTTCCGCCCGCTCGAGCTCTGCCTTGTGAGCGACCCAGAGCGCGAACTTCTCGTCGACGATCTTGTTCTGTTCGACCTCTGCCAGCCGCTGGAATCGCTTGTCTTCCCAGTCCACGGCGAAGCGGGGGTCGTCGCCGAAGTTGAGGAACCGGTCGAACGCCCGCGCCACAAAGCGCTTGCGTGCGTACGCGAGCAGGTCCCGGCGAGGAAAGTGCAGGACCGCGGCTCCATAGCTGCCGTAGTGGACCGAGAAGTACCCCAGCGCGAGCTGCTTCTGGTGCTTCTCGTAGTTGTCGTACTCGCCCTCTTGGGAGCCGAGGAGCGGGCTGAAGACCTGGAGGAAGCTGGCGTCCGCGAGGGCGTCGTAGTGCCGCTCGATGCCGAGCTCGCTCGGCTTGTCGATGAGGTAGAGCAGCGCGAAGGGCCGGGTGTTCACCGTCGTGGGGCGGCGTTGCCGTGGGTCGTAGTGGAAGGGCTCGCTTCGCTCCTCGCTGCCGTAGTCCAGCCGCGTGAGGTGCTCGATCTCCTTGAGGCAGGCGTACGCGTTGGCGTTGATGTCCTGGTGCAGCACCGGCTCCACCAACGGGTAGAACAGCGAAGGAAGCATCAGGTTGCCCACGACCTTTGCCCGGCCCCAACCGTGCTCCTCCACCAGCTTGCGCATCAGGTAAGCGAGCATCACGAAGGCGCCGGAGCCGGTCCCGCCGGCGGCGCTCCCATAGATCATCACGTTGACGACCCGATCGCCGTCGTCCCGCCACGGAGAGTCCGGCTTCGTGGCTTCATCGAGGATGCGGTTGAAGCGGGAGATCATCCCCGCCCGGTCGTCCTCGAGGTTGAAGTGAAGCGACAGCCGCGACTCGATACGGATCTGTCCTGCGCCGGGCGTGCTCCCATCCCGGAACTTGTAGTCCGGCGGCACCCACTGGGTGACCATCGGGTCCGCAGGCAGCTCCTGCTCCCCGCGCTTGCGCGAGATGTAGCTCGACCGGTCAAAGGAGCTGATCAGAAAGTGGTTCCGCGCGGGGATCTGCTCCAGCCGACCGAGGTCGTGCTTGTTGGTGTCGATGCCCACGAAGTGCACGAGGCCTTCGATGCGCTTCCAATCCGGGTGGTTGTGCAGCTTGTGCGCAATGCGGTCGACGACCTTGTTCCCGGAGCCACCGAGGCCCACGAAGATGAACGGACTGAAGGTGTCCGAGGTGAGGATCCCCATCGCTTCTCCTACTCGATCCGGAAGTACAGGTCTGCCACTCGATACTCGACTCGACGCCGAAGAATTGCAGGTCCGGCGTCGGTATTCACCGGCTCCCACTTGCGAGTGCGCCGATCACGCACCTCGAGGGTGCCCCCCGAAGCCACCGCAATCTCTCCTCCGCCACCGGCGGTCAGCCGGAGCCACGCCTTGGAGCGAGCCCCCACCGGAGTGCCCTGGGCGTCGAGTCCCACTGTGGCGTTCCGATAGAAGCCACGCCGTCCCCCCGGCTGCTCTCGGAGAACCATCGCCGAGGCGCGGGTCAACTTGCGTTCGCTGCCCGCGACCTTCAGCCGCTGGTCGGCCATGAAGTCCTTCGGGCGAATGAGCCCGACGAGGATCACCAGCAAGCCGAGGACGCCGAGCGCGGTCCAGATCACCCAGGTCCAGCAGCGATAGAACCCCGCCGCTGCGACGTCGACCTGGACCGGGACCGCCACCGCGCCGGAGTGATAGTGGGGGTCCTGCCCCCGCACCGAGAGCGCGACCTCCGCCCCCGTGAACGCATCGCAGCAGCGCACGGAGCGCACGCAGAGGGGCACTGGCGCCCCCCCGGGGGGAACCGAGGCGACGTCCCCCGGCGCGAAGTCGAGCCCCGCCAGCGTCAGCGCGGCGCCCTCGGGCACTGCGTTCGCGACCACGTCCAAGGGCACCCGGCCGGCGTTGTTCCCGCTGATCACGAGGGGACGACACTCCTCGATGGCCCTTCCGTCCCCCCGCCACGCCCCGAAATCGACGGGCGCGACGGACAGGTCGAGGGGCAGATAGCCTTCCACCATCACGGTCGTGTCGGCGCGCAACCGCATCCAGCGGTTCCGAAAGACGATGCTCAGCGACTGCCCCCCGAGCTGGGCGGCAGTCAGGGACACCGCGAAGCTCGAGTCCGGCCGACGCACCAACGGCACCTCTCGCCCCTCGAACACCGCCACCGCCTCGAAGCCATCGCTGCGGAAGAAGTCCTCCGCGTCGAAGGTCTTGCCGCGCCAGGTGATGCGCCCCACGGCCTCGAAGGGTTCGCCGACCCTCACCTTGGATGGCGGTCCCACCAGCTCGGCCGCGAGCTCGTAGCGGAGGATGAACCCGAAGGCGACGTCGCTCTTGGCGCTGCCGTCCACCGACAGCGTCCAGCGCGACTCCTTCTTGGGATTGTTGTCTGCCTTCCACACCCGGTAGTGATGGAACGGTGGCTTGCACAGGCGGGGGTTGGACGGACTGTTGTAAGGCGCGCTGCAACCATTGTCGCCGGACGACACCTCGGGGATGGTCTTGCTGTCCCTGCGCACCTCCGCCTGGTACGGCCCCGCGCGGTCGCTCGACGCCGAGATGACCAACACCTCGGTCACGTACTTGCCCACGTCCACCGTGTAGCTGCCCCCGGGCTTCAACACGCCCGTCTCGGGTCGGCTGCCGAGCTGGGCAGCGTAGGCGTCCGTGAATCCGGTCACGAGGGCGCCGGGGTCCGCCACGGTGACCAGGTCGCCGTCGGACCCGGTCAGGGAGCTCAGGAAGTCCTTCTGGGCGCGGGCGACCTTGGCGTCGGCGGCGAGCCCGAAGATCACGATGTCGAAGGGGACCGGCGGAGTGTCGAGCCCGAGCAGGCGCGCTGCTTCGTCCATCGAGAAGTTCTCGTCGCTCGGCAGACCGTCGGTCAGGAAGATCAGCAGGCGCCGGTCGGCCGAGCTCGCGCTGAGGATGCGTCGAGCTTCTCCCAGCACGCCGCGAAACAAGGTGGGCGCGTCGTAGAGCATCTCCCGAATCGCGGATGGCTGTCCCGGGAGAGTGCGGACGTACGGCGCGTCTTCGTCGAAGTTGAGGATGTGCAGCCGGTCCGCAGGGTCCTGCACTTGCTGGAGCACCAGGGTTCCGAGGATGGCGAGGCGGTCCGGGTCTGCCGGGGGGATGCGCCCCTCGGAGCTGCGGGACTCGGTGATCATGGAGCCGGAGTTGTCGAGGACCAGCACCGTCTCGGTGGCGGCGTGGACGGCGACCGGCAGGAGGACCAGGCCGAAGAGAGCGAGCGAGAGAGAGACCAACCAAGAGATGGGTCGCATCAGCCGCCCACCTTCAACAGGAGGTCACCAATGGCGTAGACCCGGCCGCGAGCCAGGGGAACGCTGCCGGCCGGACCATCAGCTTCGGCGGGCTCCATCCTGCGGGTGCGGCGGTCCTGACGCTGCACGCCGGCTCGGCTCAGCACGGCGACTCCTCCGGCGTAGGGCAGCAACGTGAACATCGCCTGGCGCTTGCTCCCGGTGGGAGCGCCACCTCCATCGATGTGCACGCGCGCCGAACGGTACCAGCCCTTCCTGCCCCCTCGTTGCTCTTCGAGCAGCACCCGTGCCGCCCTGCGCAGGTTCTTCTCAGTGCTCGCCATGCGCACCGAGGTCCCCGGCTCGAACCCCACGGGGCGGATGAACCCATAGACGAGGAGGAGGAGGGCGACCAACCCGCCCACAGTCCACAGCAGCCAGCCCCAGCAGGCGAGCAGGCCACGCGACTGCACCGAGTACTCGACCGTCACCCGGCGGACCTGGTCCGCGAAGAGGGGCTCCAGCGGAGTGACCACGAGCTCGGCGGAGCCTCCGCCCGGAGCGGTGGGGCAGCGCGCCACCTTGAGGCAGATCGGCAGCTCCTCGTCCTTGCCGAGGACGATCTCGTCGAGGGGAAGGCTGTAGGCCTGTCCCTTGTCCACCGCGACGACCTCCGCCTCACACGCAACACATGGGGCAGCGAGGGCGATGGAGAAGCGGCTTCCGAGCATCCCCTGCCCCGCAGCGAACGACAGGGGGACGCAGGTGTCTTCGGGAGACGCGCCGCCCTCGATGTCTCCCAGGGAGACCGAGTCGGGGAGCGCCAATTGGATGCTCTGGCGGACATCGACACCGATCTCGGCCCTCAGCGAGCGAGCGCCGGACCAGAGCAATTCGAGCTCCCCGTGGACGCGCCCCTCAGTGGTCGGGGTGACGTCGATGAGCCAGGAGTCTCCGTTCTTGCGTGGGGTGACGCGCTGACCTCCCAGGCGTGCGAGGACCTCCAGGCCGGGGTCGGAGAGCAGCGCATCGGCCCGCTCTCGACCAGGGCCCGTCGGAGGGCGCCCCAGCTCGAAGGCCAGCGGGCACGCCCGGTCGGTCCAGCAAGTCGCGGGGGCGGACGGCTCCAGTGTGAGAGGGAGGTGGCTCAAGGTCACCGTGAGGGCCTCGCCGGAGCACAATCCGTTCCCATCGGCGGCCAGGAGGATCTGCGCCTCCTCAGCCCCCGAAGCGAGCGTCGGCGCGACGAGCTCTCCCTCCAGCACCTCGCCCGCCCGCACCGCCGGAACCACCACCTCGGAGCCGTCTGCCCTCACCAGCACGAACCTGGCGTGCTTGCCGTCCAGGACCGCCACCGATTGCGCCGCTCCGCGCGCGTCCTCGACCACGCCACGCACCGTGAGGCGGTCGCCCCCGAGAAGGAGCGCTTGCGGGGGGCCCCGCGCATGCAACCGCGACCGGCACTCTCCCACCTGAAGCACGCGATGGACCGGGTTGCGGCCGCCGTCGGTCTCGGAGCCCGTGAGTGCCACCGATGGCACATCGAGAGTCGCAGCGAGGCGGCCTGCCTGAGGCAATGACACCACCACCTCCCCCGTCCCGTCTCCGTGGCTGGTGACGGGAACCCGGAGCACCTCCTCCCCCGTCGCGATGTCCGTAAGGACGAGTTCACCGCCCGGGAAGGCGCGCAGCGAGTCCGGCCCGACCCTCGCGCGCAGATCGAAGGTCACCTCGTCCCCCACGGCGTAGGGACCCCGTCCGCGGGGACTGGCGTCGGTGGACACGACGGCCTTGGTCGGTGCGGGAGGTTTCAGCTCCGCCGTGACGTCTTTTCCAGCCACCACATGGAACTTCACGCCATCGTCCGCGGGGTCACCGAGGCCCGCGCACGCCGTGCCCGAGACCGTGCGCCACCCCGGGTGGTTGCGGAGGAAGTCCGTCTCGCACGTGTTGTCGCGCTCGTCGAAGCACTGGTAGCAGCTGTCCCCGTCCGTGACATAGACGTGAAAGTGCCAGCGCCGATGCTGCTCTCGCACGGCAGCGGAGCCGCACACGCCGTTGGAGAAGAACGGACCCGGCGCCCCGACGCAGTAGGTGTTGTTGCCGGCCCAGGACGCCGCCGGGAGGAGGAGGCCGAGCGCCGCGAGGGCCGCGAGGACGCGCGGGTTCACTGCCCCGAGGGGGTGTCG
>JAGSHC010000191.1 GCA_023954745.1 Deltaproteobacteria bacterium | reverse complement strand
GTCCCCGACGATCCATCGGACCACTGGACCCACGGGGTCGGTGACGTCTTTGGCTGCAATCGTCTCGTGTGCGGAACCTGTGGCGCCTCCGTGCGCAGCGTCGCGCACCGTGGGCCGGCGAAGACCCTGGGGGCGGAGCAGCTCACCGAGCTCGCCGACACCGTGGATTGGTCAGGGTCCCCGCTGCTGAAGAAGGCCTATTTCCAGCGGCTCTATGCCTGCCGCTGCACGTCGTTCGTGGAGAGCGAGCGGCGGCTGGTGCAGGACGACGACCGGGACGCCTTCGATGTCGTGCTGCCCTGGTCGTGCGGCGGCCATCCGATGCCTGCGCTGCCCGTGGACTCGGAGGGACTCACGCTCTCCTCGGACACGGACTGGGGCTCCGTGGTGCGCCAGGTGTTCGACGGAGAGGGCCCTGGGGGAGATCACGTCTCCTGGAACGAGCTGCCAACCAGCTGGCTCGCCCGCCTCTATCACCGCATGCGCGGACTGCCGGAGTCCGTCGCGCTGTCCCGGGCCATCGCGACGGGGCTGGAGTCGGAGCGTCCCGAGGACGTAGGCAGCGCCTTGCTCTTCTTCCGCTGGTGGCCTCACGCGGTGGGCAGCGAGAAGGTCCTGCCCCTCGCGGATCGGGTGGGCGGTGCCACCGTCTTCCCCGCGCCGCTGCGGGACATATCCACCCCGGAGAGCCCGGCGATCACTCTGGGAGCCCAGGCCCGCGCGAGCGAGACCGTGGCACCCGAATTGGTGGAGCACCTGCGCGGTGCAGCGACCTCCACCGACGATGGGGTCGTGGGCAGCGGGCGATTCGCGCCGCTCCTGCAGGCTCTCGCGATGCACGACGCGGACTGGCTCGCCCGCAGCGCCGCCGACGTTGCGGCGGGGGACGACACCCGCGCCGACGAGCTGTTGCGAGCCTTGCGTGACCAGGGGGATGACGCCCGAGTCCTGGCGGCGGGGACGGCTCTAGCCAGCGCCGGGCTCACCGAAGCGGTCAAGGCCTTCGCCCTGAGCGCCTTCTCCCAGGACCGGACGTACGCGCCGTTGCTGCTCCGAGCCGTCGCGCAAGACTGACTTCGCGGCGAAGAGCCCGTCGAAGCACAGACCCAGAACGACAAAGGCCCCGCCCGAAGGCGAGGCCCTTGTGAACTCTCAGCTCAGCTCTAGAACGCGGGCATGTTCACGTCCTGCGTGACCTGAGTCACGCCGACGCCCACACCGTCCGCGACGCCAGCCAGGACGGTGAACACCGCGGGCTCTTCGCTGCGAATCTCCACCGTCGCGTTGCCTGCGGGCCACGGCGCGAGGTCCGTGGGCCCGATGACGAACTCGCCGTCATCGGCCACCTGGCAGACGACCCACGTGAACGTGCTGGCGTCGTTGATGACGCGAATCTGCAGGTCGGGGCCATTGTTGGTGTCCCAGGTGACCGTGAGGCCATCGGTACCATTGACCGTGGCGTTGGAGCTCGCCGACAGGTTGTCCGGCATGTCGACGGTGTCGGGCCAGCTCGTCGCGCCCACCGTGGAGCCACCGCTGACGGCGATGTCGAAGTCCACGCCTTCGGCGTAGTTCGTGCCGTTCAGCGAGCCATCGAAGTAGTCACCATTGTCGCTGAGCGACCCCTCGCCGCTGCCGTTCAGCTCGAACGACGGCGTGCCCACGTCCTGGTCGGACTGGCCAGGGATGAAGAGGTTGGAGCCGCTGCCGCTGACGCAGTTGTCGGTGGTTCCACCCTGAGGCCAGCCGATGGTCGTGTGACCGAACCAGGAACTGAAGGCTTCGTAGGTGACACCGCCACCGCCGACGTTCTCGGAGCGCACGACCTCGGTCCAGGTCACGCCGAAGCCCTGCGAGACGGTGCTTCCACCGCCGTCGTCGTCGTCGCCGCCACCGTCGTCGTCGTCGGAGCCGTGGCCACCGTCGTCGTCGTCGGAGCCGTGGCCGCCGTCGTCGTCGTCGCCGTGGCCGCCGTCGTCGTCGTCGCCGTGGCCGCCGTCGTCGTCGTCACCGTGGCCGCCGTCGTCGTCGTCGCCGTGACCCGCATCGTCGTCATCGCCCTGGCAGTCCGGGGCGCCGGCGCAATCGGAGTCATCACAGTCGAATGCGCCGTCGGCGTCGTTGTCCGCGCCATCGGAGCACTCGCCGGGATCATCGCCCTCGAGCTCTGGCCCGCTGTCGTCGTCGTCGTCGTCCCCGCGGGGGGTGGTGCAGCCGTAGACGGTGAGGCTGCTCGCGAGAGTCAGCAAGACAGCGAAGTGAAAGAATCGATTCTTGAGCACGATGGATCTCCCTCAGTGCGGGAACTCTAACAAGAACATCGCCCGGGCGAGTGGGGCACTTCACGTCACGGTCGGGTCTGACTGCGTACCATCCCGCCGCATGGGAGCCAGCATCCACTGGGAGAGCGGCAGTCTCACCGTCCGGGACGTCGACGACCCCTCGATCCTTCCGGCCGCGTGCCGCTGGGACGAGCGCACGCGGTGCCATCGGGCACCAGCGGTGGCGTACGCCGAGGTGGTCATGGCGCTGCACCGTCGCAAGCTCCCCTACGACGATCAGGCCCGGGGATACGAGGAGCTCCCCCATGGCCTCGTGATCCACCGCAAACCCCGCCCCTACCAGGAGATCGCGCTGCGCTCCTGGCAGACGTCCCGAGGGCGTGGCGTCGTCGTGTTGCCTACGGGCGCGGGCAAGAGCTGGCTCGCGTGCATGGCCATCGATGCCAAGAAGCGCAGCACCCTGGTGATTGCGCCCACGCTGGACCTGGTCCGGCAGTGGTACGACCTGCTCCGCTCGGCCTTCGACCAGCCGGTGGGCATCGTGGGCGGCGGGGACCACACCGTCGAGCGCCTCACCGTCACGACCTACGACTCGGCGTACATCCACATGGAGCACCTCGGCCGGCGCTTCGGGATGGTGGTCTTCGACGAGGTGCACCATCTGCCGGGGAACGCGTACTCCATGGCGGCGCGCATGTGCCTGGCTCCGTACCGGTTGGGGCTGAGCGCGACCCCGGAGCGCACCGACGGCCGCCACGACGATCTGGACGAGCTCGTGGGCCCTCTCGTGCACCGTCAGGACATCACCGAGCTCACGGGCAGCTTCCTGGCCGACTACGACGTGGAGACAGTGACCGTCGACCTCTCGCCAGAGGAGCTCGAGGCCTACCACCTCGCGCGGTCCGTCTATCGAGAGTTCGTCTTCAGCCAGGGGATCCGCATGTCGTCGCCCGGCGGCTGGGGCGAGTTCATCATGCGGTCAGCTGGCTCGGAGAAGGGCCGCCGGGCGATGAACGCCTACCGCGAGCAGCGGCGCATCGCGTTCTCGGCGCCGAGCAAGCTCAACTACGTCGACCATCTCCTGCACCGACATCGCGGCGACCGCTCCCTCATCTTCACCGCCGACAACGACACCGCGTATCGAATCTCCCGCGAGTTCCTGGTGCCAGTGATCACCCACAAGACGAAGGTCAGCGAACGCAGCGCGATCCTGGATGGTCTCAAGGAAGGCCGATTCCGCGCCGTCGCCACCAGCAAGGTCCTCAACGAAGGGGTCGACGTACCGAGCGCGAACGTCGCGATCATCGTCAGCGGCTCGGGCTCGGTGCGGGAGCACGTGCAGCGTCTGGGGCGGGTGCTTCGAAAGCAGCCCGACAAGCGCGCGACCCTCTACGAGCTCGTGAGCGGCGGGACCAGTGAGCAGTACACCTCAGAGAGGCGCCGGGACCACAAGGCCTACGGCGGCGGCGAGGCGGCGGAGGGCTGATGCTGACGTCGGACCTCGTGCGGGTGAAGCGGCGTGGCGACGAGCTGAGCGTCAGCCCGTTGGGCAAGCGCAACCGGCCCCTCGCCCTCGAGGCAGCGGGTCAGTACCTCGCGCTCACCGAGTCTCACCTGGGCCGAACTCGCGCCGAGTGGCAGGCCGCATGCACTGGCGTCGTGATGCCCGCCCGGGCGAAGAAGCTCACCGACGGACTGCGCAAGCTCATCGAGGACCGCTGCACCTTCGCCATGGACGAGGGGCTCGAGCCCCTGGCTCTCCGCGACGCGGTGTTCGCCCTGGCCAGCGAGCGGCGCGCAGCCCTGGGACCCGGAGAGCGGCTCGACCGCGCCTCAGTGGTGACGGAGGTCGCGGCCGCCCACGACCTGGAGCCTGCAGCCCTGGACGAGCGTCTCTACGGGGATCTCAAGAGCGCGTGGCGCCTTCAGGAGTGGAAGAAGCTCGACGCCGAGGCGTTGATCGAGGCGTACGAGACCTCTCAAGGGCAGGCGGTGCTGCTCCGGGCGACCTCCGTGACGGTCGTGCTCCACCGGGCAGACACGAAGGCCCTGCGCGCGCTGTTCCGCAAGCTGAAGTTCCTCCGCCTCGTGCATGTGATCCGCCCTCTGAAAGGAGGGGAGCACCGCATCGATCTCGACGGTCCTCTCTCGCTCTTCGGCCCGTCCACGAAGTACGGACTCCAGCTCGCTCTGCTCCTGCCGGCGCTCAATCGCACGGGGCCATGGAGTCTGGACGCGAAGGTGCTGTGGGGCCCCTCCCGCGACCCGTGCCGGTTCCATCTCGAGGGAGGCCCCAAGGCCGGCCAAGCCGCTGGCGCCGACGTCACCGAGGCAGACGAGATCACCAAGCTCCTGGAGCGGCTCAAGAAGAAGAAGAGCGAGTGGTCGGTGCGGCGGAGCACCCGCATCCTCGACCTGCCTGGCGTGGGGCTGTGCGTGCCGGACCTGGTCATGAGCCGAGGCAAGGAGAAGGTCTACGTCGAGGTGATGGGGTACTGGAGCCGCGATGCGGTGTGGCGCCGCGTCGAGCTGGTGGAGAAGGGCCTCAAGGACCGCATCCTCTTCTGCGTGAGCTCGCGCCTGCGCGTGAGCGAGGCGGCGCTCGGCGACGAGGTCCCCGCAGGACTGCTCGTGTTCAAGGGCGTCATCGGCGCAAAGCAGGTGCTGGAGAAGGTCGAGGAGTTGGCCGCGCGATAGGGCGTCCGACCGCGTTCAGTCCGCGAAGTCGGGACGTCGCAACCCTTCGGGACTCGAGTCCCGCGCGGTCGTCACCCACGGCGTCCGCGGCGCGGCGTATCCTCGCGGGGTGAAGACGCGGGTCACCCTTCAAGTCAACGGCGAGGAGCGCGAGCTGCTCGTGCAGCCCCACCACACCTTGCTGGAGGTTCTCCGAGAAGATCTCGGGCTCACCGGCACCAAGCACGGCTGCGAGCTGGGGGAGTGCGGGGCCTGCGCGGTGCTGATCGACGGCGAGGCGGTGCTCAGCTGTCTCACCCTGGTGGGGGACACCGAGGGATCCCCCATCACCACCATCGAGGGCCTCGGTGAGGGCCAGACCCTGGACCCGCTCCAGACCATGTTCGCCAAGCTCGGCGGCTCCCAGTGCGGGTACTGCACATCGGGGATGGTGCTGACGGCGCGGGCCCTGCTCGACAGGAACCCGGACCCCTCGGAAGACCAGGTGAAGGCTGCGTTGTCGGGGAACATCTGCCGATGCACCGGCTACAACCAGATCATCGAGTCCGTGCTCGAAGCGGCGGCACAAGAGAGAGCGGGAGGGGCCAGTGAATAGTCCCTCGGATCCGCCCGACAGCGCCGTGCAGCCAGGGCCCGTGCGCCGTGGCGTCGGGACCATCGACCCGCGGACCGGCCCCACCAACGTGGGCGTGCCTCGCACCCGCGTAGACGGGCGTGCAAAGGCAACGGGGGCCACGCTCTTCGCCGACGACATGCACCTGCCGCGCACGCTGCACTGCAAGCTGCTGCGCTCCCCGTGGCCCTATGCCCGCATCACCGGCATCGACACCTCTGCTGCCGAGGCCATGCCCGGGGTAGTCAAGGTCTACACCGGCGAGTCGTTCCCCATTCCGTACGGGATCCTGCCGGTGAGCCACGACGAGCACGCGCTCTGTCAGGAGCTGGTTCGCTTCGTGGGAGATCCGGTGGCCGCCGTCGTCGCCGAGACCGAGGAGCAGGCCGAGGACGCCCTCGCCGGCATCAAGGTGGCCTACGAGGTTCTGCCAAGCGTCCGGGAGCCCGAGGACGGCTTCGTCATCGAAGGGCCGCCGATTCACGAGCGCCGCGGCCCCGGAAACGTGCACAAGGCGGTGTCCTTCGCCTTCGGCGACGTGGACGAGGGCTTCGCCGAGGCCGACCTGGTGGTGGAGGGGGACTTCCACTTCGGCGGCAACACCCACCTCGCCCTGGAGCAGCAGGCGACGCTGGCGGCGCTGGACCGCGACGGGCGGCTGACCGTCTGGTCGTCCACCCAGTGCCCGCACTACCTGCACAAGCACACGGCGAAGGCCCTGGACATGGCACCGGCGGACCTCCGCATCGTGGCCACGCCGAACGGCGGCGGCTTTGGCGGCAAGAGCGATGTGTTCAACCACGAGATCGTGGTGGCGAAGGCGGCCCAGGAGCTCGGTCGCCCCGTGAAGATCTGCCTCACCCGCGAGGAGGTCTTCCTCTGCCATCGGGGCCGGCATCCGATCCGCATGCACCTCAAGACGGGCCTGACCAAGGACGGCCAGCTCACGGGCGTGCACCTGAAGACGCTGCTCGATGGCGGGGCCTACGGCTCCTACGGGGTGGCGTCAACGTACTACTCGGGCTCGCTGACCACGGTCACGTACCACGTGCCTCGCTTCCAGTTCGACGCGTGCCGCGTGCACACGAACAAGCCTCCCTGCGGTCCGAAGCGAGGTCACGGAACGGTGCAGCCGCGCTTCGCTCAGGAGGTCCAGCTCGACGAGATCGCCGAGATGCTGGGCAAGGACCCGGCGGACCTGCGGCTCGGGATGCTCGAGAAGGCCGGCGCCGAGACCGCGAACTGGCTGCGTCTCCCGTCCATCGGCCTGGGCACCTGCATCAAGAACATCGTCAAGCAGAGCGACTGGACGAACCTGCATCGCAAGCTGCCCCATGGGCAGGGCATCGGTCTCGCGTGCAGCTCGTACCTGAGCGGCGCCGGCCTGCCCATCAACTGGGACCGCTTGCCCCAGAGCGCGGTGCAGCTGCGCTTCGACCGCAGCGGGCTGGTGGTGGCGTTCTGCGGAGCGACGGAGATCGGGCAGGGCAGCGACGACGTGCTCGCCGCCCTCGTGGGAGAAGTGCTCGGCCTACCCGCCATGAGCATCCGCCTCGTGACTGGGGACACGGACCTCACCCCGGTGGACCTGGGCTCCTACAGCAGCCGCGTGACCCTGATGATGGGCAACGCGGCGGTGCAGGCGGCCGAACGGGGGCGGGCTCTCATCGCTGATGCGGTGGCTGAGAAGCTGTCGGTGCGGGCCTCGACCTTGGTGTTCGCGGACTCCCGCGTCTTCCCCGCCGACAATCCCGATGTGGGCATGTCCTTTGCGAAGGCGGTCCAGCTGGGGGAACAGAAGCACGGCACCCTCGGGACGACGGGGAGCTATCGGCCCATGGCGCCCTCGGCGCGGTTCAAGGGCGGCGGCGTGGGCCCCTCTCCCACCTACAGCTACACCGCGGCAGTAGCCCTCGTGGACGTGGACGTGGACACGGGCTTCGTGACGGTCCCGAAGGTGTGGATCAGCCACGACATCGGGCGCGCCCTCAATCCGACACTGGCTCGGGGGCAGCTGGTGGGCGGCGTGTACATGGCCGTGGGCGAGGCGCTCATGGAGTCCCATGAGGCGCGGGACGGCAGGCCCTTCGACGAGGGTCGCTACCTGCTGCGCAACCCGTCGATGCTGGACTACAAGCATCTGACGCATCTCGACATGCCCGAAGTCATCACGGACCTGGTGGAGGAGCCGTGCCCCGAGGGGCCCTACGGCGCGAAGGAGATTGGCCAGGGCCCCCTGACTCCAGTGATCCCGGCCATCGCCAACGCCATCTACGACGCGGTCGGTGTGCGGTTCCACGAGGTTCCGATCACGCCCGACAAGCTGCTGGCCGCGCTGGAGGCCAAGGCGAAGGGAGCGGAGGACGTGGTCGTCGGTCCCAAGCCGTTCCCCACGGATGTTCCCTATCCCGAACCGATGGACGTGCCCCCACCCTGGGAGGGCGGCAACGGCCGCGCCCGTGGTGAGGGCGACTACGCACCGGGGCAGGGAAGCAAGGCGCGAAAGGGGCGCTCGTCATGATGCGCTTGCCGGTGCTCTCGCACTTCACCCCGAAGACTCTCGACGAGGCGATCGCCCTGGCGTCCGAACTGCCCAGCGCGCGCTTCGTCGCGGGCGGCACCGATCTGCTGCCCAAGCTCAAGCGCCGGCAGCTCGGCGCCAGCGCTCTGATCTCGCTGACGCGCTGCGAGGAGTTGCAGACCATCAAGCGCCTCGATGACGGCGGCTGGCGCATCGGTGCGGGGGTCAAGCTCGTAGAGCTCGTGCGTCTCCCGGAGCTGCGCAGCTCGCACCCCGCGATCTGGCAGGCAGCGTCCCAGGTGGCGTCCCCTCCGATCCGCTCGTCCGGCACGGTGGGCGGCAACTTGTGTGTGGACCCACGCTGCTTCTGGTTCGACCAGACGGCCCCCTGGCGTGAGGCGGCCGGCCAGTGCATGAAGATCGACCCGGCGGTGGTGTGTCGGGTGGCCCCGAACAGCCCTCGCTGCTGGGCGGTGAGTTCGACGGATCTGGCTCCGGCCATGGGGGCAGCCCGCGCGAAGGTGCGCATCGTGGGACCCGCCGGGGAGCGCACCGTGCCCCTGCCAGAGCTCTATCGCGACGACGGCATCGACTACATGACCCTGTCCCACGGCGAGGTGATCGTCGACGTGGAGATCCCCGGCAGCGTCGGCTGGCGCTCTGCGTTCTGGAAGATCCGACGGCGCCAGTCCATCGACTTCGCGCTCCTGTCGGCATCCGTCGAGGTGTTCATGCTCACGGACGAGGTGCTCGAGGCCCGCGTCGGACTCGGCGCGGTGGGCTCCTGCCCGCTGTTCCCGCCAGAGGTCGCGGCAGTGCTGGTGGGCACGAAGCTCGAAGACGACGTCATCGAAGCCGCAGCGGCGGCGGCGAAGAAGCTCGCACGACCCATGGAGACGTCGGACATGCCCTCGTCCTGGCGGCGGCGGGTGTTGCCGGTGGCAGTGAAGTGGGCCCTGCGCGAAGTGCGCGGGGACGACGTGACGGACGCGCGGAGGCGCTACGGGCCCCAGGTGCTGTTGCCCTGAGCGCGGCAAGTCCTTCTTGCCGAGCAGCCCCTGACGCCCCTGGCGGACGCCATCAACGGTCCCTGCTTTCCGCCCCCCCTTGCTGAGCTGGGTGCTGTAGACCACCCCTTCGGGCAACACACCGCGGGCTCGCCTTTTCCGCGCGCGCGCGTGAGCACGCACGCGATGTGAGCGCGTCTAGAGATAGATCTCGATCGACGTCTCCCCATCCGCTATTTTGAAAGCTGCCGCTTTCTCCCTCGGAAACTGGAGCCCGGCCGTGAGCGCACTGCAGAAAAACTCGAGTTCGAAGAGCTCGTCGAAGAAGTCCACGTCGAGCAAGTCGGCGAAGAAGGACAACGGCGCAGCCCCCAAGAAGGCGAAGGGCAAGACAAGCCCGAAGGCCAAGGCGAAGTTCGCCGGCTCCTTGGCGGTCGCCGTCAAGCCGTCGCCGCCGCAGGCACCGAAGCCGCCGGTTCAGGCCGCCAAGCCCAAGACGAAGGACGCCGGCATCGGCGACGCCGCGTCCATGGGGAAGGCAGCCGCGTCGCCCATGGGCGCCACCAAGGCCAACCCCGCCCCCACGCTGACGGGCGGAGGAGCCGGCGCCGCCAAGGGCGCGAAGTCCGAGGCCAGCAAGGCCAGCAAGAAGATCACGGGCAAGAAGCCCAGCAAGATGCTCAAGGCCTACAAGGGACTGGGCAAGGCCGTGACCGCCGGCAAGAAAAAGGACGAGAAGAAGGCCCACTCCGCCATCCCCGACTTCCACGCCGTGATGCCCGGCGACGCCGCCATGAAGGGCAAGGGCAAGGACCAGAAGCCCAACGCCGACAAGACCGTGGACGACAAGGTCCCGGGCGCCGAGGCCAAGGCCCCCAAGCTCGCCAAGCAGAAGAAGGGCAAGGGCGGTCGCCAGAAGGTCGACGGCAAGAGCAACGCGGAGATGAAGCGTCTCGCAGCTCTCGAGAACGCCCTCGACGCCATGAAGAAGATGTTCGGGGCGATGACCTCCGGCATCACCACCGACTCCAATGTCAACACCGACCCGGGCCCGTCGCCCGAGATCGTGTTCTCCGGCAGCAGCAACCCCCAGCGGGCCAAGAAGGCTGACGCCGAAGCCGACACGAAGATGAACGAGGGCCACGACAAGTTCGCCAAGGCCATCGACGACGGCAAGCAGCCGAGCGACGTGAAGCGCCTGGAGATGGACCAGGTCGTCAAGGCGGTGAAGAACTCCGACCTCAAGATCGGCGAGGAGCAGCTCCAGAAGGGCGAGAAGTACTACGAGAAGCTCGTCGCCCAGCACACCACCAAGGAGATCGACGGCGCCGACAAGCGTCTCGAGGTAGACGTCCAGCCCAAGATGGCCAAGGCCACCAAGGACATGGACAAGTCCCTCGAGAAGCAGGAGACGGACCGTCAGGCCGGCATCGAGAAGGCCAAGTCCGACATCGACGCCCAGAACACCAAGGCCAAGGACGAGCAGGAGAAGCTCGTCGACAAGTCCAAGAAGGACATCGCCAAGGCCCAGAAGAACACGAGGAAGAAGCAGGACCTCGAGGTCAAGAAGGCCAAGCGCAAGGGCGACAAGGAGAAGAAGAAGGTCGAGAAGGACATCGACCAGAAGGAAAAGAAGGACGAGAAGAAGATCGACTCCGAGTACACCAAGGCCGAGAAGAAGGCCGAGGGCGAGGAGAAGAAGGCTGAAACCAAGGCGCGCAAGAAGAAGAAGGAAGCCGAGAAGAAGAAGAAGGAGCAGTCCTGGTGGGACCGCGTGAAGTCCGCCGTGTCGGACTTCGTGGACTCCGTCTGCTCCGCCATCGGCTCGATCTTCGACGCGCTCGGCTCTCTCGTCAGCGGCATCCTCAACGCCGTCAAGGACCTCGCCTGCGCGATCATCGACGAAGCCATCAAGTGGGCGAAGAAGGCCCTCGATGGCCTGGGCTCACTGCTCAAGGGCCTCGTGAATGGCCTCATCGGGGACATCTTCCCCGGCCTCGCCAAGGAGCTGAACGGCCTCATCGACAGCGGGATCGACCTCGCCAAGAAGGGCTGCGACGTCGTCGGCGAGAAGCTCAAGGAAGGCGTCACCGCCGCCGTCGACACCGTCAACGCCGTGGTCCAGAAGGGCCTTCAGGTGGTCAAGGTCGGCCTGCAGACTGCGGTGCGCGTCACCGGCTGCATCGCCACCGGCGACTTCGAGGGCGCGTTCCTCGCCACGCTCTACGGGGCGCTCGAGATCGCCGGCATCAGCAAGTCCGACGCGGACAAGATGCTGGGCGACGCCAAGGAGACCCTCAAGCTCATCGTCGACGACTTCGGTGGCTTCGCGGGCAACCTCATCGGGGCAGCGGGCGACGGCTTTTCGAACTTCGGCAAGAACTTCATGAGCCACTTCACCAGCGCGGTGACGGGCTGGCTGCTCGGCCCCGTGGCCGCGGCGGGCCTCGAGGCTCCGGAGAAGTGGGATGCTCAGGGCATCTTCGGGATGGTCCTCGGCGTGCTCGGCGTGTCCACGGACTCGCTCAAGGAGCAGGCCACCGAGCGCATCGGTGAAGACAACATGGCGGCCCTCGAGAAGGGCATGGAGTACGTCATGTCGTTCGTCGAGGGCGGCTTCGAAGGTCTGTGGGAGCAGGCCAAGAACGACCTCGGCAACATCTGGGACCTCGTGCTCGGCATGGTCACCGACTACATCACCAAGAAGGTGGTGCAGTTCGGCATGGAGCAGCTCGCCTCCCTCATGGCCGGCCCCTTCGGCGCCCTGTACCAGGCGCTCAAGACGGCCTGGGGCATCTACTGCACCGTCCGGGACAAGATCAACGAGATCAAGGAAGTCCTCTCCGCCATCTTCAGCAGCATCAGCGACATCGCTCGAGGCAACACGAAGAAGGCCAGCACCTGGGTCGAGAACGCCCTGCAGAAGGTCCTCGGCATCGCCATCGACCTCGGCGCCAACCTCGCGGGCATCGGCGACATCCCGGACAAGATCCGCGGCTTCGTCGAAGGCCTGCAGGAGCGTGTGAAGACCGCCATCGGCAAGGCCATGGACTGGGTCCTCGAGAAGGTGAAGGGCCTCTTCAGCCCCGGCGGCAAGGAAGACGAGAAGAAGGAGCCCGACGCCACCGAGGACGAGTCCAAGCAGGACAACGGCCGCAAGGTGGCCCAGCTCCCCGGCGCGACCATCGCCGCGAACATGGGCGCCATCAACATCACTTACGGGGCACCCTCTGGTCCCGGAGCCCCGCCGATCCTCCAGAGCACCGGCGCCATCACGGGCGCGCTGCGGGCCAAGGGCCTGCCCGGTCTCGAGAAGGACATCAAGAAGGCGGACAAGTCCAAGCAGCAGTCCAAGGCGCTGGAGAACATGAAGCACGCCAAGGGCGTCGCCATGGGGCTCGAGAACAAGGGCCAGCGATACCTCGCCGGGGAGGACAACCTCTCCGAAGCCCGCAAGACCATGGATCTGCTCGGCGCG
>JAGSHC010000311.1 GCA_023954745.1 Deltaproteobacteria bacterium | reverse complement strand
GTGGTCGCGGAGTCGTCGTCGTTGGCTGCGTCGTCGTCGTCGCTCGTTGCGTCGTCGTCGTCGCTCGTTGCGTCGTCGTCGTCCGCCAGACCGCTCGAGTCGTCGTCATCGCCTGTAGGAGGGCACCCCGGGACCACGAGCAGGAGAAGGAACAGGAGAAGCAGGTGAGTTCGCATGAGCGCAGGGTACTCCCCGGATCTGGGTCGGTATCGGGTCGGCCCGTTCCTCCGTCGCCGGAGAGCAGACGCGGAGCCCGCAGGGCCTCCTGGTCGGCGAAGGACTACTCCTTCTCGATCACCACGGCGGTCCCGTAGGCCAGGATCTCGGCGGCGCCCTGCATCACGGTGGAGGTGGTGATGCGCATGCCGACGATGGCGTTGGCGCCGCGGGCGTGGGCCTCGGCACGCATCCGGTCGAGGCTCTGCTCTCGGCTCTCGGCCATCATCTTGGTGTAGCCGTCGATCTCCCCGCCCACGAGGGTCTTGAAGGCCGCGAGGATGTCGCTGCCCA
The DNA here is from genome assembly GCA_023954745.1 of Deltaproteobacteria bacterium. Taxonomy (GTDB): domain Bacteria; phylum Myxococcota_A; class UBA796; order UBA9615; family UBA9615; genus JAGSHC01. The sequence continues at coordinate 6,214 of JAGSHC010000311.1, read as the reverse complement.
CATGCCGGGCACGAATGGTGTTGCCACGCACGAGGCCGATCACCTTCGCGATCCGATGCCCCGGTACCTCGTCCGTGGTGACGATGAGAATCCCGTCGTTGGGGCGCCCACGCAGGTTGGCGGACGCACTGATCATGGCGTTGCGGTCGGTCATCGAATCACCTCGGAGTAGGGGTCGCGGTCGCCGGCGAACCAGCGGGTGCGCACGACGTGGATGAGGAGGAGCAGGCTGCCCGCGCCGAAGGCCGCCATGCCGATCCTGAGAGGGAGGGGTGCGCTCGGGTCCATGGCGGCCTCGACGACCCCCCAGCCCCACAGCACGGCGATGCCGAACGCGAACAGCGCGATGCCGAGGCCTCGCTCGACGTTCTGGACCCCGCTGGCCCGTCCGCGATCCACGGCGAGGTCAGCTTCGAGCCGAGACATCCAGCCGTCGGTCACGGCCTTGAAGGCCAGTTGGCTGTCGAGCTCCTGCTGGAGCTCTGGGTCGTGCACCACGAGGGTCATGAGTTCCTCTCTCTCGGCCGGCGTCGCCACACGGTCGACCACCTTCACCATCAGCTCCGCGAGACGGTCTTCGTCGAGGGAGCTTGGGGCTTCGTTCGTGCTCTCGTCGGTCATCGAGCACCTCCACTGGGGGCGTGGCCGGCCTGCGCCAGCTCGGCGGTGAGCGCCTTCCGGGCGCGGTAGAGCCGGGACATGACCGTTCCCTGGGGGATGCCCAGGGCCTGGCCAATCTCGGCGTAGCTGAGGTCTTCGAAGTGGCGCATCAGGAGGATGTCCCGCCACTCGTCGCGCAGGCGGGCCATCGCGTCGTGCACGGCCCCTTCGGCCTCCTTGCTCGACAGCGACTGCAGGGGCGTCGGGCTGGCCGAGGTCAACCGCTCGGGGTCCAGACCGCCGATGGCGCGGTGCTTTCCCCGCGCGATGGCATCTCGGCACGCGTTCCGCACGATGGTGGCGAGCCACGGATAGAACGGGCGTCGCCGGTCGTAGCGCTCGCGAGCGGCCCAGGCCCGAGCGAGGGCCTCCTGCGCTACCTCGCGCGCCTCCTGCTCGTCGCGGAGCATTCCGGCGGCGGCACGGTGGACGCGGGGGCCATGGGCGGCCAGTAACTGGGCAAAGGCATCGGGCATCTCACTCAACGGTACGGCCGGGGCTCTCCGCCATTCCCGACAGGGTGAAGATCGGCGCTCGATCTGCTGAGGATCCCTTTGCTGATTGCACTTTGTTTTCAAAAGTGACAATGACGCGGCGACAGGACGGCACTAGTGTGACAGGAGAGTGACACAGTCCCGTCCCACGATCCCGCTCCCCATCCGGCTGACCGCCCACGACCGGCTGCAGGTCGAGATCAAGAGCGAGCTCCTGTGCCCGTCCCTCACCGAGGAGCGCGCTACGTGGAGCACCGACTTCTGGTTCATCCTCCCCCAAGCGACAGGAATCGCCCCCGGGAGTTACACGCCCCGTGATTTCTACGAGGACCTCCGCGCGTACACGCGGCTGAAGACCCCAGTGGTGCCCCTCGAGGAGCTGGTGCGCCGGGATGGCCTGGGCTCCCCCCTCGCCCCGCTGACGACTCTGGCGCGGCGCGCGGCAGGCTCGCGACTCACCCGATCCGAGCAGCACCTCCTCGTGCAGGAGGCCAAGCTCCTCAGCGCCGTGCTCAAGAGTCAGCTGCGGAACTGGCTCGCGGCCCAGGAGGGGCTCGCGGACGACGTACTGGTCGAGAACACCGCGCGATTGGCGCACCTGCTCGCCGAGTTCATGGGCAACTGGCGCGCGATCCGGTCGGACTTGGACAGCAAGGCGATTCCGGGGCCCTGTCGCGACGTCCTCTCCTATGCGGACGAGTCGCTCTCGATTCAGTTGGAGCAGGCGGCGCTGGACCAGATCTTGTTGCTGCCCGTGAACCGCCGTGGGGACGAGGGCGCGCTGGCTCTCAAGGCCCTGGCTACGGAGGAGCACGCGCACCGGGAGAGCCGCGGCTGGCGGACGACGCTGGAGGAGGGTGACCGGGGTCGCGAGTTCGTCGACCAGGCACGGCTGATCAAGAAGTACGTGAGCTCCGCATTGCATCTGCACCTGCGTACGGCCCGCTGGGACTGGGTGGCGAGGCAGGGTGTCCCCGCCTTCGCGGCAGGCCTCGCGATGCTCTGGGCGGTGGCCGCGCAGCTCATCATGTTCCTTGCGCTCGACCTGGACCTGCAGCGCGGCTTGAGTCTGGGCATGTTGGGTACGTTCTCGTTCCTCGCCGTGGCGGCGTACGTGCTGAAGGACCGCATCAAGGCGGTGACCGTGGCGCGGCTCAACCGTCGGCTGCCTGCGCTGCTCAGCGACCGCCGAGACGACGTGTTCCTGCCGGACCTCGATGAGCCCGTGGGCCGCATCTCCGACCGGATGACCTTCCAGCGCAGCTCGTCGCTCCCTCCCGAGGTCCAGGCGATGCGCACGGCCTCCGCCCGCGCCCACTTGCTTCTGGTGGCCGACCAGGACGTGCTGCACTACCGCCGCCAGGTGGAGCTCAAGCCGCGGCTCGCCGCCACCAGCTTCCCCCGGCTGGACGGCTTGAGCGACATTCTGCGGCTCAACGTGTGGCGGTGGATCCGGACCTACGCTCGGGCCCGCAAGCAGATCCCCTTCGTGGACGACGACGGCGAGGTGCAGGTGCGCAAGCTCGACAACCTCTACTTCGTGGACGTGCTCGTTCGCTTCCAGCGGGTCACGCCGATGCCGGCGACGCATCTGGCGCATCTGCGCCTGTCGCTCAATCGTCGGGGCCTCGTGGCGGTGGAAGAGGTGGGCACCGTCGCTTGACCCGGCGCGCTCCCTGGGCGAGCGTGGCGCCATGTCGATTGCAGAGTTCCTGACCACGGTTCCTGGCTTCGAGACGCTGAACTCCAGCACGCTCCAGGCCGTCACCGCCGAGATGACGCTCAAGGAGGTGGAGGAGGGCGAGTACCTCATCCGCCGCGGCGATCCCGGCGAGAGCATGTACATCATCAAGCAGGGGGACTTTCGGGTCCCCGTGTTCGACGACACCGGACGGGTGCGCGTGGTCGCTCAGCTCGGTCCTTGCGACGTCGTCGGTGAGATGGCCCTGCTGACGGGGGAGCGTCGCCGCGCCGACGTCATTGCGGACACCCCGGCGGTGGTCGTCGCCATCGACCGGGGCACGATGGCGCCGCTGCTCTCGGAGAACCCACCCTTCGCGCGCTTTCTCACGGAGATCCTCGGCAAGCGGCTCGAGGAAGCCGGAGGCGTCGAGCGGGTGGGCAAGTACCGCCTGCTGGGCAAGCTCGGAGAGGGGGCCACCGCCAAGGTCTACGAGGCGCTGCACCCCGGTCTGAACCGCACGGTGGCCGTGAAGATGCTCGGCCACCATCTCGTGTACGACAAGGCGTTCAAGGAGCGCTTCCTCGAGGAGGCTCGGACCATCGCGGGTCTCGCCCACCCGAACATCGTGCAGGTGTTCGACACCGAGCAGGCCTACGCCACGCTGTTCCTCGTCATGGAGAAGGTGGAGGGCACCGACCTGCGCCATGTGCTCGACGAGGAGGGCTCGCTCCCCCCGGAGGAGGTGGCCGACATCCTCCGGCAGCTCGCGCAGGCGCTCGCCTTCGCGCACGAGCGCGGCATCGTCCATCGAGACGTGAAGCCCGCCAACGCCGCCATCGACGAGGACGGCAGCGTCAAGCTGATGGACTTCGGCATCGCCCGTCGATACAGCCGCGACGAGGGCAGCAACATCGTCGAGGGCACCCCTCGCTATCTCGCTCCCGAGGCGATCGTCGGCCGGCCCGTCGACGGCCGCGCGGACATCTACTCCCTGGGAATCATGGCGTGGGAGATGCTCGTCGGCCGCCCGCCCTTCATGGCGCCCGACATCGAAGCGCTCCTGGAGCGCCACCTCACCGACCCCCCACCGGACATTCGCAAGCTGCGGCCGGGGACGCCGGACGGGTTGGCTGCATTCGTGAAGGGAGCTCTGGAGAAGGAGCCCGAGAACCGGCTCTCCGACTGGGGAAAGATCGACGCGATGCTTCGCGGCGGCGACGCAGCCGAGGCCGCCCTCGAGACCTTCGACGAGACACTCATTCGCGTCCGGTTCAAGCCGCGGGATCGGGCCAAGGTGAACCGCGCCATCGACGCAATGCGGGGCCAGCTCGTGGGGGTCCCGTGGACGGATGTCGCCACGGCGGAGCTGGTGGTGAACGACCTCGAGCTTCCGGAGCCCACCTCCAGGCCGCGCAAGTCGTGGAGGGAGCGGCTCGGGCTCGGCGCAAAGGTCTCTGGAGACGACATCGAAACGAGGATCCCCGAGTAGATGAGAGCGCTGTCCCTGCTGCTTCTGCTGCCCGTTCTGGGGTGTGGCGGTGTGGCCCCCGTGGGGGTCGCGCCCGACGACGATGACGACTCCACCGAGGAGGTCATCGAGGACCTGTGTGACCCCGCCGTGGGCTTCACCGAGGCGCCCGAGGGTCCTTTCGTCGAGCAGGACCGCCTCCCCGGGAGCGGGACCCGCGCTGCATGTACGACGGTGGTCCATGCGACCGCGGGGGCCAGCGGGTCGACCCTTGGAGTGAGCTTGAGCACGTGGGCCGGCGTGGGCACGGCAACGCTCGAGGTGCGCGACCTGCTCGGCACCGTTGTCGCGACCGCCTCGGGATTGGGGCAAGACGAGACTCTGGAGTTCACGCTGGACCGCAGCGGAGAGTGGCTCATCGCCGTGACCCCCGACGAGCTCCAGGAGCCGGCCAACGAGTACGGCATCGAGGTCGACTGTCTCGCCGGGTGCGCCGGACGGTACACGCGCTACCCCGTGGTGCTCGTGCACGGGATGGCGGGCGCGGACGCGTACCTCGGTGGCTACCCGTACTGGTATCAGGTGATGCCCGACATCGAGGCGGACGGATACCTCGCCTTCACTCCGGCCGTGGACGCCCTGGCCCCCCCCGAGACCCGGGCTGCGCAGTGGTCGGCCATCTTCGACGGTCTGCAAGCCGACGGGATGGGGCGGCGCTTCAATCTCATCGGGCACAGCCAGGGCGGGATCGACTCCCGGTATCTCGCGACGGTGCGGGACGAGGGCCCGCGCATCGCGAGCATCACGACGGTGGCCACCCCCCACTACGGCAGTGGCCTCGCGGACGTGGCCAACGGCGTCATCGACCTCGGGCCCACCGTCGCGGGACTCGTCGAGGAGGGGCTCTCCGCCCTGACGGACGCCATCGGGCTGGGCGAAGCAGAGCTCCTGCTCGCGACGGAGGCGATGACTCGCCCGGCGATGGAGCAGTTCAATCTGGACGTGCCCGACCATCCGGACGTCACCTACTACAGCTGGTCCGCGCGAAGCTGCGGGATCACGGAGCTCGGCTGTCGGGATGCAATGGGAGGCGAGGTCATCGCGCCCTATCTGATCGCCACCTACCGGGCCCTGCAGCTCATCGACGGTGACAACGACGGGATCGTGCCCACGCAGTCCGCAATGTGGGGTGAGCATCTGGGAACTCTCGGGGCGGACCACTTCGACGAAGTCGGACAGCTTGCCGGGCAGACCGACGGCAACTTCGACCACCGCGCCTTCTACCTGGGCGAGTGCTTCCGCCTCTACGACGCCGGCCTCTAGATCTGGGCCTCCGCGTCGGGGGAGTCGCGCTCCGGGCCGAGGTGTCGGGCGAGCAGATGCAGGAGATGCGGCGAACGGCCCAGGGCTTCGGCCAGGCGGTGCCTGGGAAGGAACCAGGCGTCACCCTCGGGGAGGCTGTTCCGGTTGGGTGGCACCAGTCGGATCCCATCGGAGCCAGAGGTCTCGGGCAGGTCGGGGACTCCGAGGTCGGCCAGCGCCTCCGCGGCCGCCACGGGGAGCTCCAACAGGTCTGGGAAGGCCGACTCGAGCTGTCGGGCGCGGAGACTGTCGGGAGCGGGGCGGCCGAAGCCCACGGACGCGGCTCTTCGTCGGGCGGCACCAGTGATCCTCGTGAGCAGCCGCTCCCGGGGCCGAAGCTGAGCGGAGTCGCGGGCGTGCAGTCGGATCAGGACCTTGTCCAGCAGCTGCTCCCCGACAGAGGGGACCAGGCCGATGACTCCTCGGAGGTCCGCGCTGTCGACCACCGCCATCTCGATGGGGCTGGTGGCGCGCACCGTGGCGGTGGCGGCGTAGCCGGTGAGCAAGCTGATCTCGCCGAACCAATCGCCGGCCTTGACCTCGGCG
>JAGSHC010000466.1 GCA_023954745.1 Deltaproteobacteria bacterium | reverse complement strand
GGTGACCTTCGACGACTGCAGCCCCGACGGCTCATCCTTCGCCCTGCTCGGCTTTGCCGTCGGTCGCGGCGCCCGGGTCCTCGCCGCGTTGCCCGAGGTGGAGCGCCAGCGCGCCGTCACGGACTGCTTCGCCCGCTGGTTCGGCGACGAAGCCCGCGAGTGCATCGCCTACGGAGACCTCGACTGGAGCGCTGAGCGCTGGACCCGAGGCTGCCCCACGGGCGTAATGCAGCCAGGGGCCTTCGGCATCGGTGGCCGCGCCCTGCGGGAGCCGGTAGGTCGCATCCACTGGGCCGGCACGGAGACCGCCAGGGTCTGGACCGGCTTCATGGAGGGGGCGCTGGAGAGCGGGGAGCGCGCCGCAGACGAGGTCCTGGAGACGCTGTGAGGGCTCGGGGGGGCGCGAGGGCCTCCTGGTCTGTGTGGCCGCCCTCCTCGCGGGGTGCCCCTACACCCTGCGGGTGCCCGAGCCCACGACCCCGCGGTGCGCGGCGGCGCCTACGTGGCGCTGGGAGCGCACCTGGGGCAGTCGGTGGTGGGCCCCGGCTGGCGCTCCCTCGAGCTGCGCGTCACGGCGGGCCTGCTGGTGCGTCTCGAGAGGCCAAGGCCCCTCTAGTTCTGAGCCGCCGCCCGCGTCTCCACCGGGATGCCGACTCGCTGGTACACGAACTGGAGCAGCCAGGCGGGGCCCACCAGGAGGAACTGGAGGTCGTTGAGGAAGGACGGCTTCTTGCCCTCCACCTTGTGGCCGTAGAACTGCGCGAGCCAGGCCACGAAGAAGATGCCCACGCTGACCCACGCCAGGGGCAGGCCCGACGCGGCGATGGCGGTGTTGATGGCCACGCACGCGGCGCCCCACAGGGCCATGCCCGCGAAGATGGTCCAGCTCATGGAGCCGTAGAAGACCAGGCAGGCGACCCAGGCCACGCTTGCCCAGTTGAGGTAGGCGATGTCGCCGAAGGGGTGGGGGATGGCCTGCACGAGGCCCATGCTCGACAGCAGGATCATCGGGATGCAGATCCAGTGGATCGCCTTGTTGGTGGCGTTCTGGTGGCTCTCTCCGTACAGCTCGAACCATTCGGTGGCGGTGCGCATGGCGTCTCCTCGTGCGGACAGCGTACCTCGCCGCCCAGTCATTAACTTACTTACGCGGAAGTAAGTAGATGGATCCCGCTAGAATGGCAAGAACTTTCTCCCTGGAGTCTCATGGCACGCCGCCGCGACGCTGCTGCTACCCGCGCAGCCATCCTCTCCTCCGCCGAGACCCGGCTGCGCGCCGATGGGCCCGCCTCGCTCCGCCTCGATGATGTCGCCCGGGACGTCGGTGTCTCTCGGCAGGCGGTGCTCCATCACTTCGGCAGCCGGGACGCGCTGCTGCGATCCGTCGTGGAGCGCGCCTGGGCCGGGCTGTTCGACAACCTCGGCGCGCTGGCCGCCGGAGCTGGGTCCTTGGACCCCGTCGCGTTCCTCGAGTTGGTGGACGATGTGGCCCGCACCAAAGGCAACGCGCGCCTGGGCGCCTGGCTGCTCCTGAGTCAGGCCGGCCTCCCCGAGGGGTTCTTCGCCGGGGCGCTCGAAGAGCTGCCATCGAGCGTCGAGTCGGACACGCCCGACAACGCGAAGTACGCCCTGCTCCTCGTCGGCGCCGCCCTCTTTGGGGACGCGATCTTCGGGGAGCGGCTGCGGCAGGCCCTCGGCCTCCCCGACGGAGAGGAGCACCGCGAGGCGTTCCGGCACTGGATGGCGTCCCTCATCGGGGGCCAGAGCGCCTAGATTCAGGTACTAGAGCGGATAGAGCCCGCCCACGGTGCCCGTGCCCGTCGCCTCGAGCTCGTCGAGCACCCGGTCCCGCCACACGGCATGGGCTTCGAGCGAGGTGTGGGTGCGCTCGGGGGTCGCCGGGAGACGGACGGAGGGGCGGGGCCCTTGCCTCGAGTCCAGGGACCGCCACTCAGCGGCCAGCACCAGCTGCTCCTTGTCGATGAAGCGAAGCGTGAAGCGGCGGGGACCCGTCTCCGCCCCGGGGAGCAGCCAGAGGCTCACGCTGTCGCCCGGCTCGGCGCG
>JAGSHC010000171.1 GCA_023954745.1 Deltaproteobacteria bacterium | reverse complement strand
GGAAGATGAAGGGAGTGGTGTCGCTGCGGACGTCTACCCCAATCGCCAAGGAGCTTCAGCTGGAGCTCCTTGGCGATTGGGGTAGACGTCCGCAGCGACATCGTCGCAGTCGCCCTCGCAGGCGCTGAACCCGTCGGTGTCGCCGTCGAGCTCCACCGCGGGCACGACGCCGTCGCAGTCGTTGTCGATGCCGTCGCAGGCTTCGGGGGCCCCGGCATACACGAGCGGAGCCGCGTCGTCGCAGTCACCACCGCAGACCCGCTGGCCATCGGAGTCCGCGTCCGCCTCGTCGGCGGGAGTCACCGTGTCGCAGTCGTTGTCGGCCCCGTCGCACAGCTCGGGCGCACCCGGGTAGGTGTCCCCCGAGGCGTCGTCGCAGTCGCCGGCGCAGGCAGAGATTCCATCCGCATCCACGTCCAGCTCATCCGTCGGCACGACCCCATCGCAGTCGTTGTCCACCGCGTCGCAGGCTTCCGCTGCTCCGGGGAAGGTGTTGGCGACCAGGTCATCGCAATCTCCAGCGCACAGGCTGAACGTGTCGCCGTCGCTGTCGATCTCGTCCGCGGGCACCACGCCGTCGCAGTCGTTGTCAGCCCCATCGCAGACTTCGGGGGCTCCGGGGAAGGCCGCGCTGTCTCCGTCGTCGCAGTCACCGACGCAGGTCGAGAGGCCGTCGCCGTCGAGGTCCACCTCGAGGGGCGGCACGATGCCGTCGCGGTCGTTGTCGAGGCCGTCGCAGGCCTCCTCCGCGCCGGGGAACACCGCCGGGTCGAAGTCGTCGCAGTCACCGCCGCAGACCGTTCCGCCGTCGCCGTCGGAGTCGATCTCGTCGATGGGCACCGACCCGTCGCAGTTGTTGTCGAGGCCGTCGCACACCTCTTCGGCGTCGGGGTAGATGGTGTCGTTGCCGTCGTCGCAGTCCCCTTCGCAGGTGGCGAGGCCGTCGGCGTCGGAGTCCGACTCGGACGTGGGGATGAACTCGTCGCAGTTGTTGTCGACCCCGTCGCACACCTCTTCGGCGTCGGGGTTGATGGCCGCGTCCTCGTCGTCGCAGTCGCCGTCGCAGCCCGTGTAGCCGTCGCCGTCGGCGTCCAGCTCGTCCGGCGGCACGAGGCCGTCGCAGTCCTGGTCGGCGCCGTCGCACAGCTCGGGGGCGCCCTCGTAGACGCTGGCATCGCCGTCGTTGCAGTCCCCATCGCAGGGCGCGAGCCCGTCGAGATCGAGGTCGTACTCGTCGTCCGGGACGACGTTGTCGCAATCGTTGTCGAGGCGGTCACAGATCTCGGGCGCGCCCGGGTAGGTGTTCGCGTCGTAGTCGTCGCAGTCCTCCTCCGCAGGGCTCCCGTCGCTGTCCGCGTCGGTCACTTCGGGTTCGGTGGAGGTAGAGGGGCAGCCGACGAACAGAATCGCGGCCATGAGCAACAGAACAAATCGTGTCAAAAGCTTCCCCGGGGTGTCCCAATCATGAGATTAGGGCGCCAGGGGGTACAGCGACAAACATCGTTGGGTGGGAAAAAACGCCAAACGCTCGACGGGGGCCCCTTACAGAACCTATCGCGCGATTACCGGGGTCCATGAGGGCCGACGAGAAGCGACCGAACGGTGCAGGGGGGGCTCAGCCCCTCCGCTCGACCTTCCCTCCGGGATGCTTCGCGAACCGACCCTCTTCGGCGGGGTGCGCCGGGTCATCGGCGGGCCAAGGCCAACCACCAAACTGGGTGCGCTGGTAGTCGTTGTAGGCCTGGATGAGCTCTTCCCGGGTGTTCATCACGAAGGGTCCGTGCTTGGCCACGGGCTCTCCGATGGGGCGTCCCTGGAGCATCAAGAACTCCGCCGGCTCGATCCCCGCGGAGATCTCCACGCTGGCGTCGCTGCGCACATCCACCGCCGAGGGGGTCGCGACGGCCTGGCCCCCGACGGACACGGTGCCGCCCTCGAACGCGTACAGCCACCGATTCAACCCGGCGGCGCCGCCGGGGAGCGTCCAGGTGGCGCCCGCGTCGAGCTTGATGGTCCAGATGGCGACGTGCGCGTCCTCCTGGGAGGCCCACGACTCTGGTGGCGGAGCCGGCGGGGCTTCCTCTCCGAGGGCCCCGGCCATGGTGACGACCTCGACGTTGCGGCCCTGGTCGTCGGTGAAGCGGTGCTGGGGAATCGCCTCGTGCCACAGCATCGTGAAGTACGGGTCGCACATCTTGTTGCGGGCCGGCAGGTTGATCCAGATCTGGAACAGCTCGGCGGTGTTGGGGGCGTCCTGGCGGGTGAGGGGGAACATCTCCGAGTGGACGATGCCGCTGCCCGCGGTCATCCACTGACAGTCCCCTCCCCCATACCGCGCGGTCCCACCGAGGCTGTCGCTGTGATCGACGCGGCCGCGCCGAACCACGGTCACCGTCTCGAACCCGCGGTGGGGGTGCCGCGGGAATCCGGGGACCACGTCGCCGTGATACATGCTCCAGCCGTCTCGGTTGCTGAAGTCCGCGCCGATGCTGCGCCCGCGCAACAAGGCCGGCGCGGGTCCCATGGCAGCGGTGCCCTTGGGGTAGTGGTCCAGGTGGTGCACGCAGAAGAGGAATGGGTCGGGCGTGGGCCACGGAGGGGCGCCCACGCGGCGCACGCTGAGGATGGCATCGGACATGGGAACCTCCACACGCCCCAGGACGGGGCTCGGGACCCGCAGACTAGTCATCGCACTCGGGGCTCGCCCCTAGCCCCTTGGACGGGAGCGGAGCCACACCAAGTTCTACGGGACGTAGTCGCGCACCTGCTCGTCGAGGAAGGTCAACACGTCCGGCCAGTGGTCCTCCACGGGCAGGGTCTCGCTTTGGTACTCGTAGCCCGTGCGGAGAACGGCGATGTGCGAGTCCTCGAACTGGTTGATCTCGTTGGACAGAGCGTGCAGAGCTGGGGAGGACTCATCGAGGAGAATCTCTCCGGGGAGCTCCTGGTGGTACTCGCTCGTGAGGTCGGTCACGTAGGCAACGAACCCCAGCCCGAGCCGCGAGGTGATGTTGCCGATGACGCTGCCGCCCGAGTGTCCGATCAGTCCGATGCGGCAAGCGTCCACCTCTCCCATCGAGGCCGCGTACTTCAAGCCCAGGAGCTGCTCGTAGCTCCGCACGCCCGCAAAGGTGAGCCCGTTGAGGAGGAGCGTGCGCGTGACCGCGCTCTCGTACCGGTCGGCGGCGCTCACCCTCGATGTGGGCGCGATGACGGCGAAGCCCCGGTCCGCGAGGGCACGCCCCCCGTAGGTCCCGAGCCAGATGTCGGCGGTCTGGTCGTGGCCGTGAGCGACGACGAGCGCCGGGTGGGGCCCATCACCGTCGGGGAGCAGGGTCACCCCCGCGATCTGCCCCACGTGCTCGTCCTCGAGGATCCAGCGCCGGTAGCGGTCCCCGGCCCGGTCGCTGGAGTCGTAGATCGTCACTCTCATCGAGGCCGTCTCGTACCCTTCGAGCATCCAGCCGATGTTGGCCGCCTCGATGAGCCGCGGCGCGAGCTCCTCCGGCGAGAGGTCCTCCCCCACCGTCATCCATTCCTGCCTGCGGACCGTGTCGAGCTGCTCCTCGAGCTCCTCGCCGCTGATGGGCTGGAGAACCTCGGCCGGGGCCACGCTCGGCAACGCGAGGTAGTCCTCCATGCACGGCTCACCGGCCACTGGACATGCGTCCAATGGAACCTCGGCGCTCGCGATGGTGACGCCCTGAGGTGGCGCTGCGCAGAAGTCCCCGAGCTCCGTCGTCCCTCGACAGCCGAGCGTCGAAATCAGCAGCACCCACCCCATGGCGCAGGTTCCTCCGAACCGCACGTCATGACCTCCTGAGAGTCAACGTATCCGGGGCGCTCAGAGAAATCGAGGGAGCAGACGAGTCCGAAGGGCGACTCCCGCGCCTCGCGCGCGCAATGGCCCTTTCCCTCACGAGCCCCTTCGGTACATTGCGCTCCATGACGTCACGGAACCTTGTCTGGCTTGCGCTCTGCGCCCCTCTGGCCCTGTCCGGCTGCCCCACCGAAGGCGAGCCCATCCCGCCCGAGGTCGACCCGATCGACATCGAGCTGCAGGACAACGCCGAAGGCACCAACCCCATCCACCGGATGCTGCCGTGGCCCTCGGACCAGTGGCTGGTGCCTGACGAGAGCACGGTGACCGGGCAGCGCCTGGAGTACTCCGAGGCGGCAATGCCCCGGAACCTCAACGGGGAGTTCTTCGACGCCGCGCCGTATCGACGCCTGGACGGGTTCAGCCAGGGCAGCCAGCCGATGGTCACGTTCGGCGGTGAGCTCGACATGAGCAACCTCGCGGAGGAGTACGAGTACGACGAGAGCCTCGCGGCCGACTCGCCCACCGTGCTCATCAACCTCGAGACGGGCGAGCGCATCGCTCACTTCATCCAGCCGGACATGCGCGTCGAGGAGCTCGACCCCGGCACCGAGACGATGATTCACATCCACCCCGCGGTCAGCCTGCCTCCGCAGACCCAGATCGGCGTTGCGTTCCGCAAGTCCGTGACCTTCGCGGATGGCTCGGCGCTGCCGGACTGGGAGCAGTTCGGGGCGCTGCGGGACGGAACCATCACCACGTCGGCCAACCTCGAGGCCCGGCGCCCCCGCTACGAGCGGCTCTTCGCCGCCCTGGAAGCCGACGGCGTCCCCCGGGACGACCTGCGCTTCGCCTGGACGTTCACCACCGGGTCCGACGAAGCCGTCGTCTCCGACCTCCTCGCCATGCGGGATGACGCCATGGAGCGCGTGCCCGTCGGCGGTGGCCAGTGCACCATCACGAGCGTCGAGACCTGGGAGGAGACCTGCGAAGTCTCCGAAGACCCAGAGTGCCAGGCGGACGCCGAGCAGCGAGCGCGCATCAAGGGCACCTTCCGGTCGCCGCTGTACATGGAGCGCGAGTTCCCGCCGACGCTCGCCCTGCGTGACCCGGCCACCGACATGCCCACGTTCAACGACTGGCACGAGGTGGAGTTCACGATGATCGTGCCGCACGTCGCCTACGACGGGACCGACAGCACCCGCTTCGTCGCCTACGGCCACGGCCTCATGGGCAGCAAGGGCGAGGTCCAGGGCAGCTACCCCCAGGAAATGATCTCGCGGCACAACATGATCTTCGCCGCCGCGGACATGCACGGGATGAGCGAGTGGGACATCGTCAGCGTGGGTCAGGCCCTCGCGGACATGAGCAAGTTCCCCTTCGTCACCGAGCGGCTCATGCAGGGGCACATCAACATGCTGGTGCTGGCTCGCTCCATGGTGGGCGGCTGCCGAGAGATGCCCGAGCTCGCCGACTACGGCATGCCGACGACGCTCCCCCTGGGCGACGACCCGCCCTACTACCACGGCATCAGCCAGGGCTCGATCTTCGGCGCGGTGCACGCAGCCATCAGCCTCGACATCACGCACGCCGCCATCATGGTGGGCGGCACGAACTACTCGATCATGATCCCGCGGAGCAGCAACTTCCCGGACTACGAGCTCATCTTCCTGCCCTGGTACGCCCGGCGCCTCGACCAGCAGGTGATGCTCAGCGTCATCATGTCCATCTGGGACAAGAGCGAGCCCAGCGGCTTCACCCATCGAGTCACCCAGAACCCGCTCCCCGGGACGCAGGCGAAGCGCGTGCTCCACACCGCCGCCGTGAACGACAGCCAGGTGCCGAACCTGAGCAGCGACATCATGGCGCGCACCATGGGAATTCCGCTGTTCACTCCGTCCAGCCGCGAGGTGTGGGGGATGGAGACGGTCACCGAAGCCGACCAGCCCACGTCGGCCCTGGTGTACTACGACTTCGACCGTCCCCTGGGCGCCTCCGGCAACGTGCCGCCGCCCGGCGACAACGACGTCCACGGCGACCTGCGCTTCCTCGAGGCCAGCCAGCAGCAGATCAGCGCGTTCTTCCGCCCCGACGGGGTCATCGAGGACTTCTGCGACCAGGGCGACGGCGCTGGCTGCTCGCCCGAGTAGCCGGTGACCCCGGCCGCCATCGTCGACGCGCTGCTGGCGCTGGACCCCCTGACCGAGCTGCCCCGCACCGGGTGGCGCCTGCGCGGCGTCGTGCCCTGCGAGAGCATCGCCGAGCACTGCTTCGGAGTGGCCGTGCTCACCGGCATGCTCATCGACGTGCTGCGCGAGCGAGGCATGACCATCGACGGCGAGCAGGCCCTGCGCATGGCGCTGCTCCATGACGCCGCGGAAGCGAAGACTGGCGACGTGCCGATGCCCAGCAAGACGCCGGAGCTGCAGAAGGCCCTCAAGGAGCAGGAGCGCCGCATCGTCCGCGACATGCTGCCGGCGCGCATGGCCGAGGACGTGGAGGAAGCCGAGCACGGCGACTCGCTGGAGGCCCGCATCGTCAAGGCCGCCGACAAGCTCCAGATGATGGTGAAGCTGCACCGCTACGAGCTGACGGGGAGAGGAGCGCTCGACGAGTTCTGGCTCAACCCCAAGAACGTGCGCACCCAGGGCCTCGACGGCATCGCCGAGATCTACGAAGAGGTCTTCCGCCGCGCTGGGCGCTCCGTTCCGAGCTGATCTGGGGCCGGGCGCCGACGCGTCACCTCACCCAGTGGCCACCTTCGCCGCCAGACTCTTGCCCAGCGTCATGGCTGCAGGGATCGCCGCGGTGCTGATGAGCTTGGCGACCTCCTCGGGATTCTGAGGCCACTCGGGGCACTCTCCGATACGCGCTTCCAGAGTCGACAACGAGTTGATGGTGTAGTCGAGGTCTTCAGAGACCTCCTCCCCACGCTCGAGGGTCTCGTTCACCCGCCGATAGGCGGCCTGGAGCCTGGTCGCCACCACCGCGAGTTCCTCCTCCTTGCGATCCACCATCAGCTGGTGGGCTCCGAGGAGCATGAAGAAGTGGAGGGCGAGGGCGAACGCCACCAGGAGCCCGTTCACCGTGAGGTGCGCGACGCTCATCGCCTCCTCGACCTCCACGAGCAGTTCGCCGATGACGATGGCTCCCACGAGCACCACCGTCACCCGCAAGCTGAAGTCAGCCACCGTGTGGAGGGGCAGCGGATTGAAGATGTTGTAGTCGTCGGCGCGGTCGAGGAGCTCGCGTAGCAGGAGCCTGGCGAAGAGAGGCACCATCGCCACGAGGTACCCGATGCACACGCTCGCAAACCCCATGCTGAAGAGCCAGAAGGCCGACGTCGCTGGGTACTCCGCGTCCCAGCCCCACAGGACCAGAAAGCTCGCGAGGACGTACCCGGTCGTGAACCGCTTCTGGGTGGTCTTGTTCCGCTCGTCGAGCTCCGCGATGAACGCGACGAACTCGGGCTCCGGAAGAGAAACGATGGGGCGCAACGCGACGATCACCCGGTCCAGCCAGCGCCGGAGGTAGGGAAACGCGAGGACCATGTACCCAATCGTGAACGGCATCTGGATGAGATAGACGGACTCGGTGGTGAGCCCTGTGGTGCCGGCCGCGGTCGTGGACGCCGGGGCCTCGAGCAAGCCATCGAGGAACAAGGCCAGCCCCAGCGCAGCCGACGTCAAGAGCACAATGCCGAGGGCCATCGGCCAATGTGCCCTCCCCACCATCCATCGCTCCAGGCGGGACGACGGCAGGTAGCTGTGGGCTACGGCGATGCCCGACTCGGGCGGGTTCTTGGCGTGCTCTTGCACGGTGGGGGCTGAAGGGGAGGACATCGACGCTCACAGCTGAAGATTGACGACGGTGTCCCCAGTCTGCCTCAGGTGGTGGAGGGCAGGCGCGGGTGGAGCTACCCTCCCGCGCCATGAACGCCGACCTCATCGCCCCCGCAGACGTCGCCGCCCCGCCGGCCGACGCGACGACCACCTCCACCGGCCTCGCCTGGAAGACGTTGACGCCTGGCGAGGGCGCAAAGCCCTCCGAGCGCGCAAGCGTGACGGTGCACTACAGCGGCTGGACCATTGACGGAAAGCTGTTCGACAGCTCCCTCCGCCGCGGTCAGCCCACGAGCTTTCCCCTGAACCGCGTCATCGCCGGCTGGACGGAGGGGCTGCAGCTCATGACGACGGGCGAGACCGCCCGGTTCTGGATTCCCGCGGGCCTCGCCTATGGCGAGAACCCCGGTGGTGGACGCCCCGGCGGAATGCTGTGCTTCGACGTGCAGCTGCTGTCGTTCAACGAGCCGCCTCCGCCGCCGGAGACGCCGGACAACCTGAACAGCCCCCCGGACGGCTCGCGCCGCACCCCCACGGGCCTCGTGAAGGCCGTGCTCACCGAGGGCAGCGGGACGCAGCGCCCCAATGGTCGCAGCAACGTGACGGTGCACTACAGCGGCTGGACCCTCGACGGACAGATGTTCGACAGCTCGGTCATGCGCGGGGAGCCCGCCACCTTCCCGCTCAACCGGGTCATCTCCGGCTGGACCGAAGGACTGCAGATGATGGTCGTGGGCGAAAAGGCCCGCTTCTGGATTCCGGCCGACCTCGCCTACGGCAACAACCCCGGCGGCGGACGCCCCGGCGGCATGCTCGTGTTCGATGTGGAGCTGCTCAGCATCGGCTGATGTGGCCGGGCTCCCTCGGGAGTCCTAGGCGAACATCAACCACGCAGTCTGGACTGGCCGCACCGAGGCTTCGCTGGGGCGCCCCCCGCCCCTCACCTCGGTGCTGGCCAGGTCGACGGTGACTCCGTCCACCACCATGCGCTTGCTCGAGCCTCCGTCGAGGTTCACGGCCTCGGTGCAGCCGAGCATGGACAGGAGGCGCCCGACGCCTCCCAGGGTCCATCCCAGGGCTCGGTCCAGATCGCGGCCATCGCACGCAGCGAAGACCACGGTCCCATCAGGGCGGGTCCCCACGCCCAGGCGCGGCAGCAGGTTCGTGTCCCCCGTCTCGTCCTGGGAGAAGGTGCGCGGCGGCGCCGTCCCCCAGAAGTCCTCGGCCCTCAGGTCGATGCCTGGCTTCCCCTCGTGCAAGAGAATGGGCCCACCCGCCATGGCGTTGGGGGCGGGCACGGGCGACAGCCAGACATCCCCGGCCGCGAGCGAGCCGTCGTGCGGAACCACGAAGCCTCGCAGCGGAACGTCGAGAGCGCGCCCCCGAGCGACCACCACCCCATCGATGACGGCCACGCTGTCCAGGTCCGGCCCCACTTGGGCGTGGGCTCGATTCACTGCGCCTCCCGGGGGACCGACGACCCCGATGCGCGCCTCGCTGCCATCCACGAGGAGGGCGCCACGCGCCAGAGCCGAGCCGGAGACCAGCCGGCCCTCGCTGACCAGCAGGCCCACGGGCTGATAGCGCGCCGCGGGGGCCGCGATGTCTGGCTCGGAGTAGAGGAAGAACCCGCCCGAGGTGGCTGCCACTGCCCCCTCCTGGGCCGCCACCTCGGCGAGCGAGTGGCTGGTTCCATCCTCGCGGCAGTGCTTCGCTACGAGCCTGATCCGTGCAGGGTCGACCTCGAGGAGGTTCACAAAGAGCGGGCCGTGGCCGGTGGCGCCTTCGAGGGTGGCGTGGCGCAATCCCGAGACCACGTCGCGCCAGGAGAGGTCGTCGACCAGGTCATCGAGAGTGGCGCCGGAGACTCCGTGGTGTCGCAATGCGCCCGCGCGGCTGTAGAGGAAGTCCGCGAGTCCCCGCACCCGCAGAGCCCGAGGTCCCGGCGCGGCAGCAATGCCCGCGAGCCGCTCTCGAAGCATGATTCTCAGCAGGCGAGCCGACCCGTCGGCGGGGCCGGAGAACAAGTCCCGCAGGAGCCCGTCAACGGACGTGAGACGCCTCGCGAACATCGCTGCCTGCCCCGTGTCCACCTCCTCGCTGAGCAAGGCGACGAGGCCGTCGTCGCTCCACCCCTCGCCGGCGTCACCCCAGGCGACGAGGCCGTCCGCAAGCTCCGCCACGCTGCCATCCCAGGGCCGATCGGGGGTCGCGGCTGGGCCCCCACGGGGCCACGGATTGCCAAACGCCCGCAACGCAGCCAGCACGTCGCCCGGAACGCCCCGCGCGGAGCCCCAGGACCAGCAGACATCAAGCCACGTCGTCACAGCCCGAGACTAGCTTTCCTGGGAGTGCCGTCGTCTTCACACGTCCGCAGCAAACGAACAGCATCGACGTCACCCCGCTGCCTTCGTCGGCGCCCTAGGCTGCGCTCCGTGATCACTCCTCGCTGGTGCGCATCGTTCCTCTGCTTCGCGATCCTCGCGCCGGGCCTCGCCCTCGCGGACACGCCCCTCGCCGAGCGCTTCTCGTTCCGCCGCGCCAGTGACTTCTTCGCCACGGGCGCCACGCTGGCCGAGGACACGGACAACGACGACAAGGTCGACACCCTGCGGGACAGCGCCACCGTGCTGGTGGAGGAGCTCGACCTCGCTCCCGGCGCCTTCCTCCAGCAAGCGCTCATCTACTGGGGCGGCACCATCGCGGAGAACGCCAACTGTGCGGGGCCAGACAGCTCAGTCGACGCCGAGGTGCTCGTCACCGTGCCCGGGGGCAGCGCCACGATGGTCACGGCGGACACCTGCTACTGCTCGGGGGCGGACAATCAGTCCCGCGACGTGCAGGCGTGTCGGGCCGACGTGAGCAGCCTCGTCCAGGGGGCCGGCGGTCAGCTCCTGGGGCCCTGGACCGTCGGTAGCTTCCAGGCGAACATCGACGACGGGGACGTGGACACCGCCAGCTTTTCCCTGGTGCTGATCTACGGCGCGCCAGACCTGCCCGCCCGCCAGCTCACCATCTACGACGGGCTGCGCACCATGCGCTACGACGAGGTGAGCTTTCAGCTCGACGACCTCGAGGTGGACGACCCGCCGGCGGGGGAGCTGACCCTGTACGCCCTGGAAGGCGACATCGGCGGGAGCGACGACGAGTCGGTGATGGCGCGCGGTCTGCCCGGCGGCCGCTCCATGCTGCTCTCTGATGACGTGAACCCCGCGCAGGGCCTCATCAACCGCACGATCAATACGACCTACCCGCCCCAGGAGGGCGTCGTCGGCGTGGACATCGACACCTTCGACATCTCCGACGCCCTCGTCGCGGGCGACACCTCGCTCGAGGTCACCTACGCAGCCGACAGCGACAAGTGGTGGCTGGTCTTCAACATCGTCGGAGTGCGGCTCTTCTTCTCCGAGTTCAGCCAGAGCAGCCTCAGCTGGACCTTGTCCGATGACGCGGACGGGGACGGGGCCCCGACCCCCGGGGACGAGCTGCGCTACACCGCCGAGCTCGTGAACAGCGGCGAAGGAAACGCCACCGTGAGTCTCACCGCCGACATGCCCCCCGAGGCGGCGAGCTGGTCGTTGCTCAGCACGGAGGGTGGTGCCGACAACTCCACCGCGGCCGCGCTCTCAGTGGACGGCGTCGCGGTGGACGCCGGCGGGAGCGCGCGGGTCGACTTCGTGTTGCGCATCGCCGAGGTCCCCGAAGGCACTCCGATTCGCGTGGCCATGTCCTTCGCCGCAGACGGGGGGGGAGGCGGGCTCCTCGAAGCGCCCGAGGTCACCGTCGGCAGCGGCTCCGTATCCGACACCTTCGGCGACGACGACGACGACGGAAGGATCGACGGCGAGTGGAGCCAGGGGTGCGCTTGCTCGTCGGCCGCCGCTTCGACCTCACCCCCCTGGGCCGTCCTGCTCCTGCTCGGCCTCCTCCGGCGACGACGCCAGCTGTTCTAGAGTTCCCACCGGGACCGATTTGCCGGTTCCAGGGGTTGAGCCGCCATGAGCATCACGACACACGGTTGGCAGGTCCTGGACGAGGGCAAGGCCCTCCTGATCCGCGAGTATTCCATCGGACCAGGAAACACCTCGAACTGCGTCGTGGCGCGGGTTGGGGACGGTGAGCTGATGGTGCTGAGCCCCACCGCCAAGGTCGACGACGGCGCACTGAAGGACCTCGAGGCGTTCGGCACCGTGACGTCCCTCGTCGCTCCCAACGGCTTTCACCGCACGGGGCTGCGGCCCTGGCTGGACGCCCTCCCTCACGCCGCGGTCTACGGACCGCAAGCAGCGCTCCCCCGGGTGCGCGCGATGGTTCCAGCCGCCCAGGACCTCCAGGGGCTCGCGGATCGCATGCCCGAGGGCCTGGCGCTGCTGCCCTTGCCGAGCATGCGCGTCGGTGGGACCTGGCTCGTGGCCGAGACCGACGGCGGGCTCACCTGGTGCGTGGGAGACACGATCACCAATCAAGACGAGTACCTCTTCGGCATCGGCTGGATGCTGAAGCTCGTGGGGATCAAGCGCGGGTTCGCGATGAACGGCCTCCAGGGACTGGCCATGGCCCGCGACAAGCCCGCCTACTTCGAGTGGCTCCGGGCGCGCCTCAGCGACGGGGCGCCCACGACGATCGTTCCTGCCCATGGGACCGTGGTGGAGCGAGCCGACCTCGGCGAGACCCTCTCACGGTGGTTCGCGGGCTAGCTGCGCCTGTCAGGGTATCGATGGACGGAGAGGCGCCATCGGGCAACTGCGACGTAGGGTGGGCGTCGTGAAGCCGAACCGATGCCAGCCCCGACCTCCCAGCAACCGAGCCCTCTCGGTCGCCCCGATCCGTGTCGGGAGGCGGCTCTGGGCCGCGCCATGTCCGCCATCACCTCCGAGCAGGACGAGCTTCGTCGCATCCTGACTCGGCCGGGGGTGCCGTGGGTTCGCAGCGGTCACCCCTGGCTCCGCATCATGCGGGAGGACCTCAAGGCGACCTGGGATGGGCCAGGTCAGCGCTTCAAGCGGCTGCTCCTGTCGTTGCTCGGTGTCGCGCCGGAGGTGGTGACAGCGGAGTTCGGCGACGGCCTCCTCGCGCTCTGCCACCTGCAATGGGTGCGGCCGCTGGGCGAGTGGGCGTTCTGGGCCATCGAGGACGACCCGCACCAGCAGTTCTGCCACCTCGCCGAGCACCTCGCCATGCGCTGGCCCATGCCGGGGTGGGTCATCGACGGGCTCCTCAATGGTTCTCGACGTGACCTCCGGTTTCTCCGCGCCCTCATCGAAGGTCACTCCCTGCGACGCCTCGCCGGCGGCCCCTTGCTGCCCGTCCGCCTCTCCCGCCAGGCCTGCCACCGCCTACTCGCCGCGCCGTCGCGCACCCTCGGCTTCGTGGGAAACCTGCGCACCGCCCAACTCGAGGACGCCGGGGCGAAGCAACACCTCGCCGCCGCCCTCATCGCCCATCGCCGCTCGATGCGGCTACGCAGCAGGCGACGGGAGGAGCGGCTCGCACAGGCATACGGGTGGATGAGTCGACACCAGGATGTGATTCCACGGGCCGACGTCGGGTTGGTGTTCGAGATGCTGATCTCCCTACGGACCTACCCCTTCGCGCGTCGTGGACCAGCCCGAGTCCTGGACGACGCCCGCACCCTGCGCGACGAGCCGGTGGAGGGGCTCGCACGACTGCTCCCCGGAGCGTCGGCCGCCTACCGATCGTCGGGGCTCCCCGGTGGGACCTGGGCCGAGATGCTGAACGGGAACATTCACGTGTGGAGCGTCAACGAGCTGCTGAGCAGCAGCAAGCTCTACTGGGAGGGAATCAAGATGCGGCACTGCGTGAGGAGCTATCACGCGGCGGTCGCTGAAGGCTCGACGTCCATCTGGTCGCTGCGCCGCAACGGCCGCCGCGCCCTGACCATCGAGGTGCGCAATCCCAGGGAGCGCATCGTGCAGGTCCGGGGGCGCACCAACCGTGCGCCGCACGCCCACGAACTGCGCGCCCTGCAACGCTGGGCGGGGGAGGCGGGGCTGGAGCTGTCCGACACGGCGGTGCTGTAGTAACTGACCCAGGTTCATCTCGCCCTCGGTGGCCCCCTCAGGTAGGGTCCCGCGTTCCTGAGGAGAGCCAATCGATGTCCGCATTCCCCGCCCCGCCGCCCGCAATGCCTGCCACCCCCATCGCCGACCTGGACACCCGCCTCGCGCGGTTGGCCGAGGGGCGTCCGAAGTGGGTGGCCCTCTCCGCTGCGGAGCGCGCGAAGCTGCTTCGCCGCTGCATGGAGACGACCCTGGCGGTGGCTGACCAGTGGGCGGACACGGCGTGCCAGATCAAGGGCTATGCCCCCGGGTCCAATGGAAACGGCGAGGAGTACCTCGGCGGGACCCTCGCGGTGATGCGCAACCTGCGCCTCTTCGCCGAGGCCCTCGAGGCCGGCGGCCAGCCCAAGCTCCCGAAGACCTGGCAGCGCCCCGACGGACAGTGGGTCGCGCGGACCTTCCCCCAGTCGATGCTCGACGGCGCCCTCTTCACCGGCGTGACCTGCGACGTGTGGATCGAGCCAGGGAAGGAGCCCACCCAAGGCGCCATCTACCGCGGGAACGCTGGCGACGGCGGGATCAGCGTGGTGCTCGGGGCGGGCAACCAGTCCTCGATCCCCCCCATGGACGTGCTCTACAAGCTCGTCGTCGACAACGAGGTCTGCATCCTCAAGATGAACCCCGTCAACGAGCAGGTGGGACCACACATCCAGGCCGGCCTTCAGCCCCTGGTGGATGCCGGCTTCCTCGAGGTGGTCTATG
>JAGSHC010000370.1 GCA_023954745.1 Deltaproteobacteria bacterium | reverse complement strand
GGGAGGGAGTCGATCGAGGCGCGAGGTGACCACGCCCTGCAGCGTTCCGGGCAGATCCACCGACGAGGCGTCCTTGCCCGGGGCGAATCGGGCGAGCCCGCCGTCCGTGAGCAAGACCTCCGACTCCACCAGGGCGTACACCATCTCCTCGCAGAAGAACGGGTTGCCCGCC
Source organism: Deltaproteobacteria bacterium (assembly GCA_023954745.1). Classification (GTDB taxonomy): domain Bacteria; phylum Myxococcota_A; class UBA796; order UBA9615; family UBA9615; genus JAGSHC01. Next base: position 4,862 of record JAGSHC010000370.1, on the reverse strand, counting down.
GCCCGGGACACCACGAGCTTCTGGAGCTCCGGTGACAGGTCGAGGACCCCGAGAAAGCGGGCGGCCAGGTCTGCCACGCTCGCGTCCGGGAGCGCGTCGAGCCGTACCCGGCGCGCGCCGTCGAGGGCGAGAATCGCGCGGAAGGACCGTGGTGGGTCCTTCTTCATGGGGCGATGGCTGAGGACGAGGAGGAGGTCGGGGACCGCCCGGGCCGCGCCGAGAGCGAGCTGCCACGACGCAGCGTCCAGCCAGTGGCAGTCGTCGAGCACCACGAGCAGAGGCTGGTCTTCGGTGGACCGGGTCAAGGCGGCGATGAGCAGGTCCCGGGTGGCATCCGCACGCTGGGGGCCGTTCATCGTCCGCGTGCTGTCCGTCTCCTCGAGCGCCAGTCCCAGGACCGGACCCAGGAGCGGCGCCCACTCCGTCAGATGGGACGCAGACGGGAACCAGTTCGCGATGTCCTCCTGCTCTGAGCCCTCCTCCAGCCCGAGGAGGGGGCCCAGGATCTCCCGCCACGCGTGATAGGGCTCGAGACTGCGCACGGGGTCTGCGCTTCCGACCAGCACCGGAACCCCGGCCAGCCGCGCTGCTTGCTGCAGGGTCGCGATGAGGAGCGACTTGCCCATGCCGGCCTCGCCCTCGATGAGCACGAGGCCTCGCTCTCCTTGCCGGACGCGGTCGAGTCTCTCGCGCAGCACCTGCTCCTGGGCCTCACGCCCCACGAGACGTTGGGAGGTGACGACAGGGAAGGAGCTCGGCTCGCTCGGTGGATCCATGCCGTCGGTGTCGGTGACGGAGCCGAAGCTCGTACTCGAGAGTGCGTCGAACGCGCCGGAGAACACGTCCGCGCGTCCGGTGGCGAGGACCTCGGTGCGTCCGGTGAGCAGGACCTCGTGACGCCCCGTGCTGTCGAGGGCTCCAAGAGGCTGATGGACCCGCACGGGCTCGGGCTTGCCCTTCACCACCTTCGCTCCGAGGTCGTCGAAGCGGATGCGGGAGACGCCCGCGCGGGTCGTGTCGGCGTCACACCAGACGGCTTGACTGGCGAGCTGCATCAGGCGCGCGGCGAGGTTCACGGAGTCCCCGAGCATCGTGTACTCGCGGCGCCGGTCGTTGCCGTAGGCGCCGCAGAATGCGCGTCCCGTGGAGACTCCGATTCCGTACTCGAGGTGGGCCTTCACCAGCGTGCGTTCGATGCGCAGGGCGGCCCGCACCGCCCGGACCTCGTTGTCCTCGTGGGACAGGGGCGGCAAGCCGAAGGCGAGCACCACGGTCGTGCCCTTGTCGTCCACCAACACCTTGTGCAGGGAGCCGCCGAGGAGGTCGAGTGTCTTCTTCATGCGCCCGATCAGGGCGACGGCCTTGAGACGGCTGGCCTCCTCCGCGAGGTCGAGGTTCGGGAAGTTCACGAAGATCGCGGTCACCTGACGCAGCTCGGCGAGCCAGTCGGTGTGGCCGGAGTCGACCCGGCTGAGGACTGCCGCCGGCACGTATGCGCGAATGGACTGCTCGAGGGCGTGGTCGGCGGGCGTCGTCGGTCGCGGGGCGAGGGGGGGCAGTTCCTCGTCCACCAGCGCGTCGAAGACGAGGGAGCCGCTCGGGGTGAGGTCCCCGCGCACCGCGTCCCCGAGTAGAGCCGCGGCGGAGGGGGAGAGCACGGTGGTCCCTGGCTCGGCAGACCTCTCGGCGTGACCGACCTCCAGCATCGCAGGGCCGGCGGCGACCCAGCCCCAGCGCTCGTGGTCGTCCCCAAGGCTGACCAGGGTGCAGAGTCCGACCCCCACCCCGATGCGGAGCCGCAGGACGTGGCCGGGGTGGGCTTCCCAGTTCGCGAGGTCACTCTGGGCTCGCCGGGCACACTCGACGGTCCGATAGGCGCAAGCGCGCAAGTCCTCCTCGCTCTCGGCGGGCCACACCGCGATGACCGAGTCGCCGGCAAAGGCGATGACGTCGCCACCGGCTTCGAACACGTGGTCGACCAGTCCTCCGAGGGACCGGTCGAGAATGGCGGTGAGCTTCTCGGCGCCAGCAGCTCCGTCGCGCGCGAGATCCGCTGCCAGGGAGGTAAACCCCGTCAGGTCCGCGAGAAACGCCACCGCATGAAACTCGTCCTGGCCCAACGCGGGCGGACGACCCGGCACCGCAGCCAGTCGTTCGACCAGGCGCCGCGGCAGGTAGCTGCTCAACGCATCGACTGGGGTCACCCCCGTCATGCTCCTCCGTCCAGGTCGCGCGCGTACACCCCGCACCGCGCCTCCCTTGTCCCTGCGACCACTCTAACCCGGTTTGGTCGCGCGGCACTCGGCGTAGCAGAGCGGGATGTCGGAGTGCGGAACGAACACCACTTTCCCGAACGGATTGAGTTGCGGGATTCCCGTCGGCCCCACCTCGATCATCGACCCGACGTAGCGGTCCTGGCCGACCTCCCCGTCGAGGAGGCCCGCGTGTCGGATGATGAAGCCGGCGGCGCCGATGGCACCCCAGGTCTCGGCGGGGGAGGGGAGACCCGCGGACACGCCCCACACCTCCTCGAGCTCCCTCAGGTGCTCCAGCGGGAGCCCCGTGATCTCGCCCTCTCGACGGAAGAGCCCCTTTTGGAACAGGCGCCCCCCGGGCTTGAGGACCCGGAACGCCTCGGCGAAGAGCGCCTTCTGGTCCCACGAGTACTCCGCTGACTCCAGGAACCAGACGATGTCGAAGCTGGCGTCGGCGAAGGGGAGCTCGTGGTAGTCCGCAGCGTGAAAGCGGACGCGATCAGCGAGCCCGCGCTCTGTGGCGAGGTTCTCCCCCAGCTCCACCTGCACGGGCGAGATGGTGACTGCGTCGATGCGGACCTCAGGGAAGGCCTCGGCCACGTCCATGGCGGGCCCACCGACCCCGCATCCGCAGTCGAGCATGTGGTCGCTGCTCAGGACTCCGGCCCGCCGCGCGAGCTCGAGGTTGTGAGCCCGTGGGTCTTCTCGCCCCTCGGCGCCCACCTTGAGCAGGCCCGATTGGAACGTCGAGCCCGCGTACTCGAGGAAGGTGCGGCTGTGGGCGTCGTAGATGCCGCGCACTTGGCTGCGCATGGCGTCGAGGTCGTACTCGTCGGTCATTGGCCCCCCGGCCGTTCAGCCCCAGAAGTGGATCCGGGTGTCGTCGTTGGAGAAGGTGCCGAACCCGCCGAGGGTCCGCCGGATGCGTCCTCCCTCGACTCGGGTGACGCGGTGGTAGATGCGGCCTCCCGCGAAGAGCAGCAGGTCGCCGGGCTGCATGTCGACCGTCATCCAACGTCGTCCAGCCATGACGTCCTCATCGGGTTCGACGTGCAGGCGAGGGATGAAGTCGTCTCGCTCCGTCCAGTCTCCTTCGTAGATGCGTAGCTCGCCGCCGGCCTCGGGCACCGCGATCTGGAAGTACCAGGACCACTGGTCGATGGTGTTCACGATGCCGTTGAGGTGTTGGTACGAGGGGTCCGCGGCGAACATGTTCCCGCAGTGCACGGACAGGGCCGTCTCGGGCGTGAGGGTGCGCAGGTTCGCTGGCATGTAGGTGCCCTCCTCGGCGGAGGGGATCGACGCGGGGCGCCCTCCCCCGAGGAGGGTCAGCGCGCGCGCGATGCGCGACTCCAGCCCTTCGCCCACGTGCTTGGCGAAGAGGTACTGCAGCATCATCCGGTAGACCGCCGTGAGGCTGAGGTAGCGCTGGACCCCCGCCTCCACGTTGTGAATCAGCGGGCCGGCGGCCCATGCGGGGCCGAGAGGACCGGAGTCGCCGGCCTTCTCGAACCGCGGGAACGCAGGGTCCCCGGCCTCGATGGCGGCGTCCAGGGTCGCAGCCTCGTCGGGAGTGATGACTCCCCGCACGATCAACCCATCGAGCCCCTCGCGCTCCACCATCTGTCGAAGCGCACCGGAGTGCTCCGCGAGGTCCGCTGCCTCGACCCGGAGCAGGGTGAAGGCCCCGGGGTCCCGGCTCTGCGGGGAGTCACGCTGAGCCACGGGCTCAGCCCGCGGCGTTGTCGCCGACGGCGTCGCCGAGGCTGCCGATGAACGACTCGACCACCTCGCGGTCGAGCTTGCCGATCCCGTCGATGACCTCCGGGGTGGCTTCGACCCCGAGCTCGGCGAGGGCCGCCTTCGGGTCGTCGAAGAGCTTCTCGCGGAAGTCGGCGTCAGAGAGGGCGCGGCCGACTACTTCGGGGGGGAGCGTGATCATGCGTTTCTCCTGGTGATGCATGCACCGAATCCGGTGCTCGCCACCCTAATCGGGGGCAGCCGCCGAAAGCAATCGGGAGAACAGGGCTTGCAGCGCCTTCTTGATCGCGGAGTCCATCATCTCCTTGCGTCGGTCAATCCAGGCGCTCGCGGAGGGCAGACCCATGCGCTCCGCAGCGGCCTTCGCGCGATCGAGGTCGGCTGACGACTCCTTGAAGACGGTCTCGATCCCGCCCCCCAGGACCATCTTCCGCATCATCACGCCCTCGCCCTCGGCTCCACCGAAGCGCCGGACGACCCACGTGTGTCGGCCCGCGGCGAGGTCCTTGCGCACGTCCATCGCGTCGTTGAACAGCTGCGCGGCGCGCACCGCGGAGAGGACCAGGTCTTCCAGGTCATCGAACTGGTCCCAGGCGCCCACGCTTCTGAGGAGCGCAGCGCTGGGGAGCAACAGCGGCAGGCTGCGCTTCAATATGGCGTCGTACTCCTCCTCGCCGCAGTCGGCGTGAGGGTGCACGAGCCGCCGTTCCAGCAGCATGGCGGCGCTGTACCCCGCCCAGATCTCCTCGAAGGTCTCCCAGTAGACAGGGTCATTCCCCAGAACTCTGGCGAGGGCGCTCTGATGGGCAGCGAAGAAGATCTGGGCGAGGAACATGCTCTCGACCG
>JAGSHC010000338.1 GCA_023954745.1 Deltaproteobacteria bacterium | reverse complement strand
GGCTACGGCGGCGGCGGTGGTGGCGGCGGCCGCTGGTAAGCAGCCCCCCTCCAAAGAGATCGACGACGCCCCCGGACATGTGTCCGGGGGCGTCGTTCGTTCTGGGCGCGACACGTCTCGTCTGTGCCTTTGAGCACAGTTGCAAACCACACGCCTGTGCCATTGCGCACGGGGTCAGTGAGTGGCATTCGGCTCAATTATGGACATGTGGGTCGATTGAGGTTGTTGGCTTCGTTCTTGCTTCCCCCGGGTGTGGCAATTCGCCGCAGGGACTCCCAGTCCCACATTCAGACCACAGACGTGGGGAGCATCATGGACAAGGACAGCAAGAACCCAACGACCGAAGAGGGGGAGGAGACCTCCCAGCCCAACAGCCGCCGGAGCTTCCTGCTCGGCGCAGGAGTCGCCATTGGCGGCTCCGCGGTCGCCTTCAGCATGCCGGGCTGTGCGCCGGCTCCGAGCACGGCTCCCGCAGCCGCCTCGCCGACCCCCGCCCCGAAGAAGGGCCTCGAGGCGCACGTCGCGCCCGGGCAGATGGACGACTACTACGGCTTCTGGTCAGGCGGTCAGTCGGGTGAGGTGCGCATCTACGGCGTGCCGTCGATGCGCGAACTCAAGCGCATTCCCGTGTTCAACCGCGAGAGCGCCACAGGCTGGGGCTCGACCGACTTCAGCAAGGAGCTGCTCAACGGCACCCTCGCAGGGGACACCCACCACGTGCACCTGTCCTACGACGGCGGCACGTACGACGGCCGCTACGCCTACGTGAACGACAAGATGTCGGCCCGGCTGGCGCGCATCCGCCTCGCCACGATGGAGGTCGACAAGATCGTCGACATCCCCAACGCCCAGGGCACCCACGGGATCTTCCCCCAGCGCCACAAGACGGGCCTGGTGGTGTGCAACTCCGAGTTCCGAACCATGCACCCGCTGCTCGGCAACGGTGACATGAAGGACCCGGCCAACTACTGCGGCTCCCACACCGCCATCGATGGCGAGACCATGGAGGCGAAGTGGCAGGTCCTGGTGGAGGGCAACCTCGACCTCGCAGCCACGGACTACGAGGGGAACTACTCGTTCGCCACTTGCTACAACTCCGAGGGCGGCGTCTCGCTCGAGGAGATGATCGCGGCCGACCTCGACTACCTCTACTGCTTCAACATCCCTGCCATCGAGGCGGCGGTGAGCGGAGGCAAGGCGAAGATGGTGGACGGTCTCCCGGTCATCGATGCCCGCGGCGAGGACAGTGAGTTCGTCCTGCGGGTCCCGGTCCCGAAGAGTCCTCACGGCGTCAACGTGTCCCCCGACGGCAAGTACGCCGTGGTGGCGGGCAAGCTGAGCCCGACGTGTTCCGTGGTGCAGATCGACAAGCTGGCGGATGCCTTCGCCGGCAAGATCAAGCCCCGCGACTGCGTCGTGGCGGAGCCCGAGGTCGGTCTCGGACCGCTGCACACCGCCTTCGACGGCAAGGGCAACGCCTACACCTCCATCTTCATCGACTCGGTGATGACGAAGTGGAACATCGACGACGCCATCGCCCAGTTCGGCGGCGCCGACGTGAACCCCATTCGGGAGAAGGTCGACGTGCACTACCAGGTGGGGCACACCAACGCGTCCATGTCCGAGACGAAGGACGCCGACGGCAAGTGGCTCATCGCGCTGTGCAAGTTCAGCAAGGACCGCTTCCTGCCCACTGGGCCGCTGCGCCCCGAGAACGACCAGCTCATCGACATGACCCAGGACAAGCTCGAGGTCGTGCACGACGGAGCGACGTTCTCGGAGCCGCATGACGCGGTGATCGTCGCCAAGGACATCATCAAGACGATCAAGGTGCAGGACCGCGCCGACGACCGCTTCGCGATGTACGAGGGCTGGGCAAAGGAAGACGGCGTCGACCTGATGAAGGACAACAAGGTCGTGCGCAAGGGCAAGAAGGTCCGCGTGTACATGACCAGTCAGGCGCCGAAGTTCAACATGGCGGACTTCACGGTGAAGACCGGCGACGAGGTGCAGGTCATCGTGACCAACATCGACAACGTCGAGGACCTGTCCCACGGGTTCTGCGTGTGCCAGCACGACGTCAACTTCTTGATCAACGCCCAGGACACGCAGTCCGCCACGTTCACCGCCGGCAAGCCGGGGATGTACTGGTTCTACTGCTCGTGGTTCTGCCACGCTCTGCACCTCGAGATGCGCGGCCGGATGTTCGTTGAGGCCTGATCGAGCCAAACCCTCCCACCACAGCCTGGCGTTCCTCCTCCTTCTGGGGGTCGCCATGGCTGCGCCTGGGATCGCCGCGGGTCAGGTGCACTTCGACGCGTTCGAACGAGCGCTCGATTGCAGTCAGGATCCGTGCGCTTCCGCCCTCCCCGGAGCGACCTCGTTCGCTCCGGTGGAGGGCCGGCCGTGGGCCGAAGGGCTGAACGCGGCGGGCGATGTCGTGGGGTGGGTGACCCTCTCCACGGACGTCGTCGACATCAAGGGGTACTCGGGCAAGCCGCTCGTGACCCTCATCGGCCTGGACACCGACGGCGTCATCGTCGGCGCTCGGGTCGTCCATCACTCCGAGCCCATCCTCCTGGTGGGCATTCCCGAGCAGGTCCTTCACGACTTCGTGGACCTGCATGTGGGATTGCCGGCCAACCAGCACGTGGTGGTGGGCGGCGAGTCCGAGGGCGAGACCATCGCCGTGGACGCCATCTCCGGTGCCACCGTCACGGTGCTCGCGGAGTCGCGCACCGTCATGGAGACCGGCCGCTTCCTCGGTGAGGAGGTGGAGGTCATCGCCCGTGCGCCCCGCGTCGCGGGGCACTTCATCGAAGAGGGCGAGCCCCTGTCGTGGGCGCAGATGCTCGATCGGGGCGTGTTCGGCACCCTGCGCGTCGAGCAGGAGCAGATGAACGAAGCTCCCTCCCCCGAGCCGTTCATCGAGATTCACTACACCATCGCGGACAGCGCCCCGGTAGGGCGCGCCTTGCTGGGCGACCGCGTCTGGGAGCGCACCCGGGCCGAGCTCGCGCCGGGCGAGCACCTCGTGGTGATGTTCGGCAACGGGACGAGTTCCTTCAAGGGCTCAGGGTTCGTGCGGGGGGGGATCTTCGACCGGGTGCGGCTCGAGCAGGGCGTGCGTCAAGTCATGTTCGCGGACCTCGACTACGAGAACCTCGGCCAGCCGGTGGTGGAGGACGCGCCTCGCTTCAAGGAGGCGGCCCTCTTCATCGCCCGGGATGACCGCCTCGATCCTGGAATGACCTACGAGCTCGTCTTCCTCGGCAGCGCCTTTACCTACGACGGCGGCATCGAGCGGGAGTTCCACAGCTTCCGCAGCGCCCACCGCCTGCCCAAGTCCGTGTATGTGCTCGACGGTCCCGACCCGGAGTCCATGGTCTGGCGCCGCGCGTGGAGCCTCAAGAAGGGCACCATTGCGCTGCTCATCGGCTACCTCCTCGCGGTCATCGCCGTCTTCGCGGGGCGCAAGTGGTCTGCGGCCACGGTCGAGCGCATCCAGAGACTGCACACCGGCTTCATGCTCGTGAGCTTCCTCGGCCTCGGCCTCGCTCTCTCGCTTCAGCCCTCCATCACCCAGCTCTTCACCCTGATGGATGGCGTCACCGGGGAGTGGCGATGGGGGCTGTTCTTGTCGGACCCCATGCTGTTCGTGACGTGGATCTTCATCGCCGTGACCACGGTGTTCTGGGGGCGGGGCGTCTTCTGTGGCTGGGTCTGCCCCTACGGCACGATGAGCGAGCTTCTGTTCAAGGTGGGGCGCAAGCTCAAGCTGCCGGACTACGAGCTCCCTGACCCCGTGCATGAGAAGGCGCGCCTGGTGCGCTACGTCGTGCTCTTCGTCCTCGTCGGGGTCTTCCTCTACTCGCCCCAGACCGGCGAGCGCATGGCCGAAGTGGAGCCCTTCAAGTCCACCTTCTTCGTGCCGGTGTGGACCCGGCACGTAGGCCTCGTCGCCTGGTGGACGGTCCTGCTGGCCGGCACGTTCTTCGTGTGGCGCCCGTTCTGCCGCTACATCTGCCCTCTCGGCGCCGCCCTCGCGCTGCCCTCGAGCTTCCGACTCACGTCTCCCTACCGGCGCGACTTCTGCGCGAAGGGCTGTCGCATCTGCCCTCGCGGGTGTGAGCCCCGCGCCATCCGCAAGGACGGCACCATCGACCATCGAGAGTGCCTGAACTGCTGGGAGTGCGAGGCCACCTACCAGGACGACCAGAAGTGCCCGCCCCTCGTGCAGATCCGGCGTCTCGCGGAAAAGCAGGCGAAGGCCGCCGCGGAGCTGGCCTCGTGAGGCAGGTTCTCGCCGCAGCCTTCCTGCTCGTCTGCCCGGCTCTCCTGGGGGCCGTGGTCGAGGAGCCCGCGCTCGTCGTGGGGGTGGATGCCCCGTCGGTCCAGGAGACCATCGATCTGGCGGAGGACGGCGCCCGGGTGCTGGTGCCCAAAGGCACCTGGGCAGGCCCGGTGGTGGTGAACAAGGCCATCACGCTGCAGGGCGACGGTGGCGTCATCGACGGAGGGCGCGTCGGCACGGTGGTGCGGCTCGAGGCTCCGGGCGCCCGCTTGCTGAACCTGAACATCAAGAGCAGCGGCGACGACCGCGGGGGTCCTGACTCCTGTGTCTACGTCACGCCCGAGGCCATCGGAGCGGCCGTCGTCGACTCCGAGATCACCGACTGCACCTTCGGCATCTGGGTGCACGAGGGGCGTGAGGTGCGCATCGAGGGCAACCACGTCGTGGGCCGCCCGGACCTGGGCCACCGCAGCAACCGCGGCAACGGCATCCATCTGTTCGACAGCACGGGCCTGCAGGTGGTGGGCAACCGGGTGGAGGGCGCACGGGACGGCATCTACGTGAGCGCCACCGAGGACAGCCTCATCGCCGAGAACCACACCAGCGACCTGCGGTACGGCATCCACTACATGTACTCGTGGCGAAACACGATCCGTGACAACACCGCGTCGAGAAACACCGCCGGCATCGCGCTCATGTCCAGCCAACACATCGTGGTGCAGCGGAATCACTCCGCGGACAACGAAGCCCACGGGATCTTGTTTCGGGACGTGCAGTACTCGCGCATCGAGGCCAACGTCGTGGAGAACAACGGTGAGGGCCTCTTCTTCTTCTCCAGCCTCGACAACACCATCGAGGGCAACCGCGTGGCCCACAACGCCATCGGCGCGCGGGTGTGGGCGGGCTCCGAGCGAAACGTCATCCGCGGGAACGACTTCGTCGGAAACAAGGAGCAGGTGTTCTACGTGGCCGCCACCGACCAGGAGTGGGGCGACGCCGAGGACGGGAACTACTGGAGCGACTACCTCGGCTGGGACCAGGACATGGACGGTCGGGGGGACCGCGCGTACCGGGTCGACTCGACCACCGCGGGGCTGGTGCACCGGTACCCCGCCGCGGTGCTCCTCCTGTCGAGCCCCGCCCTGGAGCTCATCTTGAGGGTGCAGCAGATGGTCCCGGCCCTCGCTGTCCCCACCATCATCGACCGCGCGCCGCGCACCAGTCCCCGGAGTGTCCCTTGAGAATCGACGTCGAGAGTCTTCGGGTGCGCTTCGGCACGGTGACCGCGGTGGATGGGGTCTCCCTACCGTTTGCGCCGGGAGAGGTCGCGGTGATGGCGGGGCCCAACGGCGCTGGGAAGTCCACCCTCTTCTCCGTGCTCCTTGGGTTGGTCCGTCCCGACGCGGGCCGGGTCCTGGTCGATGGCCGCGACGTGCTCGGTGCGTCGAGGCGTGATCGCATGGCCTTTCGCGCTCGACTGGGCTACCTCCCCGAAGCGGTGGCGTTCTCCGAGAACCTCACGGGTCGTCAGGTCATGAAGTTCTTCGCCCGCGCCCGGGGGGTGCCCAAGAAGCGCGTCGAGGAGGTGCTCGAGGTGGTCGG
>JAGSHC010000139.1 GCA_023954745.1 Deltaproteobacteria bacterium | reverse complement strand
GGCTACGGGACTCGTGGTGGTGCGAGTCCTCGCGAAGCGCAGCGGCTACCGGCGTCGCCTCGCGGTGTTCCTGGGCCTGGCGCCGGTGCTCTCGGGCCTGGCGGTGGTTGCGTGCTTCGTGGTGCTCTCGGTGTTCTGCGGCGGCGCGTTCGACTGCGTCTGAACGTCTCGCTGAAGCGAGGCGTCCGGTCCGAGCCCCGCGGGTGCGCCGCACCTTCCACCCCGTGCGACAGCAAATGGACGAGAGACTCCGCCCCTCTCCGGGGAACAACACAACCCCCTCGCGGGTATCGTTCGGGAACCGGGACCTCCCCACGCGGTCCGACACAAAGCGCCCGTCCCTGGCGCCGACCCGGAGCGCGCGCTGTCCGAGCAGACACCACCTCAGGAACTCCCCGGCACCGAGCGCCTCGACGCGCTCATCAGCTGGCTCGACCGACGCCTCGCTGCCCGCCGAAGCGTGCGGTGGGCCGCCCTGGGAGCGTGGGCAGGCGCCGTCGTCAGCGTGTTGTGGCTCGCGGCCTGGCTCCTGCGTCTCCTCCCGCTGCCACATCCTGGACTCCTTCTGGCTCCCATTGGCCTCGCCGCCGTGGGGGCAGCAATCGGCGCGCGACTCCAGCCACCAACCGAGCGCTCTCAGCTCGCGCTGCTGCTCGACGCGCTCCTTGGCAGCGACGAGGCCGCCACCACGGCGGTCGAGATGAGAGATCGGGGCCTGCTCCCCGATGGCACCGCAGCGTCCGACCCCCGAGCACGGGAGGTCCTACAGCGCCTCGACCGTGATCTGGAAGGGCCGGAGGCCCTGTCCGGCCGCCTCCCCCTCTCCCCCCCGCGCCACCTGCGCTTTCTGCCGCTGCTTCTGCTGCTGCTCGTCGCGGGCCTCTACGTCCCTCAGCTCCCCGCGCGCACGCCCACCGCAGCGAAGCCGGGAGACCTGGCCGACGAGGCCGAGCGGCTCGAGCAGCGGAAGGAGGAGCTGGAACAGCAGCTCGACGCGGAGCTCCCGGATGAGTTGGACGAGGCCTTCGACGCCCTCGTTGGGGACATGAAAGCCGGGGACATCACCTCCGAGGAGGCCGCGGAGCGCACCGAGGAGCTTCGCGATGCCCTCGAGGAGCTCACGAAGCAGCGCAAGGAAGAGTCCGAGGACGGGTCTGCCGCCGCGGATGCCCTGGAGGGCGTCGACCAGGAAGCCTCCGAAGACCTCGCCGAGGCTCTTCGGCAAGGGGACCTGAACGCGGCCGCGGACGCCGTGGAGAACATGCGGGAGCGGATGCAGGGTGCCACCCCCGCCGACCGCGAGCGCGCAGCACGAGAACTCGAGCGTGCCGCCAACGCGGCCCAGCAGGATGGGCGCAAGGAGCTGTCCGACGCCCTTCAGAACGAGGCCGAGCGCACCCGCGAGCAAGGACAGCAAAAGCAAGGGCAACAGCAGGGCCAGCAAGGGCAACAGCAGGGCCAGCAAGGGCAACAGCAGCAGCAAGGACAACAGCAGGGCCAACAAGGGCAACAGCAGGGCCAGCAAGGGCAACAGCAGGGCCAGCAAGGGCAACAGCAGCAGCAAGGACAACAGCAGGGCCAGCAAGGGCAACAGCAGGGCCAGCAAGGACAACAGCAAGGCTCCGAGGGCTCCCAGGGCGACGGCCTCGCCGAGTACATGCGGAACCTGGAGAAGCAGGGCGTAAGCGGCAGCGAGCTCGCCGAACAGCAGCGCCAGATGCAGATCGCCCAGGAGATGAACGGCGCCCTGGGTGGAGCCCAGGGACGTCTCGGCGGCAAGGGCGCCCCGAACGAAGGACCCGGCGACGGCCAGAGCAGCAAGACTGCGAGCTGGGGCGCTGGCTCGTCGCACTCCGATGCCGTGGTCGACCCATTCTCCACCGACGGAGCCGGCCACAAGGACATGGACCGTCAGGTGGACGGGAAGTTCTCGTCCTGGGTCACCAAGGACCTCAGCGACAACGCCGAGCAGCGGCTCGAGAACATCCAGGCCCTCACCCAATCGGTCCAGGTCCCTCTCGGCGAGGGCCCCATCGACTCCTGGGACATCCGACTCAACAACAGCACCGAGCGCGCAGCCTCCCCGCTGTCCACCGCGCCGCCCGCGTACCGTGAAGCCGCCGAAGAGGCAGTAGACGGCGAGGCCGTGCCCCGCGCGTATCGCGACCAGGTCAAGCAGTACTTCGACCTCGAAAAGGAGTGACCGTGAACGCTCAACTCGACGCTTCCCAGGCAGCCCTCTTCAAGCAGCGCTTCGACGCCCTCCAGGACGCTGTGTCTCGGGTCATCGTGGGGCAGCAGGGGGTGATCCGCGACGTGCTCATCGCCCTGGCGGCCAACGGCCACGTCTTGCTCGAAGGCGTCCCAGGCCTGGGCAAGACCCTTCTCGTCCGCACCCTGTCCGAAGCGCTCGAGCTCCAGTTCTCCAGGGTCCAGTTCACCCCCGACCTCATGCCCGCCGACATCGTGGGCACGCACATCATCAGCGAGGACGAGAGCGGCCGGCGCGCCATGACCTTCCAGGATGGGCCGGTGTTCACCCAGATCCTCCTCGCCGACGAGATCAACCGCGCCACTCCGAAGACCCAATCCGCGCTCCTCGAAGCCATGGCCGAGCGCTCCGTGACCACGGCGGGCACGCCACGGCCGCTGCCGCGTCCCTTCTTCGTCCTGGCGACCCAGAACCCTCTGGAGATGGAAGGGACCTATCCGCTCCCCGAGGCGCAGCTGGACCGCTTCTTCAGCAAGGTCACCGTGCCGTTCCCGACCCTCGACGAGCTCAGCGGCATCATCGACCGCACCACCGGCACCGAGACCAGCGTCGTGCCTCGGGTCATGGGAGCCGACGAGCTGATCGCCATGCAGCAGACCGTGCGCCAGGTGTACCTCCCCGACCCTGTGAAGCGGTACGCCCTGCGCCTCGTGCTCGGCTCCCACCCCGAAGGCCCCGGCGCGACCGCAGTCGCCCGGTCCTGGTTTCGCTACGGCAGCTCGCCACGAGGAGCCCAGGCGGTGATCCTCGGTGCGCGGGTGCGCGCCCTGCTGGACGGACGCACCAACGTGTCCTTCGACGACGTGCGCTCGAGCCTGAAGCCCGCGCTGCGACACCGGGTCATCCTCAACTTCGAGGCTGAGGGCGAAGGCCGCTCGCCCGATGCCATCCTCGACGAACTGCTCGCCGCCGTCCCCGATGACGGAGCCTCCGCAGCGAGCGCAGCTGGGGTCGCTGCGGAGGCCTGAGCGGCTTCATCACGAAACCCGCGAGAACCTCGCTCTGTCAGAGCCCCAGGGGACGGACGCCGCTTGCTCGATCCAGCATTCCTGTCGCGCCTAGAGAAGCTCGCGCTGCGCTCCCGAAGCCGGGCCGCGGGTGCGCGCCAGGGCGGCCATGCCTCACGACGCCGAGGCCAGAGCCTCGAGTTCGCGGACCATCGTGAGTACGTGCCTGGCGACGACATCCGGCACCTCGACTGGCACCTCTACGCCCGCTTGGATGCGCTCTTCGTCAAGCTCTTCGAGGCCCGGGAGGATCGGACGGTCCAGGTGGTCCTCGACCGGTCTGCGTCCATGGCCGGCTCGAAGTGGGAGGCAGCGCGCCACGCCGCCGCCGCCGTCTCCTGGGCTTCGCTCTGCAGCCTCGACCGGGTGCAGCTCTTCGTCGCCGACCGGGGCCTGCGGGCTGAGGGACGACCCGCCCGGGGGCGCGGCGCAATCCACCGCATCTTTCGGTACCTGCAGGGGACGGGGACCGCGGGAGGCACCGACCTCCTCACCGTAAGCAAGGGCCTCCCACCCGCTCGCGCCGGCGCGATCACGGTCCTCATCTCGGACCTCTGGGACCCGGCTGGGGTGGACCAGTCCCTCGCCCGCCTCGCCCACCGCGGCGGCGAACTCCACGTGCTGCACGTGGTGGACCGCCGCGAGCTCGACCCCTCCCATCTGTCGGGGGATCTGACCCTGGTGGACTCCGAGACGGGGGCAGAGCTGGCGGTCACCGTGGACCGCACGATGCGCCAGGACCTGCGCGCCGCGGCCGAGGAGTACTTCGCCACCATCGACGACCTGTGCCGCCGCCGCGGGATCGGGCTCTTCCGCCTCGACGCCGCGGATCCGGTCGAGGACCGCCTCATCGACTGGCTCCGCACCGCGGACGAGCTCGTGCGCCGGGGCGCCTCCTCCCGAGTGGGGAGCCTCCGGCGGTGAACTTCGCCAACCCCGCCGCCCTGTGGCTCCTGGCCACGACTCCGCCCCTCGCGGCCTTGTACTTCCTCAAGGTGCGGCGAAAGCGCGTGATGGTGCCCACGCTGCTGCTGTGGTCCCAGGTGGTGCAGAACCAGCGCACCGCGCACCCGTTCGATCGCTTTCGTCGCCACCTCCTGTTCCTTCTCCAATTGCTCGCGCTGCTGTTGCTGACCTTCGCCCTGGCGGGACCCTCCATCGCCGGCAAGCAGTTCCTCGGCCGCTCCGTGGTGTGGATCCTCGACGGCTCGGGTTCGATGCAAGCGACGCACTCGGGCGCCGCGAGGTTCGAGCTGGCCCAGGAGGCAGTGCTTCAGGGGATCGGCCGGCTCCAGGGCGGGGACGAGGGCATGGTGGTCCTCGCAGGCCCCGAAGCACGGGTCGTGGCGTCCTTCACGCGGGACCACGAGCGATTGGCCGAGGCCGTCCGGGCGGTGAAGCCGACCGGGGCGGCGTCGGCCCTCGCAGACGCCGTCGACCTCGCGAGCGCACTCACTCGCTCTCGCACCGACAGAACGCTCGTCGTGGTCACCGACGGCAGTGACGCGTCGCTCCAGCGGGTCGTGGAGCATCACCCGGGGGTGCGCACAGAGCTTGTGGGTCGGGACACGGCGAACACCGCAATCACAGCCATCGACCTTCGCCGCTCGCCCACCGTGGACCTCGAGTCCGAGCTGTTCGTCACCCTACGGCGCTACGGGGGCGACGCCGGCCCCGTGGGAGTCGAGGTCACTCTCGATGGGGTGTTGCTCACCAGCGAGACCGTCGAGGTTGCACCGGACCGCCCCACCGCCCGGGTCTACCGCGGCCTCGGGTCCACCGGCGGGCTCTTGCGGGTTCAGCTCATCACGGGGGACGCTCTGCCCCTGGATGATGCGGCAGTCGCCTGGATGGCGCCGCCCCGACGGCGTCGGATCCTGTGCGTGGGGTGCACCACCCTGACGGGCCGAGGTCTCGCCGTGGATCCCCGCTTCCAGCTGACGGCCGCCGATGCCTCCACGCCGGCCGAGGAAGCCACCTACGACGCCGTCATCTACGAGAACGCTCCCGTCCCGGCCAAGCCTGGGGCGCCCTTCTTCGCGTTGGGCCCGGCCGCGCTGGGAGCGGAGGCCCTGCCGGCGCCTGCGCCCTGGCCAACCATCACGACCTGGAAGCGAACCCACCCCGCCCTGCGCTTCGTCGACCCCACCGCCCTGGCGATCACCACCGCGCGCGCCGGGGCCATCGGAGGGTGGGAGCCGCTGCTCGAGTCCGACGCCGGCGCCCTGCTCAGCACGGGCGTACACGGTGGACGACGTGGGCTGGTCCTCCACTTCGCCCCCACGGACTCGGACTTGCCCATGCGGGTCGCCTGGCCCGTCCTTCTCCTCAACAGCGTCGGCTGGCTCACGGGAGAGGAGGCCCGGGGGCAGGAACGCACCGTCGCCGCCGGGTCACCGTTGGTCCGTGAAGGCTGGGGTAGGGACGGACAGACAGTGGCTCTCACCCGGCCCGACGGATCGGTGTTGGATGCCCCGATCCGGGACGGCGTCGTCCGCTTCGGAGGGCTCGAGCAGGTAGGCGTCTACGCCCTCGCCGGACCCGGGGGCCGCAAGGAGCGCATCGCCGCCAACCTCGTGTCGGACCTGGAGTCCGACCTGGCGGTCCTCCCCCCCGCCCCCCCCGACGCCGAGACCACGGTCGCCCGCGCCGCGGTGGCCGGCCGACTCTCGCTCCTGCGGCCCGTCCTCCTCCTCCTCGGGCTGCTGCTCGTGGGCGAGTGGTGGCTCTATCAGCGGCGATACCGTGACTGAGTGGCTTCCCCGGGTGAGCCTGGACGCTCCGGCGTGGATGGCCCTGCTGCTGCTGCTGGTCCCCATGTGGATGGCTGCCGGTCGACGCACGCTGCAGGGCCACCGCGCGAAGCTCGCGTTCGCTGCCCGCGTCGGGGTCCTCCTCGCCATCTCCCTCGCCGCCGCGGGACTCAACATCAAGCGGCCAGCCGATCGCCTCGGCGTGGTCTTCGTGCTCGATCGGTCCGCCTCCCTCGCCGAGAGCGCCCGTGACGCGGCGCTCGCCTTCGTCCAGGGCCAGGCCGAGGGCATGCGCGACGGCGACCGCGCCGCGGTCGTGGTGGTGGGTGATGGAGCGATGGTGGAGCTCGAGCCCGGCACCGACCTCGCGGTGCCCACCATCGAGTCGCAAGTCTCCCCCCACCAGACCGACATCGCGGCCGGCCTGCGTCTCGCCGAGGCCCTGATGCCCTCGGACTTCACCCGTCGCATCGTCGTGCTGTCGGACGGCGAGGAGACCCGGGGCGACGCCGTGGCTCAGGGCGCGAGCGCGGCCGACGACGTGGAGCTGTGGACACTGCCGTTGACCCGCGCCTCAGGCGACGAGGCGCTCCTCGAGGGAATGACGGCGCCGGATCAAGTCCCCGAGGGCTCGGCCTTCGAGCTCCGCGTCATCGCGCGATCCACCGCTGCCGGCACCGGCCGACTGAGCTTGTTCCGCAACGACACCTTGCTCGGCGTGCTTCCGGTGAAGCTGAGCGGGGGGCGCGCGGACGTGTTCGCTCTGCGCCAGGAGGCCGACGAGTCGGGCTTCTTGCGATACCGGGCGTCTCTCGAGGTGGACGGCGGGGACTCCATCCCACAGAACAACGTCGCCGTCGCCACGGTGGCCGTCGAGGGACGACCGCGGGTGCTCTACGTGGAGGGAAAGCCTGACCAGGCGGGCTACCTGACCCGCGTCCTCGAGGCCGAGGGGCTCCAGGTCGACGTCGTGGGTCCGGGAGACCTGCCGGGCTCCCTCGCCGCCCTGCAGCCGTACAACGTCGTCCTCCTCAGCGACGTGCCGGCCTACGCCCTGACGGGTCGGCAGATGCAGCTGCTCGAGCGCTACGTGCGCGACCTTGGCCGGGGGTTCGCGATGCTCGGCGGCGACGAGTCCTTCGGGGTGGGCGGGTACTACGGCACGCCCGTCGAGGAGATCCTGCCCGTCCGCATGGACATCAAGGACAAGCGGCACTTCCCCACCCTGGCCATGTCCCTCGCCATCGACACCTCGGGCTCCATGGGAGGCGTGGGCCCGGCCGAGAAGCTGGGAATGGCCAAGGAAGCGGCCATCCAGACCACCGACCTCATGGCAGATCGCGACCGCGTCGGGGTCATCAGCTTCGACGCCGCCGCCTCGTGGGTCGTGCCGATGACCAGCCTCGACCGCCGCAAGCAGGTGGTGAGCACCATCTCGAAGCTCCGCGCGGGCGGAGGGACCGACGTGTACCCGGCCCTCAAGGAGAGCTACCGCGCTCTGTTCAAGGAGAGCACGGCGATGAAGCACATCATCCTGCTGTCCGACGGGATCACGATGGGGGGCGACTTCGAGACGCTGATCAAGCTGGGCCAGAAGCGGGGGGTCACGCTCACCACGATCGGGGTCGGCGGCGACTCGGATCGGTTCTCCATGGAGACGTGGGCGCGTTGGGGAGGGGGCCGCTACTACCTCGTGGCGGCTCCCGAGCACATCCCGCGCATCTTCACGCGGGAGGCCATGCTCGCCACGCGCAGCTTCCTGATGGAGGAGCCCTTCGTGCCCGTGCTCGGTGCACCGGACGCAATCACGAAGGGGCTGGTGGCACCGCTGCCCACCCTCGGCGGCTACGTCGCCACCGAGCCGAAGCCCCGGGCGAAGGTCGCCATGTGGGCCCGGAAGGACGAGAACACCCCGCTCCTGGCGGTCTGGAGGCACGGCCTGGGCCGCTCGGTCGCCTGGACGTCGGACTGCAAGGCGCGCTGGGCGAACCAGTGGATCGGCACGGACACCTACACCCGGACCTTCACTCAGATGGTGCGCTGGTTGGCCGCCAGCGAGGGCAGCGCAGACGTGAGCGCCACCGCAGAGCTCGAGCGCGGCCTCCTCGAGGTGACGGTCGACGCCTACGACGCCGAGGGTGGGTTCCGCAACTTCCTCGACGGCGAGGCCCGCTTCATCGCCCCGGACCTCTCCGTGCGTTCCATGCCGCTGCAGCAGGTCGCGCCGGGTCGGTACCGCGCCCGCGTCGACGCCGACCAGAACGGAGCCCACCTCGTCGCCGTGTTCCTCAAGGACGCCGAGGGCAACGCCGTGGGACAGGCCACCGCCGAAGCGGCGCAGCCCTATTCGCCCGAGTACCGGCCCGGGCAGGGGGGGGAGGCGCTCCTCTCCGAGTTGGCCCGGGTAGGCCGCGGGGAGACGCTGGACCCGGCCGTGGTCGTGCCCGAGCCTCTGCAAGCGGGGATCTGGACTCCCCCCTTACGCCCACGGCTCGTGCCCCATCCCCAGTGGCCCGCGCTCCTGGTGCTGGCGGCGCTCCTGTTCCTCGTGGACGCTGCCCTGCGCCGTCTCGCGTGGCCTCTGTGGCAGCCGGCCGTCCCCGAAGCCGTGACGGAGGTGGCCGCCGTACCCCCCGCCGCTCCGCCCCGAAGTCCCCCCGCCGAGACGATGCGTCCCTCGGGTCCGATGCGTCCCTCGGGTCGGCCCACTGCGCGGAACCCAGCTCCCCTGGGAGATGCCCCCATCACGCCCGCCCCAGTCCCCCCTCCCGAGCCGAACCCAGAGCCCACGCGGTCGGAGGAGTATGTGGGGGGGCTGCTCGCTGCCCGGCGTCGAGCCCGCAAGAAGGGGAGCAAGGACGAGTCCTAGCGGCTTCGCCGCCTCCGTCAGACGAGGGTGGGGTGGGTGCTGGCCTCGTCGTCCCGGTCGTCCTCGTCACCCCAGTCTCCGGCGCCCGGGAGCGCAGGGAGCCGCGGCTCCAACTGAGCGATCCAGGCCCGCACCAGGGCGGTGTCACGCTTTCCACCCCGGGGGCCGCCACACCGCTTGTTCCGGCCGAACGTGCGCGCGCTGGGCAGGTCGAGCACCCGCACGCGCCCGTCCACACTCACCATCACGTTGCCGGGATGCAGTCCGCGGACCAGCTGGCGTCGCACCGCCGACAGCACCCGATCGGGCAGTCCAAACGGGCACGCCGCGCGGAGCTGCTTGAGGTTCCAGCCGTACACCCGCTCCATCGCGAGGTAGAGCCGGCCGTCAGCCTCTCCCACCTCGTATGTGTCGAGGAACGTGGGGTTGCCGAGGCGCTCCACCGCCTTCACCGAGGCCGAGAGGATGCTGCGCTCCGTGGGGTCGATGGCGAACTCCTCAGCGAAGACCTTCAGCGCGACGAGATGCGCCGGCTGCGCCCGGCGTCGAGCGAGGTAGACCCGAGCTGCCCCGCCTTCGCCCAGCACCCCCATGAGCTCGTACGGCCCGACGACCAGGGGCCGCGGCGGAGGAGTAGCGGGCCCGTCGGAGACCAACCGGTTCCAGTGGAAGAAGCCCACCTTCGCTCCGCGGCGGAGGTCGGAGGGAAAGCCGGCATCTGCAGGCGGCACGAGCGGGATGGGGGTGTTCTCCACCCCGTGAACCTACGCGTCCCGGGGCACGCGACCTATGACGCCCCGATGACATCCCCGGCCGGTCGGTGCGCCCGCTCAGCTCTCGGGGCGGGACGCCGGCAGCTCGAGAATGAACCGCGCGCCCCCGAGTTCGTGGGCGTCTTCGATGCGGATCGTGCCACCGTGCAGGGTCACGATCCGCTCCACGATGGCGAGGCCTGAGCCGTGGCCTTCCTTCGCATCCTCGTCCAGCTGCACGAAGGGCCGGAACACGCGCCCCCGATCCCTCGGCGGGATGCCGGGACCGTTGTCTTCGACCGCGATGGCCACGCAGCCTGCTTCGGTGGACTGAGGCTCGATGTGCACGCGCGCGGGGCGCCCGCCATACCGGACGGCGTTCTCCACGAGGTTCTGGATGCAGTCCCTCAGCAACGGCGCGTTGCCCATGACCTTCGGGATGGGATCGCGCAGGACGAGCAGCGTGCCCGCCTCGCTGAGGCGACGATGCAGATCCCCCTGGACCTGACTGACGATCACCGCGAGATCCACCTCCTGCATGCCCCGCAGCTCGTGGGTCATCATCGAGAGGTTGTACAGCTCCCGGGTGAGCTCGCCCATGCGCTCGATGGACTCCCGCACGGCGAGCACCAGTTCGTGCTGCTCTCCCACGAGCCCCGGGGGCTCAGTCATCAAGAGTTCGGTGCGGAGAAGAGCTGTCTGAAGGGGCGAGGTGAGGTCGTGGCTCACCGCGATGTTGAACTGGTCCAGGGCGCTGTTCCGCTGCTTCAGTTCCTGGTTCGCCCGGGTGAGCCGCGCCGTGGCCTTGTCGATCTCCTCTCGAAGCTCCTGGCGGCTGGTGAGCAGTCCGAGGGACGCTTCGCCCGCCAGCAAGGCGGCCCCGTACACGAGCATCATGAAGCCCATGATGGAGTCCGCGATGAACGATGGGTACTGCCCCGCAGTCGCGTCGAACGCTTCCTTGGGGAACACGTAGCCGTACGGAATCAGGTCCCACTCCCGGGCTCCAAGGAGCCCGACGTACATCACCGTCAGGAGCGTCGCGATGCCGTAGGCGTGCTTCTTCACCCCGAAGAGCGGCGCCATCACCACCAACAGCGCGACGGTGCCCACGTTCGGAGTCTCGAACTCGCCGAGGAGGTAGAAGGCCAACATGCCCACCACCGAATCGGCGTAGAGCAGGGTCGTGACCAAGGTGGTGGTCGCGTCAGACCGGAGGAACTGCCACCAACCAACCCCGGTGAGGGCCAGCACGACGAGACAGGCTGCGGTGCCTCCCTGGAACATGGGCCCGTTGGGGACGGCACCGACCAGCACGCCGCCGGCCATCAACAGCATCACCACCGCGACGAGGGTGGCCTGGGTCTTCAGGAAGCGGCGCGTGCGGTCCCGCTCGATGTGGCGCAGCTCCACCGGCGCCGAGTCCCTCGTCGGGACCTCGGCCCCAGGCTGGCTGGGCACGGGGCTGAGACGGCCCGAGGCCTCTGATGCACGCTCAGGGAGTTGATTCGCTCGCTGCAATCGCCCCTCCGACCTGCCCCCCAGAACCGGTCCTCTCCACCATGCCTTGGATCGACAGCGGCGTCCGCTCAGGATCGAGGAGCAAGAAACCAGCGGCGCTCATCCGTGGAAGAACAGGTGCAGCATCGCGAGAGGAGCGAAGAGGCAGTAGGTGCCGTGCACCACGAGACTGAAGAGCTCGCTGTTGGTGTCGGAGCGAACCCAACGGAGGATCATCAGCGTGCCCATGATGATCGGCACCACCTCGGGATGCGCCCCACTCGCGCCGGAGAGCGTTCCCCCGATCAAGACCAACAGCGCTACCCCATTGAGGACCGCCAGGACCACCTTGGCCCCGGACACGCCGAGCTGGATCGGCAAGGTGAGGACACCGGTCGAGCGGTCGTCCTCCAGATCACGGATGTCGCAGATGTTCGCGCCCGACGCCGCGCAGGTGAAGAGGAAGAGAAAGAGGAGCGCTCCGTCCAGCCCCAGCCCTCGCCCCGCGTAGGCGACAGGTAGACCCACCGTGGCGAGGGTCAGGGCGCCCGCGGTGATCCACGCCTTGCTCCCCGGAATCTCCTTGAGCCGAGCAAGACGCCAGCCATCGCCCCCTCTCACGGGGAGGAGTGGAATCCCGTAGACCACGCCCACCGCGAGGTACGAGCAGAACACCAGGCGCGCGGCGGGAGGCGCCGCGAGCACCAGAATGGCCGTGGCGAGACCCGAGCAGCCGATGAGCGTGTGGAGCGACTCGCCCCGAAAGAAGGCCCGCTCCTGGGCGCTCAGAGTCTCGTTCTCGGCGTCCGCGGCGTGGTCGAGGTTGTAGATGAACAGCGACGAGGCAAAGACGAGGACCGCAGGGGCGGCCCCGACCTCGAGTCCGAGGAAGTGCCCAGCGAAGAGCGTCATCGAGCCCAGCGAGGCCGCGAGCCAGAGGCTGCTCCTGAGGACGACTTCGGCGGCTCCTTGCAGAAAGTGCTGAGTCCAAGCCCCGCTCAGGAGGGCGACTCGATGAGCCAGGCCCATGCGCGGAATCGACGGACAGGGTGCCGAACACACCGTCTGGGAGGGGGTCTGGATCACGAGGGCCGCGGAACCTACACCTCGCCCCCAAATGAATCCTGAGCATCTTTGAGCGCCCCCCCGGGCCAGAGTGTGATGGGCGGTGGGGGGTCGCTGGTCAAGCCAGCTCCAGGAGTCTCATGAGGCCAGGACCCGAAGTCTCCGTCGAGCGCCTCGCCCTCCTCGCGGAGGTGCAGGCGGAGCCCATGGTCGGGGCCCTCCTCGCCGCGGGGGGCGCGATGTGGATCGCCGTCTACCTCATCGTCATCGCCCGGGGGTTCAAGGACGAGGCCTGCGGCATGCCGCTGGTCGCTCTGGCCGTCAACTTCTCGTGGGAGCTGATGTGGGGAGTCGTGATCCCGGACAAGCCGCCCATGGACACGATCAACCAGGTCTGGGCGGGGATCGACCTCATCATCGTGCTGCAGTACTTGCGGTGGGGACGACGCGACTTCCCTGCCCACGCCCCGCGGAGCTGGTTCGTGCCGATGGTGCTCGGCACCTTCGCCGCCGCCATGGCCTTCATCTACTTCGGAACCTACGAGTTTCGTGACTGGGAGGTCGGCGGCGCCTACATCGCCTACCTGGACAACGTGATGATGTCGGCCCTCTTCCTCCACTGGGCCATGACCCGAGACCACGTCCTGGGCCAGTCGATGTGGGTCGCGGTGCTCAAGGGAGTCGGTACCGCGACGCTCTCCGTGGCTGGGCTTCGCATCAACGAGGCGGTGCTGGGAGGGAGTCCCTTCCTCTCGACGATGTTCGTGCTCTGTGGGGTCCTCGACGCCGCCTACATCGTGCTGCTCTATCGGCGCATGAGGCTCCTGGGCATCACCCACCCATTCCGCCGTCTCTGACCTCGGGGAACTCTGACCTCGGGGAACAACTCCCGGGACCCAGGGGTATCCTTGTGAGAAGCAAGGAGGAGGGAACCAGGTCGCGCCCCACGTGTCCTGGAACAACGTGCCAACGCTCCCCAGCCACCCCAGCTCTCGGGCCGCCCGCGTCGCCTTGTGCGCTCTCGCCATGGTCCTCCTCCTCCCCACCCTCGCCTCGGCCCAGCCGAAGGTGTCTGTGGATGCCCCTCTGCTGCCTCTGGCTCGCGCCGGGGCCTACACCCCCATCCAGGTGAACATCGCGACGACCGACCCCCTCGAGGGCGAGGTGCGGGTGTCCTTCGGCAACTCCGAGACTCCCGTCGTCCGGCCCTACCGCGTCGGCCGCTCTTCGGTGCGTCGCGTCTCGGTGCCCGTGGTCATGCCCAACTGGGTGCCCGAGCTCCACGTCGAGGTCACCCGTGGGCGAAGGACTCTGGCCACGCACACCCTCCCCACCGTCTCGGGCAGCGGCGGGGTCGACGAGCTGCACGTCGTCGCCGTGGGAGAGGAGCCTCTCGGCTTGACCCTGCTGCGCCAGGTCAGCAACCAGCCCATCGTGGGGCATGCGGGCTGCACGCGAGAAGACCGTGACGTGCGCGTCGAGACCTTGCTCCCCACGCAGCTGCCCAGCGTGTGGTTCGCCTGGACGTCGGTGGACCTGGTCGTCTGGCGGCGCCCCGACCCGTCGACCCTCACCCCCGAACAGCAAGGGGCGCTGCGCGACTGGGTGCACTCCGGTGGCACCCTGCTCGTGGGCGTCGCCGACGGGTACCGAGCCTGGTCCACCTCCTCCCTGGGCGCCCTCTCCGGGGTGGACTTCTCCCCGGCCGAGGCCTCCGCGGGGGCCACTCACGCAGTGCTCTTTGCCTCGGGAGCAGCTCAGCCGGAGGACGCGCCCGCCCTTCCCCGGGTGGGGC
The DNA here is from genome assembly GCA_023954745.1 of Deltaproteobacteria bacterium. Lineage (GTDB taxonomy): Bacteria > Myxococcota_A > UBA796 > UBA9615 > UBA9615 > JAGSHC01. Next base: position 3,219 of record JAGSHC010000139.1, on the reverse strand, counting down.
TGACGATGCGCGGCGCCACCCCGCGACTGTTCGACGGAGACCAACCGTTCGTCGCGGACCACGCGGTGGGTGCCGGGCGAGTCGTCACCCTGGGCTTCGATCCAGGCGCTGGCGAGCTGCGGGGGATGAGCGGAGCCTTCGACCGGGAGGCCTTCTGGCGCAAGCTCCTGGGGCTGTTCGAGGACGCCGGAACCTCCCCCCTGTTGGCCATGGCCGGACCACCCCACCAACGGCAGCCGGACCCCTGCGTGGGAGGCGCATCCGACTGGAACTGGACCGGAGAGACTGCCCGGGAGAAGCGAGAGACCTGGCGCACAAACCTGGAGGCCGCCCTGTCCTCGTTCACGCGGGCCAACCCCCTCCCCCTCGGCACCGTTCTGCTCTTCGGACTCATCTACCTCCTGCTCATCGGCCCCATCGACTTCGTGATCACGCGCCGCCTCGGCAAGCCAATGCTCACCTGGGTGACCTTCCCGGTGTTCGCGATCTTCTTCTCCATCGCCGCAGCGCTGGTGATCAGCTTTCGCAAGGCGGGGAACACCGAGGTGCGCTGCGTGGAGGTGGTCGACGTGTTCGACGGACACGCGTCCATGCGGGGCTCTGGCTGGTGTGCGATGTGGAGCTCCCGACGCCAGGACGTCCGCATCCCCGTACCTCGTGGGGCCGGCGTGGTCGTGGGCTCGGGGGGCGCGGGCGACGACTTCCTCGTGCGGGACGAAGTGGAGGCCCTGGCCGGGGCGACCCAAGTGGGCCTGGGCTATCGGGCCAGCCAGTGGGCAGTGAGTACCTGGCACAGCGCCTGGGTCGACCGCCTCGACGGCGGGATGACCGTGCGCGCCACCGGGGATGGCGTGGTGGTCGCCGCCAACGAGAGTGGCTTGGACCTCGACGAGGCCTGGGTCGTCTGGGGACGCAGCATGTGGCCCCTGGGCCCCCTCCCGAGCGGCGCCCGGGCCGAGCTCAAGGCCCCGGTGGCCTTCGACTGGGGAACCATCACCGGGACCCCCGACAGCCCCAACGTCGAGTTCGACGACCCGGACTACCACCGGACCATGAACGAGCACCACCGGTGGGACTCCAGCTGGGCGATGCTCCTCGACCCACACACCGGACACGTTTCGCGGCTCCCGAAGCCCGGAGCGTCCCGAGCCCCGTTCCTCGTCGGCCGTTCCAAGGGCGGCGTCGCTCCGCCAGTGCCCACCAACGACTCGGCGGATGTCGAGGCCTTCGCCATCGTCCGTGCCCCGCAGCCGAACCTGTCCTCGGAGGACTTGCCGTGATCCGCACCAACAACCTCTCGAAGACATACGGCGACTTTGATGCCCTGCGGGGCATCTCGTTGCACGTCCAAGAAGGCGACATCTACGGGTTCATTGGGCCCAACGGCGCCGGCAAGACCACCACCATCAAGATCCTCACGACATTGCTCGAGCCCACCACGGGGGACGCGTTCGTCGACGGCAAGTCCGTGTGGGACCAGAAGGACGCCATCCGTGGGCTCATCGGCTACATGCCCGACGCCTTTGGCGTGTATCCGGACATGACAGTGAACGAGTACCTGCACTTCTTCGCGGCGGCCTATGGCATCGCCCGGAGCGAGCGGCAGGGCCTCGTGGATGGGCTCCTCGAGCTCACCGACCTCTCATTCAAGGAGGACGCCCTCGTCGACTCTTTGAGCAAGGGCATGCAGCAGCGACTGGGGCTCGCCCGCGCCCTGGTCCACGACCCCAAGGTGCTCATCCTCGACGAGCCGGCGGCAGGCCTCGACCCCCGGGCCCGCGTGGAGCTGCGCGAGATCCTGCGCGAGCTTCAGAACATGGGGAAGACCATCCTCCTGAGCTCCCACATCCTCAGCGAGCTACAGGACATCTGCAATCGCGTCGGAATCATCGAACGCGGCGTCGTGGTGGCGGAGGGCAGCGTCGAGGAGATCCTCGATCGCCTCTCCCACGCCGGGCGCATCACCCTGCGCACCGACGATGACGAGCGGGCGCTTCAGATCCTCGGCGGCCACGAAGCCGTCGGCTCCTCGGGAGTCGACGAGGAGAGTGGCGTCCTCTGGGTGACCTTCCGCGACCCCGAAGACGACCTCGCCCTCCTCGGCCGCGTCCTGGGTGCGGAAGGCGTGGGGCTGCGCTTCCTCGACCGGGACCGAGTCTCCCTCGAGGAGGCGTTCATGAAGCTCACCCAGGGGCTGGTTCAGTAGGCATGGCCGGAGCCGGCACCATCGTCGAGCGGGAGGTCCTGCGCGGGCAGCGCCGCTGGCAGACCTTTGCGTTCCGGGGCGGCTTCGCCACCGCGCTCTTCGGGCTGTTCGTCCTGCAGTACCGGGACTTGACGGCCTGGCAGGACTGGAGCCGGCCCTCGGACATGGCCTACGTCGGCGAGCGTCTGTTCGAGATGACCATGTTCGGACAGTGGTGGCTGCTCGGTCTGCTCACCCCCATCTTGGTGGCCCAGGGCATCGTCGAGGAGAAGAACCAGGGCACCCTCGACCTGCTGGCCATCTCCCAGATCACGCCGGCGCAGCTCTTGCGGGGCAAGGTCTACTCCAGCCTCTCCCATGTGGGACTGCTGGTCCTCGCCGGCCTGCCCGTGGTCGCCCTGAGCCTGAGCTTCGGCGGCGTCGCCCCGGCGAGCATCCTGGTGGCCTATGGCTGCACCTTCGCTGGCGTGCTGACGCTGGCGTCGCTCTCGGCCTTCTTCGCCATGTTCGCCCGCGGTCCCCTGGGTCCCCTGCTGCTCACCTGGGGGACGGCGTTCTTTGGATGGATCGTCATGGCCCTCCCGGCGATCATCGCCGCCGACGACGAGGACGCCTTCGGCTGGATGTCGCTGGCCTACGCCTTCTTCGAGGGCATCGACGAGCCAAGACTCTGGATCGCCTGGCCGGTGCTCCTCTGGATCGGCTTGTCCTTCGCCATCATGCACCTCGCGGGACAGGTGTTCGTCAGCCTGCTCGCCAGCCGAGGCGGCGAGGACCCCGACTCCGCCTTGCTGAGCGTGGAGGTGTGGGGCATCGAGCGCCTGCGTCGGCGTCAAGCGTTGCGCCTCACCGTCCTGGTCTTCACTGGACCCATCCCTCTCCTCAGCGGCTACTACGGAGGACGCTTTGCGCTCCTCCTCATCCCGTCCTTCGTGTGGGTGCAGCTGGCGCTGTTCACGAGCCTCGTCGCCGTGTTGCTCGCGGCGCGCTCGCTGCTCCTCAAGACGGCGAGC
>JAGSHC010000431.1 GCA_023954745.1 Deltaproteobacteria bacterium | reverse complement strand
CCCCCGACGGGTTGCCCATCCACACCACGCGGCCGCCCGGGGCGGCGAGCGCCAGTGCCTGGGCGAAGGTCTCGGGGGCGCCCACGGCCTCGAGGACGGCGTCGAAGCTCCCGGCAGAGGCATCGAAGAAGGCTTCGTGCTCGGCGGAGGAGACGACGCGGGCCCCGAGGGCCTCCGCGCGCTGGAGCTTGTGGGGGTGGCGCCCGACGACGGTGATGGCGACGTCTCGGGGAGATCGCTGGAGCACGGCGACGGCGAGCAGGGCCAGGAACCCGCTACCCAGGATGCAGATCCTCGTGGGTTCGCGGGACTCTCTGAGGCGTTCGAGGGCGTGGACCACGACCGCGAGGGGCTCGGTGAGGGCCGCGTCGTCGAGGGAGACGCCGCTGGGAACCGGGAGGAGATTCCAGGCGGGCACGTCGAGGTTGGAAGCGAAGCCACCGTCGCGCCGGGAGCCGAAGTAGTCGTAGTCGAGGCAGCGGGCGTATTGCTCTTCGGCACACGGAGGGCAGGCGAAGCAGGGGAGAAGCGGGAAGATGGTGACGCCGGTCCCGAGGGGTGGGGCCTCAGCGCCTTCGCCGTGCGCTTGCACGATCCCGGCGAGCTCGTGTCCCAGCACCAGCGGGTGGTGATAGGCGCCACCGTGGGACCGCGCGATGTCCGAGGAGCAGACCCCCGCGGCGCGCATGGCGACGCGCACGTGGCCTGGGGCCAGTGGAGGAGCGGGCCGCTCGGTCAGGCGAAGCTGGCCGGGGGCGTCGAGAGAGACGACACGCACGGCCCGAGTATGACTCAGGTGCGGTCGTCGTCGATGCGCCGGTGACACGAGCGGACAGGGGTGAACCCCCCACCCCCGGGATCAGTGGGGCGACACAGGTCGGCCCTCCCCGCCGTCGCCCGTCGTAGGATCCGCCCATGCTGATCATTCGACACCGGATCAACACCGCCGACGCCCTCGCCCAGGTCCCGCCGGACCAGGGGGTGGAGGTGGATCTTCGGTGCGATGGGGGCGAGCTGGTGCTGCGCCACGACGCGGTGGGGGATGGTGAGCGCTTCGCGGACTGGCTCGCTGGCTATCGCCACGCGCTCCTCATCGCCAACGTCAAGGAGGAGGGCCTGGAGGAGCTGGTGTTGGCGGCCCTCGCGGAGCGGGGAGTCACCGACTTCTTCTTCCTCGACCAGAGCGTGCCCTTCCTCGTGAAGACCACGGCGCGGGGGGAGAAGCGGTGCGCGGTGCGGGTCTCGGAGTACGAGTCGACGCAGCTCGCCACCAAGCTCGCGGGCAAGGCGAAGTGGATCTGGTTGGACTGCTTTCGTGAAGGTGGGGCCATCTCGGCCGTCGATGCGGGCCTGCTCAAGGCCTTCGGCTACCGGATCTGCGTGGTCTCACCGGAGTTGCACCGCGCGGACCGGCAGGGCGAGGTCGCTGGTCATGCCCGGTGGGCGCGCAGCATCGGCGCCCACGCCGTGTGCACGAAGCTGCCCGAACTGTGGGACCCGTCTTGATGGCCCCGATCTTGCTGTCGTAGAGAGTCCCCAGCTCCCGGAGTCCCCATGGCCGCCCGCTACCTGCCTACCCCAGCCTTCAGCCACCTCTTCCGGCGGCACCTTCGCCTCGTCCTGGGAGGGACCAGCGCCCTGGCCCTCGCCCTGAGCGCTGGCTGTGCGACGGAGACCGTCTGCAGCTTCGACGGAGACGACGTAAGCGAAGAGGACGCGGTCCCGTGGTACTGCGATGGCGGCACGCGCTATGTGCTGAGCGAACTGGGACCCAGTGAGGACATGGGGGATGGCTCCATGTGTGCTGACGCGTCGTACGTCGCGAAGACCACCGCGGGCGCTCCGTGCGCTGTGAGACCCTTGCCGCCGGGAGTCGTCGACGGACGTCCGCTCATGGTGGATGGCGACGCGCGGATCGCCCCGGTCCAGCGTGGTGGGGGGTGGGTCGTCGCCGATGGCTTGCAGCCTCTCGAGGCCATCGAGCGCCGGTTCCTGGGGGAGCGCTGGCTCCGCGCCGCGCAGTACGAGCATGCCTCCGTGGCGTCCTTTGCCCGCTTCACCCTGGACTTGATGCGCTTCGGAGCGCCGCCCGAGCTGCTCGCGGCGGCCCAGAACGCGGGCCTCGATGAGGTGCGGCATGCCGAGCTCAGCTTCGCGCTGGCGGCTCGTTTCCTGGGGGAGACGACCGAGGCGGGAGCGCTGGACCTGGGCGGCAGCCTCGATCTGGCGGCGGACCTGCCGTCCTTCGCCGCTGAGGTGTTCGTCGAGGGCTGCGTGGGCGAGACCCTCGCGGCGGTACGAGCAGCGGAGCGGCGGGCGGTGGCCACGGACTCCCAGACCCAGGACGTGCTCGATGTGTTGGTCCGGGACGAGGGCGCTCACGCCGAGCTGGCCTGGCGCACGGTCGCCTGGGCCATCGAGGTGGGCGGAGAGCCCGTGCGGAGCGCGGTGCTGAAGGCATCCCAGGGGGTGCGGCAGGCGCTCGGCGGGGCGGAGGCTGGGCCCGAAGGACGCCTCGACGCGTTGCGGGAGTTCGGAGTGCTCGCCCCTCAGAGGGAGGCGGCCGCCCTGGTTCGGGCCTGGGACCTGGTGATCGCGCCGGCGCTCGACGGGCTCTAAGAGGGCTCCCGAGAGACCCCTGTCTCAGCCCTGCAGGGCCAGGCGCAGGGCGCGGATGGCGTCGGTGTAGTCGTCGCTCTTGAAGATGGCGCTGCCCGCCACGACCACGTCGGCGTCAGTGAACTCAATGGCGTTGGCGGGCTTCACGCCGCCGTCCACTTCGATGAGGAAGTCGAGGCCGCGGGCCTCGCGGGCGGCCTTCAGTTCGCCGACCTTGGCGATGGAGGAGGGGATCGCGCTCTGGCCGCCCCAGCCGGGGTTCACTGTCATCACGAGCACCACGTCGACGTCGGGGAGGATGACGTCGAGCACCGACACGGGGGTCCCGGGGTTGATGCTCACGCCCGCACATCCATCGCACCCTCGGCGCCATCAAGGCCCTCGGCGAAGGCCTGCAGGTGCCGCTCGGGCTTCTCGAT
>JAGSHC010000121.1 GCA_023954745.1 Deltaproteobacteria bacterium | reverse complement strand
GCGAAGCCCTTCGACTGCGCACCCACCGACCATGTCGCGAACACCACGGCCTGGGCCGGCGTGAACGCAGGCGTCGCCTTGCGCTCAGCGAAGGACACAAAGGGCGCCGACTACGCCGACACCATCGCGTGCGAACCCGGTGGCGGCTGCTGCTAGTACCGACCGGCGCTCAGCCGAGCATTGCGGCGCGGAGACGCTCGGCTGCGACGGAGTCCTTCATCGCCTCAGCGATCCCGAGGGCGAGGTCGAGGGCGTCGGCACCCAGCGCCGGCTCCCCGGCCTCGATGGCCTTGGTTCCGGCGTGCTCGAGCAACCACAGAAGGTCGGGGTCCGGCGGCAGCGCCCCACCATCCGTCAGGGCGTCCACGGTCTCCTCAGCGTCCTCCCAGGAGCCCTTCTCGGCGAGACACGCCACCCGCAGCGCCTCGATGTACCGGCGCAGACCATGGGCCTGGTCCCGGGGGAGGAGCTTGTCGATCTCGTTGAGGCGGCGCCCCGCGCGCCGGGCTCGACCCATGGCGAGCTCGACGATGCCGAGGTTGATCAGCGTCACCACGACCTCGCTCGTGAGCCCGTAGGCCCGCGCCACCGCAAAGGCTGTCGAGTACTCGGCCCGCGCCTCCGAGAGAGCGCCACGAGCCCGCGCCAACTCTCCCAGCGAGATGCGTGTGACGGCGGCTTCGACCTTGCGTCCGACGCGCTCCAGGCGCTCCGCCGAGCGGCGCAGCAGCCCATCGGCTTCCTCTGCGCGTCCTCCCCGCAGGGCGAGGTTTCCCAGCTCCCGCTCCGCTCCGCCCACCACCACCTCGACCCCGAGGGACGCCGCTCGTTCGCAGACCTCCTCGAGGGCGACCTGGGCCTCTTCGTTGCGGCCGAGCCCCCGCAAGCATCGGGCGCGCAGCCAGCGGGCCCAGAGGGCAGTCCTCACCTCGCTGGCGGCCTCGGCGTCGGCTCTCGCTTGCTCGAACACCGCCACCGCCTCCCCGTACATTCCAGCGCGGGCCATCACGTCCCCCACAGAGAGACGGGCTCGCGCGAGACCGGGGCCCTCCCCCGCCTCCTGGTAGGCGGCGATTGCCTTCTCGGCTTCTTCGCGGGAGCGGGGCAGGTCGGTACGCAGCGCGTGCATCCCCGCGTGCGACTCGTACCAGGAGCCAGCCTCCGAGGCCTCCAACGCCGTTGGCTCGAGCTTCGAGAGCAGCTCCTCGACGCGGTCCACGTTCCCGAGCTTTCGCGCGGTCTGGGCTGCTCCGAGGAGGACCTGGACCCGCTGCGGGGCATCGTCGGCGAGGCCAGCTTGATCCACAGCAGCTTGCGCTTCGTCCCACACGGACTGCGCCGAGTCAAAGTCCTTCTGGGCGAAGAGGCGGGCCGCAGCCACCAGGCGATCGATCGCTCCGAGCAAGTCCCCCGCGTCGCGAAGCAACGCGGCCGCGGCCCACAGCAGTCCGGGCGGAGCCGCCACCCCCATCGACAGCTCCGCAGCGCAGGCCCTGCGAAGCACGGCGGCGTCAGGCGATCGCTCCACAAGCTCCATCGCGGCGGCCGCCAGGGGCGCGCCGGTGAACTCGAGGTAGCCGTCCTGGTCTGAGCGCACGATGCCCGCCACCGCGGCGTCCTCGAGCGCGTTGTCGAGCGCCTCGGGCCGCCCGGCTTCGGTGGGCCACAGGCGACGCAGGCGCGGCACCCCACACGGCCTGGGGAGTAGGGCGAGGAGCTTCACCAGGCGCGCACGCGCCGCCTGGGCGACGGCGTCCCCGGTGGCGTCCCCACTGCAGAAGGCGTCGAGCCGCACCAGAGCCAGCTGCTCCGGGGGGACGTCCGCGGTGTCGCCAAACGGGTCATCGATGACCGGCAAGATCGAAGACGAAGTGCCGCCGGGAAGCTCCACGCGGTCTTCGGTCACGCTCAGACCCGCCAGGGCACCGCGGCCCGAGCACAGCAGGCGGGCCGCCTCCACCGCGCGCGCCGGATTGCCCTTCGCGCGGCGGGCCACAGCATCGGCCTGCTCGTCGAACACCCCGAGGTCGAGGAGCAACTCTCGGACGAAGGGCTCGGGCAAGGGGCCCACTACGAGGGGGGTCCACTCCGCGAGCGCTTCGGGCAACGCGTCCTCGGACTCCCGCTCGTACACCATCAAGACGGGGTAGGGGTCGGTCCCGGCGCTCCGCAGCAACTCGGCGGCGGCCTGTGTCGCGGTGGTGGACGCCGCGGTCTCCTCCCACCAGACGCAGACGAGCCCCCGACGGGACTCAAGCCTCAGGACCTTCTCCAAGAGCGCGCGGCGCAACGATGCCGCCTCTCGTGCATCGAGCACCGACGCGTTCAGCGTGCTCGACGCGGGGTCCAGCCAGCTGACGAGAGTCTCTACGTCCTCGGCCCGGTCGTGGCCGTGGGCGCGGAACCAGGCGGCCACTCGGCTCCTGAGTTCACCGCCCGACGCATGCCCGATGAGGAGGAAGCGTCGCAGGGAGGCAGCGAGCGAGTCGCTGGGCGCGGTCGTCGCATCGAGGCGCACGTGCAGCGTGCGAGCGAAGCCCCCCTCCTCCAGGGCCGAAGCCAGCCAGCGAGCCAGGCGAGAGCGTCCCGATCCCGACGCCCCCAGCAGCGTGACCCCGACGGGGCCGGAGCCGGCGAGCCGAGCCAGGTTCCAGAGCTTGGCGCGCTCCTCCGCCCTCCCCAGGAAGAAGGGCTCCCGCACGATCGCGAGGGCCGGTGGCGCGGTGCGAACCGTGGGCAGGACCTGCGTGACCGCGTCTGCGTCTCGAGGAAGCTGGGTCAGGAGCGACGGAGGCCGGCTCATGGCCGAGTCCTCGTCGAGGCCGGGGATCGTCTGGGACAGTGCCGACGGCGCACGGGCACCCGAGGGGTCAAAGAGGTCGGCGATGACGTCCGCCGCGAGCTGGTAGCGGCTTCGAGCATCGGGGTCGAGCAGCCGGTTCACGACCTCGCACACGTGGGAGGGAAGCGTTGGGCCGGGCTCCAGGGGGCGATGGCGACCGTCCAGTTTGGCGGAGATGAGCGCGAGGTCCTTTGCGCTCCAGGGGCTGCGTCCACCGAGCAGCAGGTACATGAGCACGCCCATGGCGTAGAGGTCCACGCCGGGATGGATCAGCGTGGCGTCCTCTTCGAAGGCCTCGGGCGCCATGTAGAGCAGGGTCCCCGCCAGCAAGCGCGTCGAAGCGTAGTCGCCGCCGGTCTCGACCTTCGTCAGCCCGAAGTCCGCCAGCTTTGCGTGCAGGACCCCCTCGTCGTCCTTCTTGAGGAGCACGTTGTCGAGCTTCACGTCGCGATGGACGAGGCCGCGCGCGTGGGCGTAGGCCAGCCCCTCGAAGAGCTCGCGAATCCACGGAGCAGCGACCTCCCAGGAGAGAGGCCCGGCGGTGGCCTGGTCCTGCAGACCTCCGCCGTCCGCGAACTCCATGACCAGATAGGGGACGCCTGCCTCGTCGAGGTCCGCGTCGAGGACCTGCACGAACCCGCGGTGCCGAAGAGCCGCTGCCGCGCGCAACTCGAGCAACACCGCGCGGGCCTGGCGACGCGACTCGGTTCCAGTGGGGACCTTGACGGCCACCCGCAGCCCGAGTTCGTGGTCCTCGATGAGGTAGACCGCCCCAAAACCTCCCGAACCAAGAAGCACGAAGTCGTGGCCATACCGAGGGGGAAGCTGGACTGGATTCAGCACCTTTGTCATGGTGCCGATGAAGCACCTGGGCGTCCAGCCGGAGCAGCATGTACCCGATTCAGCGAACTGCGCCTGTCTTCCTCGTCACGGCCAGCCTGCTCTTGGGCTGCCCCTCGGGTGAGCCCGCCCCCCCCACGCCAGAGGAACATCCCTGCGCGGAGGTGTGGGGGGAGACCCCGGCTTCGGGACGGGTGCACGTGTCTCCCAGCGGAGACGCAGACGGCGACGGCACCCTCGACTCCCCGTTCTCCACGGTCGATGCCGGCCTCGAGGCCACCCGCGCGGGGACGATCAGGCAGATCGCGCTCGATGCGGGGACCCTTTCGGGCACCTACCTGTTGCACAGCGACTTTGGAGACACCGGGCTTCAACTGGTCGGATGCGGATCCGCGGAGACCTTCCTCGACGCAACGGGGAGCGGCAGTCCGGCCATCGAAGTCGGCGGCGCCGACACCGCCGACGTCTTGATCCGCGACCTGGCGCTCGTCGGAGGACGTCGGTCGTTCCAGGTGAGCGGTGGCGCGGGAATGCTCGGACCCATCGTGATGCAGGGGGTCGATGTCCTTGATTCCGTGCGGGTGGGAGTGCTCATCGACGGCTTCGCCACGCGGGTGGACCTGTACGACGTGCTGGTCCAAGACATCGGGAACGAGGGCGGCAACTACGGCTGGGGGATCTCAATCCAGACCGGACGCCAACTCTCGGCGGCCTTCGAGTACCCCGTCGTCCTCCGACAAGTGACCGTCGAAGGCGCAGAGGGGATCGGCATTCTCGTGGACGGGGCATGGGTCGACTTCGAAGACGTCACCGTGGCCGGCACGGCGAGCTCGGGCCAGGTCCTGGGCCGAGGGCTCCAGCTCCAGAACTGGTCCATGGGATACATCACCGGCCTCCGCTCCGAAGAGAACAGCGACGCCGCCGTGTTCCTGGAGAAGCCCGGCCGCCCGGACCTGGACGCGCCCGACGGTCCTCCGGTCGCGGTGGAGTTGTTCGACAGCTTCCTCGGTCCTACCAGCGGGGCGAGCATCCCCGGGGAACCCAGCAGCGCCGCCGATGGTCTCACCGCGACGCAGATCGATGACGGCGGCGGTCTCTACGGAGCCGAGACGTTCCGGGTCGTGCTCGACGGCACCGACCTCGGCGGCAACGAGCGCGCCCATGCGCTCATCGAAGCCATCACAATGCAGGTGGGCTCCAACAACGTCTTCGGTAAGGGAGCCGCGTGGCCCATCGCCGTGCAGGGCGACGGGTTCGTAGAAGCCATCGGCGGCGGGGCGCCCGCCCAGGCGGTCTCGGAGTTGGTTGCCGGAGACGCCCTCGGCATCAACCGCGCGCTGCTCTCCCTCGACGACGTCGTCGCCGACTGATCAGTCGACCGGGTCGAGCTCCCGCAGGGCGATGTCGTACTGAAGTCTCGGACCCAGGGGGCGTGGCACTTCCCGACACGACGGCTGCGGTGCGCTCTCGTCGAGCACGACCACGTCGGGCCCACACCGTTGCCAGACGATGGCGTCGCCGGACACCGCCGCGAAGACGTTGGGCCCACTGACGGGATCCTCCCTCAGCTCGGCGCCGGCCCCATCCAAGAGGATGGCATCCGCGGCCACCCCGTCGAAGCTGTTGCCGGCCAGAACCACTCCCGCTCCCGAGGGATTTGCGAGGACCTTCACCGCCGCAGCCGAGGGCAGCGCGCCCACGTCACGGATGACGTTCGATGACAGCAGCTGCTCGCCCACGCCCCGGAGATGGAACGCGCCCGCCGGCAGGTCTGCGAACTCGGCCGACGACACGGTGAGGTCGCACGCTTGGAGCCGCGCGTCCGCAAAGAGACCGAGCCCACCACCATGCGCCGGGTCCACCGTGGTCCCCTGGATCCCGCCACCAGACATCGAGAACGTGCCTCCGAGGCAGACCACACCTGCGAAGCTGTTCCGGTCGAGGTCCGTGTCGAGCAGCGTCATTCCCGCCGCGGCGAAGTAGACACCCGCACCTTCGTTCTCCTCGATCACCGAGTTCGTGAGCGTGATGTGCGCCCCGTTCTGGGCTGCGACGGCACCACCGGGAGCTCCAGTGAGGGAGACCCGCGTGTTCACGATGCGGCCCTGGTCGATGGAGATCTCCGTGTCTGGTTCCGAGGCCAGCACCGCAATGTCGTAGCTGCCCTCCACCGTGAGCCCTTGGGCTACCAGGGTCGAGGCGAAGACGACCGCCACTCCGCGCGCCTGCCCGTCAAAGCCCCAGGCCTGCGTGCCGCTCACCGTCACGTCGTTCAAGGTGACGTTCGACCCCTCGTAGACCTCGATCCCCGCGGACTCGTTGTCCTCTACGAGCAACCCCGTGGCCTCGAGGGTGCTGTCCCGCACGACCCTCACCCCGGCCGGCCTGTCGTCCTCGGTCGGGGAGAAGCAACCGGAGATCGCGCTGTCCGTCACCACCGCGGCGCTGTTGTCGGTCACGAGCAGCCCCACACGCTCGCTGTCCTCGACGACCAGGCGCGTCGCCGTCAGGGTCGACCCCCCGGCCGCAGAGACCCCCGTCGCCGCCGCCGTCCCTGGCCTCGTGCGACGCACCGTGACGTCAGTGAGCTGCGCCTCCGCCGAGAACAACGTCACGCTCCACTGATCGTTCTCTTCGAGGACGACGTCGCTGGCCACGAGCTCGCCGCCGTCGTCTGCGTTCAGGCCGCCCACGTTGCGCCTCACCACGGACTCGCGAACCTCCAGATAGGAGCCCTCGCCCCGCACCGCCAGCGCCGCTGCCGCGGTTCCTTCGACGTCTGCGTCCACCACCGTGAGACGGCCTCCGGTGATCGACGCAAAGCCGAAGCCTGCCGCCCCCGAGTCGGTCCCGAACACCTCCCTCACGCGGGCACCGGTGACATCGACGATGCTGTCGCTCGACGCCGTGAGTCCCGCTTCGGCGACGCGAGAGATCGCGAGGTTCTCGAAGCTCGCCCGCGCTCCTTCCCGCACCGTGACGCCGCGGCCTCTCAATCCATCAGCCCGCGTCGTGACGTTGGTGACGAGCACGTCCGTGAGCTCCACCTCGCCGCCGAACACGAAGATGCCGTTGTCGCCCGCTCCATCGATGCGCAGGTCCGTGAGCTCGAGCCGTCCCCGCTCCACCAGCACGCCTCCCCCCTGCACGCCCTCCCCGTCGGGGAGCATGTCCACCACGGACACCTGCGAGCCCGTGACCTCCGCGAAGCTGCCGTACACGCCCAGACCGAGGGTGCCTGTCTCGCGCACCGTCACACCCGTGAGCGTGAGGCTGGGCGCGTCCGTTGCCCCAGCTCCGCGGAGCTCGACCCCACCAGACGCGGAACCCCGGAGCGTGAGTCCCTCGAGGGCGTGAGTCCCATCCTCGACGAGCAGCACGGGGCGGTCGCCATCCTCTGTCCCGTCGATCGTCACCAGGGACGCGCAGCGGCCCACGACCTGGTGCGCCCCCTCGCTCCAGCGAAGGCTCTCCGTGTAGGTGCCCGCCGCCACGGCCACCAGGCCTCCGTCGGCGGCGTCGACCCCAGCCCGGACCGAGCCGAAGGGCCGCTCCTCCGTTCCGTCCCCGCCCGACGCGCCAGCCTTCACATGGATGGTGGCTCCGCCGCGCGGGATGGCTCCCCACTCGCCGACGCCGCACTCCTCGGGGTGGCACGCGCCCGACTCCGGGTCGAGGGCCTGACCCTCGGGACAGCTGGGCTCACCCGTCGTCGGACAGCCGACCGCGAGCCCGGCGACCGCGAGCAGCCCCGCCGCGAGCAACCTGGTCACGCTCAAAACACGACCACCGCGGCGTCGCCCTCGACCACGACCCCGAGCCCGAGCTTCGCGAAGCTGTCCGCGCGTTCCTCGGCGTTGCACATCCGCGGCCGGTACTTCACCCGGAGATTGTCGATGAGGATGCAGCGAAGCTCGATACGCTCCACTCCCGTGGGGCCAATGAAGGTCTTGGCGATGAGGCCGTAGGGGTCCTTGTCTCCCAGCTTCTGGAAGCGGCCCTGGGTGCTGAACACGAAGTTCCCCAGGGAGTACACGACGGGCATGTCGCCGAACTGGCCCACGGGCTGCTGCACATGCGGGCCCTGACCGATGACGAGGTCGTAGCCCATCTTCGAGAACTGCTCGGCCACCCGCATCTCCTGGGGGCGCAGGACCTCGTAGTTGATACCCCAGTGGGGAAAGCCCACGACGATGTCGGCCCCCGCCTTGCGCGCGGCACGATGGGACCGCTTCATCTGCTCGGCGTACAGGTACACGAGTCCTGGTTGGTCCTCCTTCGCCTCCTTCAAGCGAGGGCCCCGGTGGCTGAAGCCCACGACCCCCACGGTGCCGTGAGGAGTCTCGATGAGTAGGGGCGCCTCGGCCTCCTCACGCGTCATGCCGGCCCCGAAGAACTTCAGCCCGTGCTCTTCGGAGTGGGCGAAGGTGTCGAAGACGCCATCCTGACCTCGGTCGTAGAGGTGGTTGTTGGCGAGGCTGTACGCGTCGACGCCCATCTCCTCGAAGGCCTTCAGGGCCGCCGGCTTGATGTGATAGGTCCACTTGCGGTGCTTCTCGGGCATGTCCTCCCGCGTGAGCGTGGTCACGGGAGCTTCGAGGTTGATGACCACGTAGTCCGCGTCGAGCAACGGCTCGAGACGCCCCAGGATGTGGTCGTAGCCCTTCCTCTTGATCATCTTGTCGGCGTTCCAGCCGAGCATGGTGTCGCCAGCCCACACGATGGTGAAGTGGTCGTCGCGCGCTGGAGTCGGGCCGTCGCTGCTTGCGGAGTTCGGCACGCCGGACGTACCTGCGGTGAACCACCAGACGGTGACTCCGCCCACGACGATTGCGAGGAGCAGGAGTCCCAGGAGCAACTTCTTCACGACCGATGTCCTCCGCGATGACCGGCGGGCGCATCCTACTGCGTCGTCAGGCCAGCGACCCGGATCGGTGACTACACTCCGCGCCGCAGTTTCCTGATCGCGACCAAGGAGCCTCCATGAAGACCCTCGCCCCCTCGCAGTCCGACGCCCTCATCGCCGAGCACGCCCGCGGCTACCTCGAGCAGGTGGTGGCCATCGAGTCGTCGTCCGACGAGGACTCCTCGAGCATCCCCTCCACGGAGGGGCAGGCCACCCTCGCCCGGCACGTCGGCGCGTTCTTCGAGGCGTGGGGGGCGAGCGTCGAGCAGGACGACAACGCCAACGTCATCGCCTCCTTCGCAGGGCGCGGCCGGCTCGCGGACGCGGAGCCTCTCGCCTTGATGGTCCACCTCGACACCGCGAAGGGGACCGAGCCCGCCGCGGCGCTGGAGCTGGCCGCCTCGTGGGATGGCTCGGCCCTCACCTGGCCGGGCAACCCCAACATCACCGTGGATGTGGCGACCTATCCGTCGTTGGCCGCCTTCGTCGGACACGGGGTGCTGCACGCCAGCGGCGCCGCCCCCTTCGGCCTGGACGACAAGCTCGGCCTGACCCACATGATGACGCTGGCCTGGCTGCTTCACAGCAACCCCGACATCCCCCACCCCCCGCTCCTGCTCATCGGCCGTCCCGACGAGGAGATCGGCCGGATGGAGGCGCTGCACGGCCTCGCGGCCATGCTCGCGGAGCGCGGAGTCCGCAGTGGCTACACCGTCGACGGCATCGAGCCCTTCGAGGTGAACGTCGAGAACTTCAACGCCGCCGGCGCCTCGGTGCTCTTCCCGACAGAGGAGGTGGACCTCGCGGGACGAGAGCTCGTCGCCGTGCGCCTCTCCGGGGTGAACACCCACGGAGCCACGGCCTACGCCGAGGGACACCGCGCCGCCACGCGCCTGGCCGCGGAGCTGGCGTCCATCGTGACGCCAGTGGCGAAGGTGGTGGGATTCAAGAGTGACCCCCACCGCGACTGTGACGCAGACGTCGTCTTCGCGAGCTGGGACCACGGCGACCTCTTCGCCGCGTTGGAGCACGTCGTGGCCGACCACCGGCCCCGTGGGGCGGGCTGGGAGGAGATCCCCGTCCCGGCTGGCTTCGTGGCCGACGGTGCCGCCGAGCGCATGCTGCGGTGGGTCGCTGAGTTCCTGGCCTCCGCCCCCGGCTTCACCTTGCTGGCCGAGGACTCCTACGGGCACGACGGCTACTCGCACCCGTACCGGGCGTTTCCCATGGAACAAGGCGTGCGACTCGACGTCCGATTGCGCGACTTCGCCGAGCAGGGACTTCGCGACCGCATCGCGCACGTCCAGGGCCTCGCCGGGAACGCCTGCTCGGTGACCCATCAGTACGTGAACATGGGGCCGCGCCTCGTGGACCGGCCCGAGCTGGTCCGTTGGGCGAAGGCGGCAGGCCTCGCCATCAGCCAGGAGGTGCCGGTGCTCCCCATTCGGGGCGGCACGGGAGTGGACCCGTTCCTGGACGCAGGGGTGGCCGTCGCCAACCTCGGGACGGGCTACTTCGCTCCCGAGAGCGAGAAGGAGCTCACCTCGATGGAGATGCTCGCTGGGCACGCACGATGGCTCGTGGCCCTCGTCCAGCAGGTGGGCTGAGGTCGGCGCGAAGGGGTACGGGCTCCTAGGAGCGCTCCATCTCCCGGCGGATCGCGTTCTGTCGGTTGCTGGGGAGCCGCTCCGCGATGACGGCCACCAGGAGCGCCTGCACAGCGACGCCGTCGAGTCCCCGCAGCTGCGCCAGCATCGGGATCGCACAGTGCTGGAGCCCCAGCCTCGCCAGCTCGATGGCCGACAGGGGGAAGTTCGGCTCGCCCTTGTAGGCCAGGCGGAGCAGCTTCTTGAGGTCGTCCGTGCGGACTTCAGTCAGACCAGCGGCGGCACCGAGCATCGGGTATCTCCGAGAATCCAGGCGAGGGCAGGCCCCTCGCTGCCCGCTCCAGCGGGCGGGACGCACCGGGTAGACTGACCCAATGCCCCGCTCCGCGCCAGCCAGCCTGCTCGCCCTCCTCCTCCTGCTCGTCAGCTCGGTCGGCACCATCGGGTGCGAAGACATCGAGGGCAACGAGCCCGGAGAGTGCGACGACGGCGCCGACAACGACTCCGACGGGTACTTCGACTGCGGAGACAGCGACTGCTTCGGCGCGCCGATCTGCAACGGGGAGGGCGACGACGACGACGCCACCGCCGATGACGACGACGCCACCTCCGACGACGACGACGCGGCCGACGACGACGACACGACGGCCGACGACGACGATGTGGCCGACGACGACGATGTGGCCGACGACGACGACGACACGGGCGACGGCGTGACGCCCTACATCGACAACATCAGCTACTTCTACAACCCGGGCACCGCGACCATCACCTTCTCGGTGGAGGCCTACGACCCGGACGGGAACTTCGGGATCCCCCTCTTGTTCTGGTCGCGCGACGGCAACCCGCAGACGCCCCAGACCATTGGGAGCATCCCCCTGTTGGGGGAGGCGTTCTTCGACATCGCCCTCGGCGGAGTCACCACCGGGCAGACCTACCAGCTGCTGTTCGTCATCCGGGACGCCGACATGCGCGACTCCCCCGGCTTCCCGGTCCTGGCGACGGCGAACTGACCGTCCGCGGGCGCTTCACACCCTGTGAAGGGGCACCGACGCTCCCGGGTCGGCCTGAAGTGTGACTTGCTACGGTGCCAAGGCATGAGATCCGCGCACCGCCTGACTCTTCTCCTCACTGCCGTCGCTGCTCTGCTGGCGGTCGGTTGCGGTCCCACGGTCACCTCCAACGCCGGGCGCGCCTCGTGCAACGGCGAGCTCGACGGGCGGGAGGACTCCATCGACTCGCCGTTCGATGTGGACGGAGACGGGTTCTTCGACGCCGCAAACCCCGAGTGCCAGGTGGCCTATGCCCCCGAAGACCTCGACTGCAACGACACCAACGCCGACGTGAACCCCGAGATGCTCGAGGAGACCTGCAACGACATCGACGACGACTGCGACGAAGAGACCCTCGACGTCATCGATGCGGACGAGGACGGCTGGTCGCTGTGCGATGGCGACTGCGCGGACAGCAACCCCGAGATTGGGCCGGGTCTCGCCGAGGCCACCTGCGACGGGCTCGACAACGACTGCGACCCCACCACGTTCGATGCCCAGGACATCGACATGGACGGCTACGACAACTGCGAAGACTGCGTCGACACGAACGCCGCCATCAACCCGGGCGAGACCGAGCAGATCTGCGACGGCGCAGACAACGACTGCGACCCGCTGACCATCGACGGCGAAGACGTCGACATGGACGGGTCCACCGACTGCTTCGACTGCGACGACTTCGACCCCAACCGCTTCCCGGGCAACCCCGAGATCTGCGACGACGGCATCGACCAGAACTGCGACAACGTCGACGCCGACTGCCCCGAGGCCACCTGGGCCGGCAACTGGGTCACGCCCACGACCTCGTACACCTGTGGGGGCGGCAACGTGGTGGTGAACTTCAACACCGTCACCATTCAGGACCAGACGCCCAACATGACCTTCGTGTTCGTGGGCAGCCTGCATCCGGGCGCCCTGACCGGAACCATCGACGGCTCCAACAACTTCACCGCCTCAGCCAGCTACCCCGGCACCTGCAGCAAGCAGTTCGACCTCGTGGGGGGCTTCCTGGGCGCCAACAACTTCAGCGCGACGCTCACCGGGACCTTCACCGGCTGCTCCGGCTGCACCAACCAGACCTGGAACATCACCGGCACCCGCTGAGGGACCCGCGATTCCCTGGAGACTCATGGCCTCGACCCGACTCTTGCTCGCGCTCACCGCCGCCCTCGTCCTGCCGGCCCTGTCGTGTTCGGACGCGAACATTCGGGACCGTGCCCGCTGCGACGGCACGCTCAACACCACGGAGGAGACCGTCGACGACGCCTTCGACCTGGACGGTGACGGATACTTCGACGCGAACAGCACCGAGTGCCAGGACACGTACGACGTGTCCCAACTCGACTGCAACGACGACGACTCCGGTGTGAATCCAGGCGCCGTGGAGACCGCCTGCAACGACCTCGACGACGACTGCGACGAGGCGACCATCGACGCCCCCGATGCCGACGAGGACGGCTTCACCCCCTGCGAGGGCGACTGCGACGACAACCAGCCGCTGGTGGGCCCCGAGGAGCTCGAGGAGATCTGCGACGGCCTCGACAACGACTGCGACGACACCACCCTCGACGGGCCGGACAACGACGGCGACACCTACGCGTGCGATGACTGCGACGACGAGAACGATGCGGTGAACCCGGCCCAGACCGAGCTCACCTGCAACGGCTGGGACGACGACTGCAACGAGCTGACCCCGGACGGCGACGACTTCGACAACGACGGGATGATTCACTGCTTCGACTGCGACGACATGGACCCGCTGCGCTTCCCGGGGAACCCGGAGATCTGCGAGGACGGGCTCGACCAGGACTGCGACGAGGTGGATGCGGCATGCCCTCCACCCACGTGGGATGGCGTGTGGTCGACGACACCCGCGGTGACCTACTCCTGCGCGACGGGCCAGGTGGCGTTCAACTTCTCGAGCATCTCCGTCATCGACAGCAACCCGAGCATCAGCTTCACGTTCATCGGCGGCACCCAGCCCGGCACGCTGTCGGGGACGCTGGGGGCCGGCGACACCTTCTCGGCGTCCACCAGCATCCCGGGGCTTTGCACCGAGGACTACGCGTTCAGCGGGTCCTTCACGGGCCCGAGCAACCTCACCGGCACCCTCACGGCCACCTTCACGGACACCTCGGGCACCGGCTTCGGCTGCTTCGACTGCACCAACCAGACCTGGAACGTGAACGGCACCAGGTGACGCCCCGTCTCGGGGCTACTCGAGTCCGGCACCCGCCGGGTAGGAGTAGCTCCCGGCGTTGTAGTAGCCGTACACGTTGAGTCCGACGACATCGTCGGCGAGCAGCGTGTGCGCGGTCTCGGTGATGGGGCAAGTCCAGGCGACGTAGGTCACGCCATCGAGCACGCCGTCCGTGGCCGGGCCGTCACACCAGGTGGCGTCCACTGCCGTGCCATCGATGGTCGCCGAGGTCCCCTGCACCATGGAGAGCACCGCCCAGTGCTGGCTGAAGCCGGAGCCGGTGGTGAAGACGTACTCGTCGCGCCGTTGGTCCACGGCTGGGACGTAGAGCAGCGAGTTGTCTCCGATGTTTCCGGCGTCTGACCCGCGGACGAGGAACTGGGCGACGTGGAGCGGTCCGCTGGCTTCCACGACGAACCCGGTGTTGGTGCGCAGCTCGTGAAACTCCCCTGCGTTCAACGTGAAGGAGGCGTCTGCCCCGGGCAGGTTGGTCGTCACCGTCGTGGTGTCGAAGAGGGCGATGATTCGATAGACGTCCACCTCCGGGTTGGCGGGACGACGGACGGCTGAGCGGCTGACCACGAAGGTGTCGCGCATGGCTCGATTCGGGAGGATCTGCTGCTCGATGTGCTCGGCGCAGCACTCGTTCTCGTCCTCCGGCTCGTCGTCGGAGATGGTGGTCAGGTCGTTGCCGAAGAAGACGGCGACCCGGTTGCCCTGGGAGCTCACGGTGCTCCCCGTGAGGTCCGGTGTCACGAACTCGAGGAGCTCCACCAGCCGGGTCTCGAGGTTGAGCACGTCATAGGGTCCCAAGGTGAAGGTGGCGGTGGTCCCAGCAGCGATGCCCACCCCCGGCGAGACGGCGGGCACTCCGGGCCCGTCCACGATGTCGAAGGTCGGGGTGACGCTCACTTCGGTGGCCTCGGTGTTCCCGATGATGGTGATGTACGAGCGGTTCGCGGGACCGAGCGGCGGACCGATGGGGGCGTTGGGCGGCCAGCCGACGACGAGGTGATTGAAGCCCAGGGACGACTGCGGCAGGAGCAAGCTGGCGTCGTTGCTGAACTGCTGGTCCAGGGTGTTGAACTGGTAGGCGACCACTGGGTTGTCGGCCTCGATCTTGAACGCCCGGGAGCTGTGCCAGGTCTGCGGTCCGTCGTCGACGTTGATGGTCACCCAGTCGCCGTCCACGTCCCGGCGAGGGAGCAGGAAGACGTACAGGTCGTTGGGGGCGATGTCCCGCTCCTCCACCAGCGAGGTGTTCAGCGGCTGCCCGGGGTCGGCGTTGTTGATGGTCACCTCCACGTGGGCGGTGAGGGTGTCGGACGTGTTGGCGACGGCCACGGCGAACTGCCCCGCGGATGCGTCGTCGATGAAGTTCTCCGCGTTGTCGAGGTCCGCTGCCCAGAAGACGCAGCCCACGTTGGTGGGGCCGAGCAGCGCTTGCTCGCAGGGAGTCAGCTCGACGGTGGAGTCGTCGTCGTCCGCGGTGGCGTCGTCGTCGTCGCCGGAGTCGTCATCGTCCACCGCGTCGTCGTCGTCGGTGCCCGAGTCGTCGTCGTCCACGGCGTCGTCGTCGTCGACCACGTCGTCGTCGTCACCCCGGAAGGGCGTCAGGTTGGGGCAGCCGACCAGCAAGGCCAGGAGGAAGACGAGGAGGGGTTGGGCGCACTTCATGGGCACCGAACCTAGCCGTTCGTCGCGCCCCCGGGGAAGCTCGCTATGCCCCGAAGTACCTCGCCTGCGGGTGATGCAGCACCAGTGCGCTGACGCTCGCCTCGGGCTCCATCATGTGGCCATCAGTCAGGTGAATGCCGATGTCTTCGGGCTTCAGGGCCGCGAACAGCCCCTCCTGCATCTCCAGCTCGGGGCAAGCGGGGTAGCCGGGCGAGTAGCGCTTGCCGTGGTACTTCGCCTTGAAGCGGTCCTTCATCACCATGTCCGGGGCGTCGGGGAAGCCCCAGTGGCCACGAATGCGTCCGTGGATCCACTCCGCAGAAGCCTCGGCCGCCTCGAGGGCCACGGCCTGGATGGCGTGGCTCAGCAGGAAGTTCCCTGCCTCCTTCTCCACCTGGCTCCAGTCGCGCACGCCTTCGCCGAAGGTGGTGGCGAAGAGGCAGACGGCGTCGGTGCGCTCACCGCTTGGCGAACGGGGCCGCACGTAGTCGGAGAGGCAGATCCCGCCGCCCTTCTGCCGGGGCAGGGTCCAGTCGACGACGGGGTCGTCCGCGCCTCGGGCCCACAGGCGCATGCTGTCGCCCTCACCGGCGGCCTCGAACCACTGCCAGACGACCTTGCCGTTCATTCGGCCAGCCCGGGCCTCGGCGCGGACCTGCTCCAGCACCTCGTGAATGGACGTGGCCTTGGGGTCGCCCGCCTCGAGCGCGGCGGCGTAGTCGCCCTTGAACCCCAGGTGCTTGCCCTGGAGCATCTTCGGGTTGATCCAGTTCCAGACCTCGTCCAGCGAGATGCTGCGGATCACGTGACGGTCGAAGTCGGGCGGCGCCGGCACGTCCTCGACCAGAGCGATGTCGCTGGCGGTCTCCTTCGGGGCGCGCCCCACGTTGGCCTTCGGCGTCGCGGCGCGGGCGGCGATGGCCTCGGCCTCCTTGCTGATGAACGCGTCGATCCCCACCTGCTCGTCGTCGTTCACGAGCTTGTTCGCCCACGCGAGGCCATCCATGGCGTCCTTCGCGTAGAGCACCCGGCCGCCATAGGCGTTGGCGATGCGCTTGCGCGTGAAGTTGCGGGTGAGGGCGGCGCCACCGACGAGCATGTCGGGCGTGCAGCCCTGGACGGTCATCTCCTCGGCGCTCAGCACCATCATCTGGGCGGACTTCACCAGCAGCCCCGAGAGGCCCAGGATGTCCGGCTGGTGCTCCTTGACCGCCTGGACGAGGTCCACCGGCGGCACCTTGATGCCGAGGTTGACGATCTCGTAGCCGTTGTTGCCCAGGATGATCTCGACGAGGTTCTTGCCGATGTCGTGCACGTCGCCCTTCACCGTGGCGAGGACGACCTTGCCCTTGCTGGCGCTGCTGCCCTTGGGCATGTGCGGCTCGAGGTGAGCCACAGCCGCCTTCATGGCCTCGGCGCTCTGGAGCACCTCGGCGACGATGAGCTGGTTGTCGTTGAACAGCCGGCCAACCTCGTCCATGCCCGTCATGAGGGGGCCGTTGATGATGTCCAGCGGCACCGTGCCCTCGGTGAGCTTCGCGTCGAGGTCCTTGGTCAGGCCCTCCTTGGTGCCCTCGACGATGTAGCTGGCGAGGCGTTCATCGACCGTCAGGGTCGACTTCTCCTTCACCACGCGGCTGGACGCGCCGCGGAAGTGCGCCACGAAGGCGGCGAGGTTCTCGTCGGTGGTGCGGAAGAGCACGTCCTCGGCGAGCTTGCGCTCCTCGGGGGGGATGGAGGCGTAGCGCTCGAGCTTCTGCGTGTTGACGATGGCCATGTCGAGGCCGGCCTTCGTGCACTCGTAGAGGAACACGGAGTTCATGACCTCGCGGCCCGTGTTCGGCAGACCAAAGGAGACGTTGGAGATGCCCAGGACCGTCTTGCAGTGCGGGAGGTGCTCCTTGATGAGGCGCACGCCCTCGACGGTCTCCAGGGCTGAGCCGAGGTAGTTCGCATCGCCGGTGGCGCACGGGAAGACCAGCGGATCGAAGATGATGTCTTCCGGCGGCACGCCGTAGGTGTGCACGAGCAGGTCGTGGGAGCGCTTCGCCACCTCGAGCTTGCGCTCCCGGGTCACGGCCATGCCCGCTTCCTTGTCCTCGTCGATGCAGCCCACCACGAACGCCGCGCCGAACCGACGCGCCATGGGCACGACCTCGTCGAAGCGCTCTTCGCCGTCCTCGAGGTTGATGGAGTTGATGATCGCCTTGCCTTGGCAGTAGGTCAGCGCGCGCTCGATGACGTCGACCTGGGTGGAGTCGATCATCAGGGGAGCCTTCACCTTGTTGATGACGTGGCCGAGGAACTCCTCCATGTCCGCGAGCTCGTCGCGGTCCGGGTTGGCGAGGCAGACGTCCACGATGTGGGCGCCCTTCTTCACCTGGGCCCGGGCGATCTCGCTGGCCTCCTCGAACTTCTCCTCGACGATGAGGCGCTTGAACTTGCGGGAGCCGATGACGTTGGTGCGCTCACCCACGAGCAGGGGGCGGTTGTCCTCGGTGGACTCGACCCAGTCGATGCCCGAGTACAAGGCCCGGTTGTGCTTGGGCACGTCCCGAGGGCGGGTCTCGGCGGCGAGCTTGGCCAGGGACTCCACGTGGGCGGGCGTGGTGCCGCAGCAGCCGCCGATGACGTTGAGCCAGCCCTGCTGACCGAAGCGACCGAGCACGGCGCTCAGCATCTCGGGGGTCTCGAGGTAGTTGCCGTCCTCGTCGGGCAGGCCGGCGTTGGGCACGCAGGCCACGCGGGTCTGGGCGAGCTCGGCGAGGGAGCGGATGTGGTCCGTCATGAACGACGGGCCGGTGGCGCAGTTCAGGCCGATGTAGAGGAGCTCGTGGTGGGCCACGGAGATGGCCAGGGACTCGGCGGTCTGCCCCGCGAGCATGGTGCCCATGGGCTCGATGGTGCCGCTCACCGCGACGGGGACGCGGCGCCCGAGCTCCTCGCTGAGCTGGCGAATGCCGATGAGGCCCGCCTTGATGTTGCGGGTGTCCTGGCAGGTCTCGAGGAGGAGGTAGTCGGCGCCGCCGGCGAGGAGCGCGCGACCCTGCTCCCGGAAGGTGGTGATGAGCTCCTCAAAGGTGACGCCACCGGTGACCGAGATGGCCTTGGTGGTGGGACCCATGGAGCCCGCCACGAAGCGGGGCTTGCCGGGGGTCTTCGCCGTGTACTCGTCGGCGGCCTTGCGGGCGAGGACGGCGGCGGCGTGGGTGATCTCCCAGGCCTGCTCCTGCAGGGGCGGGTACTCGGCCAGCACGAGGTCGGTGGAGCCGAACGTGTTGGTCTCGACGATGTCCGCGCCGCAGGCGAGGTACGTCTGATGCATGCCCAGGATGACGTCGGGCCGGGTGAGGACGAGGTTCTCGTTGCAGCCCTCGAACTCCTCTCCGCCGAAGTCCTCGGCGGTGAGGTTCTCGTTCTGCAGGTACGTGCCTCCGGCGCCGTCAAGACAGAGCACGCGGTGGTCGAGGTGCTGGCGGAGGAGTTCGATTCGGTCAGTCATGTGGCACCTCTCGGCTCGCAGCGCGCGTTCAGGAAACCGGCTGCTCCGGTCGCCATTGCGGGTCCACGGCCCCGGGCCCAGCAATCTGGGTCCGGAATGGCGCGGAGTCTAATCGACTTCTCAGCGAACTGAGGCAATCCCTCAGCGCGGGGGCGTCAACACTCGGGGGCTGCCCCGCACCCTAGGGCCGTTGACCCTGGATACGCGTCAACACTCGGGGGCTGCCCCGCACCCTAGGCCCGTTGACCCTGGATACGCGTCAACAACCGAGGGCTGCCCCGCAGCCTAGGGCCGTTGACCCTGGATACGCGTCAACACTCGGGGGCTGCCCCGCACCCTAGGCCCGTTGACCCTGGATACGCG
>JAGSHC010000432.1 GCA_023954745.1 Deltaproteobacteria bacterium | reverse complement strand
GCCCCGAGGAACAGCACCAACAGCTGCACGCGGTACATCCACAGGACGCCCGCGTTGGGGTCGCCCACCCGCTTGCCGAGCACGAAGCCCGGGTGTCCGACGAACGCCTCAGCGTTGGCGATGAGGGGCTGGCCGAAGTCGGGGTAGGGGTCCCACCAGGGCACCGCGCCAGCGCCGTAGCTGGTCGCGACCCACGCCATCTCGAGCTGGATGTCGAGGTCCGAGCCTTCACCGACCTCGGCGTAGTCCGTGTCGGGACCGGGAGGCAGCAGGTCTACTCGGGCCAGGTAGGCCACACACAGCAGCGACAGCACGAGCGCGCCGAGGACGTCCCACCTGGTCACGCGTTCGCTCACCGTCCTCCGAGTTCCACGCAACCCACCTCTCAGCCATGCGAGGGTACTACCCTTTGGCGAATGGCCGACACACCCCCTCCGTCCAGCCGCCTACGCCTCGTCGTCGCCCTCGCGATCCTGGGCACGCTCGGATGGTGGGGCCTGGAGACCTACGCGGCGAAGCAGGCCGCCGAGCAAGAAGAGCGCGCGCGCATCGCCGCCGAGATCGAGGCCGAGCGTGCCGCCCAGCAGGAGACCGCCCGCATCAAGCGCGCCGAGAAGGCCGCGCGGGAGGCAGCCGAGAAGGCAGCTCGTGACGAAGCCGAACGCGAGGCCCGCATCGAGCAGGAGGCCGCCTTGGAGGGACTCCGGGACGTCGACAAGCTGCTCCTCCTCGACTGGAAGGGTCGCGACATCAAGAGCAGCAAGCGCCTCGACGTCACGAAGGGCCGTCCCTATCGGGTGGCGGTCTTCCAGGGGGACGGGCGCCGGGAGGTGACCGAAGCGAAGGTCGACCTGGACCGAGATGACCTGTGGGACGAGCGCTGGATCTTCGAGGAAGCGGGCCGTGTGCGACGGGAAGTGGCGCCCAAGGACGACGAGAACTTCACCCGGTTCGAGCTCTTGCGAGGCAACCAGTTCGTGCCCGAAGGCTCCTAGCCCCCGCCCTTTCCTCAGCTCGACGAGCTGAGCTCCGTCGTCCACGCGATGGCCACATGCAGCGCCATCGCCGGAAGGAACGAGCCCGTCGCCAGCGCCATCGCGCCCAGCAGAATCCCCATGAAGAGGCTCCCCATGGTCTCGCCGAACATCGGCTTGTGCAGGTGCGCCAGGCAGTAGATGGACGACGTCGTCGCGATGGCTGGCCAGGCTCCAAACGCGTCCTCCAACGTGAACAGCATCGCCCCGCGGAACAGGTACTCGTATCCCGCCAGGTAGATCACCCAGGCCGCCATCGACAGAACCCGCAACCGCGGAGTCCACACCGCGTCGCGAATCTCCGGCTGCACCGCCCGCAGCGCCTCGCCTTGCCCGCTCCGCCACAGGAGCGGCACCAGCACGAGCATCGGCCAGCCCACCCAGGCTGCCCCCGCCAGCAGCGGAGGAAGCGCCAGCCCAACCCCCACGTCGGCTCCCGACGCGGTCTCCACCAACAGCGCGCCTCCACCGAGCCACAGGCCCGCCATGAGGCGCCGCAGCAGAACTCCGGCCGCCCCGGTGCTTACCTTCAGTCGCGCCGACGTCCCGGGAACCCAACGCGCCCAGGCGGTCACGCCCATGCGGTACCGCAGCACGACGAAGAGCGCCGTGCAGCCGATGAGCACGCCCACGACGGGCAGCGCTTCGGGATCCCACGCGAGAGAGTTCATCGAGCTCGTCCTCCGACCGGGCTCAGCCCTTACTCCGTGGCGCCTTCGGCCTCTTCGGGGGTCAGCGTCACGAGCACGTAGCGGTCGAGGTCCAGGAAGGTCTGAGCTGCCTCGTGCACATACTCGGGCGTGATCTTCTCCCACAGAGTCCGGTACCGGGCGAGCTCGCTGCGCTCCTCGCCGCGCCGCTCGCTTCCGCTGATTGCCCCCATCCAATAGCGGTTGGAGTTCAGCTCTGTCTCCCAGCCGCGGCGCTCCTGCTCGGCGATGCGCTGAGTGACCGACGCGTCCACGGGCGCCGCCTTCACCTGCTCCAGGATCTGCCACGCCGCTTTGCGGAGCTCCTGCAGCCGGTCGGGATCGCACTGGAAGTCCACCGTGATCGAGAAGCGCTCGTGGGGGACCATGCTCTCGCTCGTGCGGGCGCCGACGGAGTACGTCCCACCGAGGTTCTCGCGCAGCTCCTCCCGCAGCAGAATAGAGAGAGCCTTGCCCAGGGCCCGCAGCTGATGGCGGCTGTCCGGCGTGCTCTCGAAGGTCCCGTGGACCCGCAACCGATGTCGGCCCTTCGGCTCGAGCCCGGCCTGGAGGGAGTCCGCCTTCGCAACCTCGGGCAGCTTCGTGCCGATGTCTTCGAACGTGCGCTCCTCGCCGCCGGGCAGCGAGCCGATCCACTGCAGCACCCACGGCGCCAGCGTCTCCTCGTCCACCGCGCCCACGAACACGAAGGTCCCGGCGCCGAGGCTCGAGAACGCATCGCGGTAGATGGCCTCACTCTTCGCCTGGTCCATCTGGGCGACCTTGTCCTCGGTCCAAGGGGTGCGGCGGAGGTGGTCGTCCCACAGCAGGTGGTTGAAGAGGTCGAAGAAGCGGGTGCTGGGGTCGTTGAGGCGATGCTTCGCCGTCTCCATCTGCGAGCGCTGACGCAGCGCAAAGCCCTCATCGGTGAAGCGCGGCTGGGTCGCCCGGAGCCAGGCCAACTGCAAGGCAGCCTCGAGGTCCTTGGGGGACGCGGAGCCCGAGAACCCCTGCCTCGTCTCGGTCATGTAGGTGCCCGCGCTCGCCTTGCGCCCGGTGAAGTACGCGTCGATCTGGCGGCGGTCGAACTCCCCGGCCCCCGACGCCGCAGCGATGCCCGTCGAGGTGACGGCGGCCACGTAGTCGGCGTCGTCGACGCGCGACGTACCGCCCCAGGTCCAGCCCCGGAACATGACCTCGTCCTCCTTGAACCCCGTCGTCTTGAGGATGACCTTCGCTCCGTTGGACAGCGTCCACTCCACGGTGTCGAGCTCCTCGTCCCGGGCGGTCGAGACCACG
>JAGSHC010000169.1 GCA_023954745.1 Deltaproteobacteria bacterium | reverse complement strand
GCGGGCGTCGGGTCAGGCTGGGGCGCAGGGGTCGCCGCGGTGGCGGCTGGGGAGGCGGCAGCCGTCGGCTCGGGCGCCGGCGTGGTCTCCGGGGCAGGAGCAGGATCCCCGCCGCAGCCAGCCAGACCAAACAGGAGCGCGATCAGGAAGGAAGACGCTGCCCCCCGCACCGAGCTACTCCTCGCGCTGCACGCGGGCGATCTCGTCGCCAGCGATGACGTACACGATGGGGCCGTTCACGGCGCAGCGGGGCATGTTGCGCGCGCGCTCCCAGGGCCGCACGGTCTCGATGAACTTGCTGCGCTTGTTCCAGATGTGCACGTTCCCTGCATCCGTCGCGATGTACAGATTGTCGTCGGAGTCGGTGCACATGTCCCAGTCCTCACTGCCGTCGTCGGGCACGCCGCCCTTCTTGAAGAACTTGCCTTGGCGGAAGCCGTCGGCGGGCTTGTACTCGATGACGTCGGTGGTGGCGCTGTGCCGCACGAGCAGCTTGCCGCCCGCGGCGATGACCGCGGCCTGTACGTCGCCGCCGGCGAGGGTGTAGCGGCTCTTGAGCTCGCCCTCGGCGGTGTAGATGAGCACCTCGTCCTTGATGATGAAGTAGAAGTCGTCCCCCATCCACGTGATGATCGGGGTGCCGGCGCCGCGGCCCGAGGAGGGCTTCCAGTCCTTGTCGATGGTCCAGGTCGCCTTCGGAGCGCCCTCGGCGTCCCAGGTCTGGACGCGCAGCGCGGCATCGATGACCACGAGGATGTCGTAGTTCCCGACCGTCAGGGCCAAGGGCTGCTCGAACTGGCCGGCCTCGGTACCGGGCAGGGACGCAGTGGCGTAGGGGTCACCCTTCTCGCCGAACCACTTCTCCGCGATGCCGCCCTCGCCGCCAAGGACCTTGTCTGCGGTCCCCGCCGACGTGAACCGCTGCACCCGGTTGTTGCCCAGGTCCGTCGCCCAGAGGTTCCCGGCGCTGTCGACCTCGATGTCGAGCGCCTCCTTGCGGCTCATGAACGCACCCTGCTCAAAGCCCTCGCTGCCCCACTGGGGCACCGTGGCGCGCTTGCTGCGCCGCAGGTCCTGCTCGGCGAGGAGGAACTTCACCTCGAGGAACAGCCACTCCCGGTCGTCGAGGCTCTGGGTGCCCGCTGCGGCGGCCTCGAAGTACGGGATGGCGTTGGGGTCCTTGAGCTTGACGAGGTAGCCGACCGCCTTCTCTTCGAACTGCAGCGCCTGGAGGCGGTAGCCCACGGGGACGAACTTCTGCACGAACGGGATCCGCCACTGCCAGCCGGTCTTGGCCACGGCGCCGACGACCTTGAAGCGCTTGCTGTAGTCGATGTTGTCCTTGCAGTCGTAGTAGGCCTCCTTGAGGTCCGCGGGCTCCGTCTCGGGGAGCTCGCGGGTCGTGCGCGAGCGCGCGACCTCCTTCGTGATCTTCTCCTCGGCCTCGACGAGCACGTCCTTGGACAGGGCCGGGTCGTGGAAGTCGAAGGCGACCTCGCTGATGTGCGTGCTCTCGAAGACACTGCCCTGATGGACGACGTCCAGAGTGATTCGCAGGGTGCGCACCGTCTTGCGCAGGCTGACGTCCTTGCGGGCGAAGCGATCACCGAGCTCGGCCTCGACGCTGAACTCCCCCTCGGGTCCCGTGCCCGAGATGGTGATCTCGGCGCCCCGACCGCGGCCGCTCCACTCTTCCTTGCTGCCAAAGGCGCCGGCCCAGACCGAGACGACCTCGATGGGCCGGTCCTCGCCGAGATCGACCTCGATCCACTCGCCGACTCCGTCCCCTGACTTGCCTTCGGCCCAGGAGGTGGCGAGCAAGCCATCGAACGCCAGGGAGGCGTCGAGCTTGCTGTCCCCGGTGTCGTAGCTCGACGAGGAGGAGAACTTGGGCGCTGCCAGCGCGGTCGCGGGGAGCGACGCGGCGGCGAGCAGGGTCAAGAGGAAAGAGCTGGTACGCATTCGGGGGTCTCCGGGGCTACGCGAGCCGTCCACTGGTGTGGACCGGTTCGAGCGTGGCAGGGGGCCAACCCGCGCTGGGGGGCGCGGTCTTAGGGGCAGTTCACGGTGTCGGAATCGATCTCCGCCTGGGTGCGGGAAGTCAGGTCGAGGCCAGGCACGAGGGCGGCGGACATGTTCTCCACCCATACGATGATGCACTGGTTCTCCGCCGGCTCGTCCGGGCACGCCGTGCACGAGAAGCCGGGGAGGAAGCCGAGCAGGTCGCAGGTCTCACCGAAGCCGAGGTCGATGTCGCGGCCGTCGAGCCAGAAGGACATGGTGCCGTCCTCGATGGAGTCGGTGTCGGTGCCGTTGCTGCTCGCGAACGTGCCGCTGAAGGTCACGCCCTTGAGCACCGCGTCCACGGCGACGGTGCCGGTGCCAGGATCGAACTCGATGGTCTGGCTGATCTCGATGGGCCCCGCGATGAACGTGGGGTCCGTCCAGACGGCCGGATCCTCGCCCGCGGCCGGGATGTCGGCGGTGGGCTGGCAGATGTTCTGGGTGAGTCCATCTTCCTCGGCCGTCGCGGCCAGCATCGTGAGCGTGCTGTTCACAGAGTCCGTGGTCTCGACCTCAGTGAAGAGGGTCTGCGTGGCCTGGGCCAGGAACTGGGCCGCCGCGGGAGGCGAGACCAACGTGCCGTTGGTGATGCTCCATGCGTAGGTGTTGCCCACGGGGTCCAGGGTCGTCGGCGTCGGCGTCCCGGTGGTGAAGCTCCAGCTCTCCGTGCCGTCAGCCCAGGTGGCCGTGGCGGTGTAGACGACGCCTGGGTCGAGCTGCCCATCGACATCGAAGAGCAAGCGCTCTGCGCTCACGAAGCTGCTGGTGCCGGCGACGACATCGCCCGCCGCGTTGGTCAGCGCGATGCTCCCAGTGGTCGCTACCGAGAAGTCCACGAACACCGCCGTGCTCAGAGCAACGTCGGTGGCCTGATCGTCCGGATGCACGTCGACCACGGTGGCCGCCGCTCCGTCGTCGTCGTCGTCGTCGTCATCGTCGTCGTCGTCGTCATCATCGTCGTCGTCGTCGCTGGTGGCGTCGTCGTCGTTGCTGGCCGAGTCGTCGTCGTCGAGGGTGCCGCCGTTGCCGCAGCCGACAGCGGCGAGCAGAAGCATCAACAGGAGAGCGATCAGGGTCTTCAGGCGCATAGGGTCCTCCACGGGCGCGCGGAGGATACAGGAGCGACTCAGCGCGCGGCGGCCTCGACGGCCTTCCAGTACCGAAGGAACGAGCCCCCCTGGACGGCCTTGAGTTGCTCGGGGCTGAGGACGGCCCCGAGTTCCGTGCGCAGGTCGGCCATCTGCGAGGCGCGACCAAGGCCCGTGGGCGCCTGGATGATCCCGTCCCAGTCCGAGCCGAGACCCACGTGGTCCGCGCCCATGGTCTCCACCAACGCCTGGACCTGACCCACCACATCCTTGATGTCGGCGCCGCGCCCCTTCACGACGAAGGGACCATGGAACATCGCGCCCACCAGCCCACCCTTGGCCGCGATGGCGGTGAGCAGGTCGTCGCTGAGGTTGCGGGGCACGTCGGCGAGGCGGCGGGCGTTGCTGTGACTGGCGAGCACCGGGGCCGTGGAGAGAGCGATGGTCTCGGCGGTGGCTTTGTCCGACATGTGGGAGACGTCGAGCATCAACCCCAGGTCGTTGCACAGGGTCACCATGGCCCGGCCCCGCTCGGTGAGTCCTCCGGCGTCACCCGTGCGTGGCTCTGCGGAGCTGTCGGCGAACGGGGAGGACTCGGTCCACGTGAGCCCCACCATGGAGACGCCGAGCTCCTGGAGCTCCTTCAGGGTCGCCGCGTCCTCGGTGAGCGCCGTGCCGCCCTCCAGAGCGATGAGCACGGCGGTGCGTCCCGAGCGGAGGACCGCCTCGAGCTGGCCAGGGCCGCGCACAAGCGCCGCCTTCCCGCGACTCCGACGGACCATGTTGAGGATTCCGTTGACCTTGC
Source organism: Deltaproteobacteria bacterium (assembly GCA_023954745.1). Classification (GTDB taxonomy): domain Bacteria; phylum Myxococcota_A; class UBA796; order UBA9615; family UBA9615; genus JAGSHC01. Next base: position 10,625 of record JAGSHC010000169.1, on the reverse strand, counting down.
GCAGCGCGACCCCGCGGGGGTCCTTGGCGCCGCGGGGGATCCACGCCGCCTGCACGACGACGTTGACGCCGCCCACTTCGATCGACGGCAAGGACGCCTCGAGCAGGCTGCTGTCCCAGGTGAGCTGCTTGTCGATGATCTGAGTGATGGTGTCGACGTGCAGGTCGACGACGAGGTCGGGCACCGGGGGAAGCGGCAGCGGCTCGGGCGCAGGCGTCGCCTCCTCGTCAACGATCTCGACGATCTGCGGAGGCTCCTCGCCCGGTCCGTCCCCGGAGCAGGCAGCCGCGACGAACAGAAGAAGCAGGACGGGAAGGAGTTGGGCGCGCACGGCGCGATGGTAGACGACCGTCCGTATGATCGGCCCCGATGCGCTCCCCCGCCCTGCTCCTGCTTCTCCCGCTCCTGGCCGCGGGATGCGACCGTCTCGATGGCGAGGGGGTCTACGTGGCGGACGCATGCGAAGAGCAGGTGGCGCGGCAGCTTCATCCCGGAGGAGGAGCCGCCGATGCCTGGGTCCGCAGCATCGTCTGGGCAGACGTTGCCTGCGCCGATCTCTCCGCGAGCCTCAGCCTGAGTCAGGGTGGGGAGGAGGTGCCGGGCGCCTCCGAGACCGCCCACGGCGGCTACCAGGTCCGCTTCACCCCCGACGGATTCATTCAGCCAGGCACCACCTACGACGCCAGGCTGGACACCACGGCCGGGTTCATCGAGTGGCAGTTCGAGACCTCGACTCTCGGCGATCCCGTCGGCAGCGACCTGTCGGAGCGCGCCCTGGCGCTGTTCCCCTCCCGAGCCGGGGTGCTGGAGCCAGCGGGCTTCCGAGAGGAACTCCCCCGCCTGATCGAGGCGGCGATGCACCCGGTCCTGCAGTTCCAGGGTGAGCCCAGTGGCGGGGGCGTCGCGTTGCGCATTGGGGGTCGGGCGGAGGAGGCCGTGGCGAGTGAACAGACGCCCTCGGTCGTCCCCCGGGACATCGTCGGTGGCTGGCAAGACCCTCGCTGGCAAGGCGGACCGGTGGACCTGCGTTTTCCTGGCGGGTCCTGGGCCCTGGTCTTCGAAGATGCCGAGCTCGGGGGAGCCGTGGCACCGGGAGTTGCAGGAGGTGGCGGGGGCAGCTTCCAGGGACGCTGGGACCTGCGCGAGGTGGGGGATGGCCTCGGCGATGCCTTCGCCTCGCCTTGCGTCGTCAACACCCGCAGTGGTGGGGAGGGATGCGTGCCCTGTCGCGACGGCGCGCTGGCGTGCCTGCCAGTGGACTTGCGGGATGTGCCAGCCGAAGCGTGGGGTTGGCTGCTTCAGTAGAGCGTGTAGCCGCTCTGCCCACCTCAGACCACCCGCAGCGGGTCCTGGTCCACAGCGGACACCATCACCTCGACTCCGTCGAGCAGCTCGTGGAGGCGACGCGCGAGCACGCCCAGGTAGCCACGCTCACAGTTGGTGTGCTCCGTCAGGATGACGGAGCTGCCCTCGGCCACCTTGTTGAGCACGTCGTGGTGGCGCATCTCACCGGTGACGAACAGCTCGATGCCCTTCATCCCCTCGAAGACCGCGCCCCCCGCCCCGGGGCAGACCGCGACCTCCTTCAGCGGACGGCCGGCGGCGTGCTCGTCAGGAGTGGCGACCCGCACATAGGGCAAGTCGAGCCATGCCTTCAAGCGACGAATCAGCTCCGACAGGGGCTCGGCACCGGCCAGCTCCCCGATGCGCCCGACTCCAGCGGCCGGGCCGCCCACGTCCTCGAAGAACGGAGCGGGCTGGATGGCGCGCCGCACAATCATCGGGCCGAGGGCGTCCAGCAGCCAGTCGTTCATGCCGTGGGGGGCGGCATCGAGGGCCGTGTGGGGGGAGTAGATGGGGATGCCGGCGGCGATGGCTCCCAGCACCACCCGCGACATCGGCCGGCCGGCGGTGAGCCGCTTGATTCCCGCAAAGATGGGCGGGTGGTAGCTGACGATGAAGTCGGCGGACCGCTCCTGCGCCTCGGCGAACACGGGCTCGGTCAGGTCAATGGTGAGCAGGACCCGTCGCACGGCGCGAGGAGCGAGGGGCTCCACGAGGAGTCCGACGTTGTCCCAACTGGCGGCGAGTTGAGGAGGCGCGATGCGCTCCAGGGCGGCGACGACGTCCGTATGCGCGGTCATCGGCTCAGCGCTTCTTGGCCTCGCGGATGAGGTCGCCCACGGTGTCCGGGAGCGTCTTCTTTGCGGCGGCGTACTGAATCGCCTTGGGCAGCACGCCGCCCGTGTCGCTGCACACGAAGTAGTTGGACTCGACGTTGCCGTCCTTCTGGGTGAAGGTCCAGCCGCCGACGTTCAGGGGCGGCTCGATGGCGTCGGGGTTCGCGGCGATCACCTCGCCGAAACGCTTGGCGTGCGGTCCCCCGTTGTCTCCCATGCGGTTCCACCAGAACGTCCGCGTCGCGCCCGCGGTCTCCTTGGTTCCACGGAGGAACCAGAACCGGTCCGAGGCGCCGGTCCAGCCGGGCACGTCCAGGTACTGGTAGTAGTCGAGGGTATCTCCGCTCTTGGCGAGCACCTCGCTCTCCGAGAGACCGGCGCTGCTCCACTTCTTGCTGCCCACGATGTCCGTCGCCACGGACAGGTAGGTCTCGGAGTTGCCAGGCGTCACCACCGTGCCCTTGAGGCACTTCGTGCCGGAGAGTTCTGCGACGTAGACCTTGATGACCCCAGCGTCGTCGTGATCCCGATCCGCCAGATGCTCCCAGTTGCTTGCCGACTTGATCTGACTCCACGTCACCTCCCCCGCGAATGCGGGGGCGCTGAACGCGGCACAGAGGACAAGGGCGGCGGGGACGGTTGCGAAGCGGACCATGAGACTCCTCCGGAAGGGTCGCCGAGCATACCGGACGACCGCCCCCGGTCGGACCGGATCGGATGCGGGAGAGGGGCAGCCGCCGCCCGCCCAGATACGATCCCTCCGTGGGCTCCCTCTTCGAACTCTTCGACCCAGCGCGGACCTGGGCGCTCTGGCTCCAGGGACCCCTGCTGGTGCTCGTCCTAGCGGCCACAGCGGGGGACGTCCGGCGCGCCTGGGGCGCGAGCGGCGCCCAGTGGATGGCGGTGTGCGCGGCTGGGACCGTGGTGCTCGGCGTCTTCGCTCTGGCCCCCTGGGGCTCCGTCCCCTGGAGCGGCCACGAGGACCACTACCGCGAGCTCCTGTTGGGGCTCGACGCCGAGCCCGGCTCCCTCGAGTCCACAAACACCTTCCCCTTCCCCGCCGGGATTGCCTGGGCTGGGGGGCAGGTCCTGGACGGGCCCCTCGCGGTCACCCTCTGGCGCATCGGCAACCGTGTCGCCCTCGGGCTCGCGTTGCTTGCCATGGGCGTGGCGGCGGGGCTCCTGGTCGTGGAGAGTCGTCTCCAACGCTGGGCGGCCTTGCTGGCCGTCCTGGGTGGCGCGCTCTCGGTCCCATTGCTCGGCTGGAGCACCACCGCGTTTGGCGTGGCGCCCGCATTGCTCCTCGGTGCCATCGGCCTCTGCCTGGCCCTGCGAGGCCGCACCGCAGCCGCGATCGCATGGACAGCGCTCGCGTTCGCCACCCGCATGGAGTGGGCAGGCGGACTGGTGGCAGTCGTCGCTTTGGGCCTGGCGGCTCGCGCTCCGGTGAGAGAGTCCGATGAGGGCCGAGAGACGACGCTGACCGTGGCAGTGGCCGCTCTGGTCGTCGGCGCCGAAGGGCTCTTCTACGCCACAAAGCACGGCGGACTCCCTGGAGTCCCCAACCCCGGAATCGCCCTGGAGAACGTCAGCAACATCCCCCTCGGCGGGCCCTGGTTCGGCTGGCTGGCGTTGCTCTGCGCGGGACTGCTGCTCGCCCTCGCCCCCCCGCGGTGGCTCGTCCTCGACGGGACCGACCAGCCAGCACCGGGGCGTCGCATCGCCTACGCAGTCGGCCTGCTCTGTGTGTTCGGCCAGCTGGGAACCATCGTGGACCTGGGGGCCCGCCATCTCGTCCCTGCGACCCTGCTGCTCGTGCCCGCGGTGGCGGCGTCGGCCGTGCGCGACCGTCGGCCCCCCGAGGGAGTGGCTGGGGCGGCCTTCCGACGCATCAACTTCGCGAGCGCCGCTCTGTCGGTGCTGGCCTTCGCCCTGCTCGCAGGCTTCGCCAGCGACGCCGCCGACCTGCGCTGGCGCATTGTCGATGAGCACCGCCCCGGCGTGCTTCCGCGACAAGCCAGAGCCGCGGACGAGGGCGGGGCCGTGGCCCTCGACGAGCTCGACGACGACTGCATCATCGTCCTCCCCGGCGGGGAGTCGGTCCGCCGGGGGGCCTGGGATGCCTTCGACGTGGGGAACGTGCGGTACGCCCATCAGGAACAAGCCCGGGGTGCCTGCGTGCAGTGGGCGGTGCAGGTCGAGGTCCGCTTCGCGGGGGACACGCGTCTGGAGTTCCTGGACCGGGCAGTGCGCACCCTCTCCCTCGAGCCCGTCGGATGGATGGTCGGACCCGCGGAGCGTTGGCTGCTCCTGGAGGCACGTTGAGCGGCGGATCTCCTGCTTCGTCCACCGGGGGGCGCTCGCGGCTCGCCACCTGCCTGCTCCTCTTCGCCGGGACCCTCCTGGTGCAGGGGGCGACCCTCGGCGCGCGCGATGTGTGGGGGGAGGAGTGCTTTCTCCTGCACGAGGGTCCCCTGGAGGTCCTCGCATCGATGTTTGCCATGGACCGGTGGGCAGGTCGGCCTCCACTCTTCTGGGTTGTGCGGGGGATGTTCACCGAGGTCCTGGGACCGACGACCTGGGCCCTACGTCTGCCCGCTCTTCTCTTCGGAGCCGCGGCCGCGCCGGCCACCTGGCTCCTCGCCCGCCGGTTGCTCTCGGAGCGGAGCGCGATGCTCGCCGCGGTCGTGCTGACGCTGGGCGCGTTGCCTGGCTACTTCGCCCGGGAGTCCCACGCCTACAGCCTGAGCATCCTCGTGATGGTGGGGTTGGCCTGGGTAGCGGTGGAGCTGGCCGAGGGGACCAGCCCCGGCGGTCTCCCACCCCGCTTCGGCGCCAAGGGTCGACGTCTTGGTTCCGTCGCCGGCCTCTTGACGTGGACGGCCCTCGCCACGTCGATCCCCCTGTGGCCCGTCGCCGGGCTGGTGAGCCTCGGAGGCCTCGTGGCCCTTCGTTCCCATCGATCCGCCCAGGTGCGATTCGCCTTGGGACAAGGCGTCGCCTGGCTGCTCGCCACGTCAGCATTCGGAGCGGCCTGGTTGCAGCTGCGGGCGCGAGGCGGTGGACTGCTCGACATGGGAGGCGGTGACGGCGGCGGCAGCTTCGACGACAACGACATTCTCCCCACCCTCGCCCGGGCTGTGGACGGACTCGTCTTTGGTCACCACGGCCCCCTGCTCCAGACTCCTCTCGCCTGGGTCCTTCCCCTCGCCACGAGCGTGGCCCTGCTCGCGCTTCTGCGTCGCGGGCGGGGAACCGCGGTCCTGGGTGCTCTCGCCGTCGGTGGCTTCCTGGGAATGCTCGCGCCGTTCTGGCTCCTCTCGGCTCAGTTCGGCCACGACCACCGGCTGGACCCTCGCTACTTCGTGCACCTCGCGCCGCTGGTCGCGATTGCCTGGGCGGCGGCGATCGAGTCTCTCCCGCGCACAGCCCGCGGCATCGGAGCTCTGTGCCTGCTCGTCGTGGTCCTCTGGGGCACCTTGCGCGCCCAGCTACCTCCGAACAACGCGCTCGAGAGGGCGGCGGCCTACGTGGCGGCGGAGTCCAAGCCGGACGACGTCGGGCTGGGCCCTGCGTCGTACTTCGCCCCCAGCCAGTGCCTGACTCCCCTTCCCGTTCCCTGGCACGACGCGACGTGGGGCTCTCCAGACCCGGAGGTCGGTGTCTGGGTGGTGACCGAGAAGAACGAGCAGGACCGACTGGAGAGCAGCGCGTCGTACGAGGCTCTCGCCTCCACCCTGGTCAGCGAACGCTTGGTGAGGCCGGCGCCCCACGAGGAGTTCGGGCAGGTCGTGGTGCTCACCCACGCCCGCACAGGGGAGCCCCACGACCGCTCGGTGGGCCGGCTCTGGGTGGAGGGCGGCGCGGGCATCGTCGCTCTCTACGCGGTGGACGAGTACCCCCTCCGCGAACTCGCCGGCAACGTGCGCAGCGTGGGGAGACTCCCCCTCCAGCCCGACGAAGACGGCCGCCCGACGGTGGCGTTCGACAACCTCGATCCCAGCCAGGCCTACATCGCGACCCTCGCCGCTCCGGGAGTCCTCCCCATCTTCGGGTTCTGGCCGCGCCACGTCGTGCTGGGGACCCTCGAGCGCTCCTCATCCGCCGGCCTGACGCCCACCCCCATGCCGTTCGAAGCGCGGCCCCGGCCCGCCCACGCGATGCTGCTCGCCCTGCTCCTGGTGTGCCCACTTCTGGTGGTGGGGAGCCTCCGCACCCTCCGCCGCCCCCGTTACCAGTCGGACGAACGGAACTCCGACTCCATGATGGGCAGCGCCCCGCCGCGCCCAGGCCAGACGGGCCGCGCGAAGTAGTACTCCTCGAGGTCCTGATACTCCTCGGTGCCGTACAACTCGTAGCCCTCGGGCAGCGACTCCATCCAGGCCTTCGTGACCATGAAGTCCTCGCTCCGCCACACCCGCACCGCCATGCGCTCAGCCTGGGGGTGGGGGTCTTCGTAGGGGACCAGCTGGCCGGGCGGGCCCCCATGGGCGAGCAACTCCACGCCGTCGCCCACGAGGATGAACCAACCCTCCACGGGACCGTCGGTGGGCGGATGTTGGGGCAGGTCCGTCAGAGGCAAGCCTCGGTGCAGCAGCTCCACCACCACCCCGGACAGGGCCACGGGGGGAGCAGGCTGCGCGTCCGGCGCGTGCACCAGAGCCAGGTGCATCGGTCGACCGCTGCGCTCGGTCTCGATGAGATGGGCCATGGCCTCGATGCTGCCCGCCGCCGACATGCCCCAGGGCCAGCTGCGGTCGGCGCCCTCGGCATCAGAGAACATGCGCGGGCCGAAGGGCGCCAGGGCCACCACCAGCGAGACGCCCAGCGCCAGCTCGACGCGGTGTCGGGAGGATTCCAGCCCCCACCGCGCCGCCGCGAGACGCCCCCAGAGCGCGCAGAGGATGCCAACACCGAGCAGGAACGCCGACATCACGTGGTGCCCGTACCCGTATCCCACGCCTCCCTGCACTGCGAGGAAGAAGAGCAGCAGCAGTCCGGCCCCCGCCGCGTACCCGAGCAGAGGCAGCCCCAGCCGCGCTCGCACATCGCCGCGGAGCAGCAGCAACCCTGCCAGCGCAGGCGCAGAGAGCCACGCCAGCAGCGCCGGCAGCGCCAAGGGAAGCGGCGCTGGGTCCTTGAGGAGGAGCGTCACCGTCCAGAGCAGCCCGACCTCCTCTTCGCCTGGCGCCTCGAACTCGACGCCGCCCGACAGCATCGACAGGACCGAGCGCACCGCGCCGAAGTGGCTCGCCACCTCCACGGCCAGATACGGAAGGAGCGGCAGCGCCGCGATCCCCAGGGGAATCAGGCGCTGCTTGCCTCGGCGGCCAGAGAGGATCCAGGCCCAGGCGCCGCCCAATCCCAAGGCTGCCGGCAACCCCATGGGGTGCACCAGCGGCAGGCACGCCAGGCCCACCCCCGTCGCCGCCAGGCGCGCGGTGCTCGACGCCCTACCTGCGGCGAGGCCCCACATGGTCGCCAGGAGCACGGGATCGAGGAAGTAGGTGCCGCCGAAGTGCCGGTCCAGGTTCACCGACTCGGGAGCAAGCGCCCGCATGGCGGCCGCCGCGAGTCCCAGGGCCGGCGCACCGAGGGCACGGCCCAGCAGGTAGCTCAGGGGAATCGCCAGCGAACGCAGCACCGCCGCCGAGCGCACCGAGTCGAGGAGCGAGTCGGCGAAGGGCTGGAGCAGCGTGAGCAGGAACGCGTTGACGGTGCCGTGACGGACGAAGAACGCGGCCGGAGGTCCCACGGCTGGCCAGGGCTCACCCCGAGCCATCAGCGCGGCGAAGTAATGCGGGTGAATCGCCGCCTGATCCAGAGACGTGCTGCCCGCTTCCAAGGTCCGGAGGTACAGCCCCACGGCCCAGAAGAACAGCGCCGCGACGCCGAACAGCGCCTCCCGGGGCAGACCCCAGCGCGGAAGCGGGGACGAGGACGGCTCGGACGAAGACATCGGCGAAGAGGGTACCCTGCCGCCATGCCGCTCACCGTCAGCGTGGTTGTGCCCGCGCGCAACGAAGCGCCCTCCGTCGGCGCGGTGCTCGACGGCGCGAAGCCTCACGCCGATGAGCTCATCCTCATCGACGGACGCTCGACCGACGACACCGTGGCCATCGCCCAGCGAGCCGGCGCCCGCATCCTCACGGACGACGGCCGCGGCAAGGGCTCTGCTGTGCGGCAGGGAATCCGCGAGGCCACGGGCGACATCGTGGTGTTCATCGACGCCGACGGGTCCCACGATCCGGCGGACATCCCTCGACTCGTCGCCCCGATCCAGGAAGGCAACGCCGACCTCGTCGTGGGCTCGCGACCCAAGGGCGGCAGCGACGAGCTGCACGGGGACCTCGAGAAGTTCGCCCGCATGATCGGCTCGGACATCATCACGCTCTGCATCAACTACCGCTTCGGCGTGCGGCTCTCGGACAGCCAGAACGGCTTTCGCGCCCTCCGCACCGAGGCGGGCCGCCGCCTGACCCTGCGCGAGGACAGCACCACGATCGAGCAGGAGATGCTCATGCAGGCGCTGCACCACGGCCTGCGTTGCGACGAGGTGCCCGCCCACGAGTACGCGCGCGAGCACGGCACCAGCTCCATCGTCCTGCCTCGCGTCGCCCACCGCTATGTCGCCTGCCTCGTGCGTGGGCTGCTCTCCAAGAGGCGATGAAGAGCTCGCGCCTCTGGCTGTGGGGCCTGACGGCCTGCGGCGTGTTGGTGGCGATGGTGCGCAACCGGGGCACAGTCGACTTCGACGAGGACGAAACCCGCTACTTCGAGCTCGGTGAGTCCTTGGCACGGCACGTCTATGCGCTCGACGTCGAGCAGGTCTTCCTGCACCTCGTGGGGACCTACCGCCCTCCGTTGTTGGTGATCAGCGACGCGCTGGCGCTGCTCTTGATGACACCAAGCCCCCACGGGCTCTCGGTGGTGCGAGTCGCTTGGCTGGGGCTGCTGCTCTGGGCGGTGTCGGGCATCGCGGGGGACGTCGCGCGGCGGTCGGGGATGGGATCCTGGGATGCGGAGCGCAGTCGGGTGATCGCGATGGTGCTCGCGGCCACCTCGCCCGCAGTTCTGTTGCTGGCGGGCTCTCTGATGTCCGAAGTGCCGCTCGCGGCCCTCTTCGCATGCTCGGTCCGCCTCCTCCTCGCCCTCGACGAGTCTCCTTCGGATCGCAACGCCGCCGCCCTCGGGGCCGTCGTGGGAGCAGCCATGCTCGTGAAGTGGACGCTCCCGGTGTCGCTGGCGGTGCCCGCGCTCGTCGCGGTGCTCGCTTCGTCGCAGCGGGCGGCCATGCTCCGCCTCGGCTCCTTCGCCGTGGCGGTGGCGGCCGCCGTCGCGGGGCCCTGGTATCTGCTCGCCGGAGGCCGAGTCGCCACCTTCGTCTTCTCCGTGGGGCAAGGGGAGGGCGCCCAGGCCTTCGGAGCCGCCGAGCGCGCGCCCCTCGGGGACGCCCTCTACTACGCCGGGGTGCTCGGGTGGGAGCTCCTGGTGGTGCCTCTGGCCGTCCTGGCCGCGGCGGGAAGCCTGACCGCTCTTCGGCGAGGTCTGCGGGGGCGCGCCGTACTCTTCGCGTCCGTGTTGGGCCCCGCGCTGCTGTTCTCGCTGCTCGCGAACAAGGAGATCCGCTACCTCCTGCCCGCCCTGGGCGTGTGGTGCGCCCTCGGGGGCGTCGGCCTGGCGTCTCTCTCGGCGGGGACCGCCGGGCGGTCTTGGTCGCGGTTCCTCCAGCCAGCCCCCCTCGCGCTGCTCGGCCTGCTCGGGGTCGCGGCTGCTCACCTCAGCGGCGACGACGAGCCCTTCCCCTACCGCCGCGCGACTCCCGACGACCTCCCGGTGGAGACGATCGACGCAGTGGTGCAGGCCCTGAACCCCGGCGGCATCCGGCGCGCCGCCGTCATGAGCCCGGAGCCCTGGCTGTGGACGCCGCTGTGGGCCCAGGGAGTCGAGGCGAACGCCTGGACCCGCTGGCAGGCCGCCTGGTGCGCGCCGCACCTGATGGACGAAGCGGCGTTCTTCCTCGTGGCGAGTCCGCAGGGGACCATGGAGCACTGCGCTACGGACGGGCAGAACTCCCTGGCGAAGTTCGAGGAGCTGAGGGCAGAGCTGGAGCCGATTCAGCGCTGGTCGGGCGGAGGGAAGGACCTCGTGCTGCTCGTCCATCGCGAACGCCTGCTCTCCCGCCCCGATGCGACGGTGCCTGGACCCCTGCTCTCCCGCCCCGACGCTACGGAGCCTGACCGCTAGCCAACGCCTCGAGCGCGGCGGTGGCCCACGGGTCGGCCTTGAACCGGTCGAAGGTCCCTTCGTCGTCGAAGCTCGCCACGTCCACCGCGTCGGGGTCGAGGGCGTAGGCCCGCCGCAGCCGCGCCAGCCCACTCTCCACGTCCCCCAGCGCCGCGGCCGCGATGGCGCCATCCGCCCAGACGGCGGCATCCTCGGGGT
>JAGSHC010000341.1 GCA_023954745.1 Deltaproteobacteria bacterium | reverse complement strand
GGCCCTTCGAGCTCGCCCCCCGGGGCGAGGCGGACCGGTTGTTGCTGGCCGCCGCCCGGAGCGAAGACCCCGCGGAGGCCGAGCTGCTCTACCGGCAGGTGACGGAGCTGCGACCGTTCGATCCTCTCGCCTGGGGAGGTCTGGCGCGGGCGCAGGTCGCTCAGGGGAACAGCGCCGAGGCGGGGCGGCACGCGCGCAGAGCCATGCGCTACGCCCGGGCCACCAACGACGTGTTCGCCATCCAGGACAGCGAACAGACCCTGGGACTCGTCCTCGTGCAGTCGGGACGCGCCGACGCAGCGGCCTCGGTGCTGATGGACTCGATGTTTGGCTCCGACGGCTCGGAGATGGGCTGCGCCTATCAGGGCCTCGGCGAGCTGTTTGCCCGTCTCGAGACCGTCCGGCCGCGGACGCCTGCCACGGCCGAGGAGGCCCTCGACGCCTTCGACCGCGGTCGGCCCGACGACGTCAGCTCGGTGGCCGATGGCGAAGGGGAGGCGGTGGCTACGGCCCAGGCTCTGGGCCGCCTCTTCGAGAGGGACATCGACGGCGCCGAACGCTCGCTCTCATCACTCGCAGGCCCGGACCGGGCGGTGGTCGAGGGCCACGTGCTGGTAGCCCGTCGACGCCACGACGACGCCCGTCGTCTGCTTTCCGAGGCGCTCCCGACGCTCGAGGAAGCACCCCGCGGCGACGTGTTGCGCCGCCTGGCCTGGCTGGGACTCGGTTGGGCGGAGAGCAACGCCGGCCGCTATTCCCAGTCCCTCGACTGGTTCGACCAGCTGCTGGCTGAGCGCCCCGAGCACCTCCTTGGACTCCTGGGCAAGGCCAACAGCCTGGCCTGGCTCGGTGACGGGGATGGATCCGAGGCTCTCCTCCGCGAGGTCCTCGCTGCGGACCCGGGCAACCCCTACGCCCTGGCGGAGATCGCCGGGATCCAGCTCGACCGGGGTGCCCTCGACGACGCCGAGGCGAGCTATCGCGCGGCCATGGAGACCACGGGCGCGGGCTACACCTGTCCGTGGGAGGGGCTCGGCCTCGTGTACTTGCAGCGCGGCCAGCTGGACGAGGCGGCGGTGCACCTCGAGAAGGCGGTGGCGATCAACCCGGACATCGAGTTCCGCAAGTACAACGGCCTGGCGCGGATCTACCTTGCCCGTGGGGAGACCGAGCGAGCACGCCAGATGCTCGAGCGGTCCATCGCCAACTTCCCTCACGACCCCGAAGCGAAGCGCCTGCTGGACGAACTGGGGAGCCGCTGATCTAGCCGCGCACTGCTCCGCGGGGGTGGGACAAGAGCGTGGAGACGACCGCCCTGGCGTCCTCGTTCATTCCTCGGAGGAAGCCGCTGCGTCGGGTGCGCTGGCAGTCCAACCCCAAGAGCGCGAGGTGCGGCGAGACCAGCCCCCCGCGATGCAGCGGAGCACCTCGGACGTCTCGGGGGACGAGGCTGCCCAGCCAGTCCAGATCGCGGTCGTAGCCGGTGGCCAGCACCACCGTGTCGACGGGGACAATCACCTCGGGGGAGCTCTCGGCTCCGGGGCTCGGAGCGCAGCGGACCCCGTGGGACTCGAACCGAAGGGCCGGACCCACCAGCCGGACCGCGCCCTCCGACACGGCCATGTTGAGCAGATCGTCCACGGGCAGGACCGTGTCGGTGCAACGAAGCTGGGGGGGGAGCAGCCCGATGGGGAGTCCGGACAGACGCCACTTGAGCGCCCCCGCGGCGCCGGCAGGCCAGGGCCCCTGCGAGGCGAGAGCCCGACGGGACGAGAGGGTGACCTCCCGGTCTGTCCAGGCGAGCAAGCGGACGGCGTCGGCACCGGAGTTGCCGGCCCCCACCACCAGCACCCGCTGCCCCACCTCGTCGACGCGCTGGTGTAACCCCATCGCTGGCAGCTGGTCTCCCGCGAAGCCGGCGCCGCCGGGGAGGTCGAGGGTGCGCGGGGCCCCGGCGATGCCCGTGGCCGCGACGAGGTGCCGGCAGGAGACAGTCTCTCCTCCGACGTGCAGCGAGAAGCCCCCGTCGATCCTCGTCACGGACGACACGGACTCCCCATATCGGGCGCGAAAGCTCTGGCGATCAGCGAACGTGCGCAACGCCGAGGCGACCTCTTCGGCGCTCGCGAGGTCGTCGGTCCCCGGCGGGGTGGAGCCGTCGGGAAGCTGGTCGTAGCGGCGCGGCGAGAGGCAGCGCATCGTCGGGTCCATGCGCCGCCAGGCCCCACCAGGGCCGTCGGCGGCCTCGATGATCAGCGGGTCAGCGCCCAGAGCGCGCGCGTGGAAGGCGGCACAGAGTCCGGCGAAGCCGGCGCCGACGATGACGATGGATTCCAGAGGTGAGCCTCTCGCTCAGGCGGCGTCGGGCGCGGCGTCGTCCACCCAGGCGTCATCCCAGTCCGCCCCGAAGTCGTCCGCCCCGGTGCCGATGGCCACGTGGCTCGGCGGGGCCGCCTCCAGAGTGCAGACTTCCTCGGGCTGCGGGCCGATCAGGATGCCCTCTTCGGCGGCGATGGACTTGGCCCAATCCGCGCTGAGCTGGTCCCAGAATGTGGCGATGCGCGCGAGGCGCGGGGAGCGGAGTCCCGCGCCGTGCAGTCCGAAGCTGATGCCGGTGCGCAGCTGACGAAACGCCACCCGGCCCGCCACGTACTGCAGACGGGAGATGGGTTTCCCGGACTTGTCGCCTCCGCAACACGGCATCAGGCAGCTCCCTCGGCAGCGAGGCGGGGGACCTCCTGGCCCTGCTGCTTGAACCAGCCTTCCACGAGGGCGTGCGCCCGCAAAGAGCGTTCCTCGATGAATCGCGCCACGAGGGCCTCGTCGTGCTTCGGTGGCTTGTGGAAGAGCATGTAGGGCGCGTAGTACACGAGGCCGGCGTAGCAGCTGGGCTGGATCCCGATGTTGCGACCCAGCACCTGCAAGCCCATGCGGAACCCCCGGGCGCGGAGCGTCTTCTGCTCCTCCTCCCGGGGGATGTCGTAGACCGGCGTGGCGAAGGTGATGCCGTACTTTGCGTAGAAGGCGCGGATCAGCGAGAGCGAGACGAGCATCTGCTCCACCATCTCTTGGGTGGACCCCGACGAGCCGTCGCTCATCTCCGTCAGTCCGTTCTCGAGGCAGTAGATCGCGCTCCGCGCGTGCATGGCGAGCTTGCAGCCCATGCACCAGATGAAGCCCGACCGATACTCGGCGTAGGTCTCCACGAGATCGTCGACCACGACGGTCTCCATCAGGGCCTTCGTGCTCGTCAGCATGTGCACGAACTTGTCTCGCCCGCACTTCGCCTGGAGCTCCTCCACACGGCGCTTCGTCTTGCCCATGTGGGCCGTCCCGTGGCCGTTGTGATAGGTCAGCAGGTGCACGCGGTCGTACTGCTCGGCGAGCAGGCACGCGGCCATCGTCGAGTCGACGCCGCCGCTGAACATGAGGGCGATCTCTTTCATGCGCCACCCAGGATAGGCGGGCGCGGGCCGGACCGCTGCTTCAACCCACCCAGAGCAAGGCGGCGCCTGCCCCGGCGGCCGAGCGCGCCGCCTCTTCGAGCGAGCAGGCGATGGGCTCGCCGTGCAGGTTCAAGCTCGTATTGATGAGGAGCTTCTCGGGCATGTCGTGCAGCATCTGGTGCAGGACGGGATCGTCCGAGGTCCGCAGGACCTGGGCCCGCGTGGTGCCGTCGGCGTGCACCGCCGCGGGCGCGCAACGGATCAACGCGTCCGAGGCCGGCAGCGCAATGGTCATGTAGCGGGTCATGGGAGCGACGGCGTCGCTCCAGCCCTTCAACAGCCGAGGCGCTTCTTCCACGGGGATGACGGGCCCGAACGGCATGCGCTGGTCGCGGCCGAGGTGCTCGTTGAGAACGCGCCCAATGCTGGGGTCGTGGGCGCGGAACAGGAGCGACCGGGAGCCGAGGGCGCGGGGGCCGAACTCCATGCGGCGGGTGCAGCGCGCCACCACCTCGCCCGACACCAGGGCGCCCCGGACCGACTCGTCGTCGCACGCGATGGGCAGCGGGGGAACGCGCATGGGGAGGGGAGCGCTCTCGTCCCAGGCCAGGGGACCGATGCGGGCGTCGGTGAGCCCCGACAGTCGGCCCCCGCGCGCCACCCGGGCCGCGAGGGCCGCACCAGCGCAGAGCCCGCTGTCTCCCATGGCAGGGAACACGAACACGTCCTCCACGCCCGCGTCGGTGGCGAGGCGAGCGACCTCGCGGTTGAGGGCGACGTTGGCGAAGAGGCCGCCAGCGAGGCGAAGCTGCTGGCCGCCGAAGTCGCGCAGGGCCTGGGAGAGCACGCCCAGGACGATGCGCTCGGTGTGGGCCTGCAAGGCGGCAGCGACGTCGTCCTCCGGCTCGTTCTCCAGGGCGCCAGTGAGGATGTGAATGGCATCGGGGGCGGACAGCCACGGCAAGCCGTCCCGCAGGCCGAGGCACGCCTCGAAGTGGCTGCGCAGACGGTCCGGGTCCCCGGACGCGGCGCGGGCGACCACCTTGCCCTCGTCTCCTTCGTCAAAGCCCAGGAACTGCGTGATCGCCCCGTAGACGATGGCGGCTCCGTGGGGGGCGGGGACCCGCCGGCAGCGCCGGAGTCGTGGATGGGGTGTGCCGCCGCGCTCGAACCGGTAGATGCCGCCGGAGACCCCGTCGCCAAAGGCGTCCATGGTCACGACGAGGGCATCCTCGGCTCCCGCAGCCGCTCCCCACGCGTGGCAGTCGTGATGGTCCACGAGGGCGAAGGGCACGTGGCCCAGTCCCAGGTCCCGCAGACGTCGCTCGAGGATCCGTCGAGAGGCTCGTTCGCTCGCGCCCTCGGCGTAGCGGGTCACCCCGCGGGACCAGGCGGCGGCGAAACGGGCACCGGACCCCAGCGGTCCGCGGGACGCAGCGGTCTTGCGATACCAGCTGTCGAGCAGCCGGAAGGGGGCGCGACCCGAGCGCTCGGCTACGGCCACGGCCTCCAACCGCCCTCCGCGGGAGAGGCGCTCCTCGAGGGCCATGGCGACGGACTGGTAGGGGAATCCCGCTTGCCGCTTCGTCCGGGTGAGCCGCTCTTCGGAGACGGCAAAGGCGAGGTGTCCGTTCTCGTCGACGAGGGCCGCCCCGGAGTCGTGCCCGTCGCCAATCCCGAGGATCCAGTTGGACTTCATCAGGGCCTCGGCAGGGGGTGGAGGCGGCGCACCAGGAGCGGCCCGAGGATGAGGGCGTCGAGTCCGGCACCGAGGAAGGTGTCGACTGCGTCTGCGGGGGTGCAGACGATGGGCTCGCCGTGGCGGTTGAAGCTCGTGTTCACCAAGGAGGGCATCCCCGTGCGCCGGTGGAAGGCCGAGAGAATCGCGTGGAGCCCCGGGTTGCCGGCGGCGTTCAGCACCTGGGGGCGGGCGGTTCCGTCGACGTGCACCACTGCCGCGTGCTCCTGCCCCACGGAGGAGGTCACGGGGAGGGCGACGGTCATGAAGGGAACGCAGTGGGCGGCGCCGTCGAGGTGTTCGTAGAGGGCGCCGGCTTCGGACGCCAGCGTCACTGGTGCGAAGGGCATGTATTCGGAGCGATGCAGGCGCTCGTTGAGCCAGTCATTGATCGAGGGGTCGTCCGTGCGCGCCAGGATCGAGCGGTTCCCCAGGGCCCGGGGTCCGTACTCGAGGGCCCCGTCGAAGCGGGCGACTACTGCGCCCTCGGCCAGGAGAGCCGCAGCGGGGGAGGCCATGTCGTCGGGCTGCTCCACCGTGAAGGCGTCGCCCAGGCGAGCGGTTGCGGCACGGCACTCCGCCTCCGTGGCCGAGGGGCCGAAGAAGACGTGGTCGAGGCGCCGCGGTCGAAGGCCCCGCGTGCGAGCGAGGTGCAGC
>JAGSHC010000479.1 GCA_023954745.1 Deltaproteobacteria bacterium | reverse complement strand
GGCGCCGCCGCGTCGACCCAGGCGCCCTTCCTCCTCCGCCCCAAGCGCGCGGTAACCCAGGCCGAGATCGACGCCGAGACTCCGTGGACTGCCCTCCTCCAGGTGGGCTCTCCGAGCATGGAGTTCAGCTACCAACGCGAGGTCACCGTCGGACTGCGCCCCGAAGGGTCCAACCACTGGCGCACCTACCGCTCCCCCGTGGACGGCTCCATCCAGCAGTACGGGGTCCTGCCCCCCACGGACTTCGACCCCGACCGCGCCTACGGCCTCATCCTCTCCCTGCACGGGGCCGGAGTGCAGGGGCGCGGCCAGTCGGGCAGCTACTCGGCAAAGGACTGGGCGTACATCATCGCCCCAACGAACCGTCACCCCTTTGGCTTCGACTGGGAGGAGTGGGGACGCTTCAACGCCCTGGCCTCGATGGATGACGCCAAGGCGGTCTTCGGCACGGACCCCACGAAGCAGTACCTCACCGGGCACAGCATGGGGGGCCACGGGACATGGCACGTAGGGACCAGCACCCCGGGACGGTTTGCCACCCTCGCGCCGTCCGCGGGCTGGCAGTCGTTCTACGACTACCCCTCGGGCGGAACCCGGCCCTCTGGCGCCCGGGCTCGCTCCCGCGCCCACAGCGACACCCGCGAGTACGTGGACAACCTCGCCGCCAGGGGCGTCTACATCATTCACGGAGACGCAGACACCAACGTGCCGGTCACCCAGGCGCGCACGATGCGTGACCTCGTGGAGCCCATCACCGACGACCTCGAGTATCACGAGCAGCCCGGGGCGGGGCATTGGTGGGACGCCGACGGCGACGAGCCCGGCGCCGACTGCGTGGACTGGGAGCCCATGATCTCCTGGGCCCAGGACCACACCCTGGACCCCACCGAGCTCGACTTCAGCTTCCGCAGCGCGCTGCCGTCCTACAGCGGAGAGCACTCGTACGTGACCATTCGCTCGGCCCTCGGCACCGACGACGACGTGGTGCTGAGTTCCTCCGTGGACGGGGACACCGTGACCCTGGATACGGACAACGCCCGCAGCCTCGTCCTGGACGGAACGGCCCTGGCGGGCAAGGGAATCAGCACCGTGGTGGTGGATGGCGAGAGCTTCCCGGTGGCAGACGGCCCCATCGCCGTCGGGCCTCAGGACGGCAAGAACAACGAGGTCTACGGCCCCTTCAATCAGGCGTTCCGCCGGCCCTTCTGCTTCGTCACCTCCGAAGATGGCGAAGCGCGCAACTACGCCGCCTACCTCAGCAGCTACTGGCAGATCCTCGGCAACGGAGCGGCCTGCAGCCTCACCGCAACCGAGCTGACCGACGCGGTGCGGGCGTCCCACCAGCTGATCTGGATCGGAGTCGACGCCGACGTCGTGAACCCCAGCGTCGATGCGACCTGGGACCGAGACGACGTCAACGTGCAAGGCACTGGGGGCTCCGGCCGCGCGCTGCTCACGGTCTTCCCTCGGGGAGACAAGCTCGACGCCGTCATGGTGGCCACCGAAGGAGACGAAGGGCTGCTCTACTCGCTGCTGCCGTTCTCGAGCCGATCCGGGCTGCCGGACTGGACGCTGTTCACCGGTTCCTCGTTGAACGCGGGCTTCTATTCGCCCGACTGGGAGTGATTGATGACTTCTCGCCTGCCGCTCGTCCTCTGGGCAGTCCTGCTGTTCGGGTGCCCCCCGGTCATCGGGGATGACGACGACGCCACCGCAAACGACGACGACGCCACCGCAAACGACGACGACGCCACCGCAAACGACGACGACGCCACCGCAGACG
>JAGSHC010000438.1 GCA_023954745.1 Deltaproteobacteria bacterium | reverse complement strand
CCTGCACGGTCACTTCGATGACTCCGCCATCCCGCCCGTACAAGGCGGTGCCCATGGACGCGACGTTCTGACGTGCCTCCCGGCGGTATCCATGTCCCTGCGCGAGCAGCGCCCAGCCCTCGGGCGCCTCGGGCAGAGAGGCGGCCAGGGCGGCCGGCGACGCCAAGCCCTCCTGGAGGGTCGACGGAGGGGGAAGCAGGGGACCCCGCGGAAGCTCCGCAGGCCCCTGGCCAGTGGAGCCCTGCAGTCGCTCGGCGGCATCCCAACTCAGGGCATCGAGAGCCCTTCGCAGCGAGCCCACGTCGCCATCCTCCGACCAGGCCTGGACCACGATGCGCGGTCGCGCGGGGACGACTGGTGCCTGGAGAAAGCGGCCTTCTCGGTGCTCCGGGGTCTCCGAAGCCAGGGGCCGACCGGTCGTCAGCGGCGGCAGGGTGCTCGCCTGCCACCGACTGTGAAGGCGGTTCACCTGCGCAGGCTCCCATCCCGTGTCCTGAATGAGGAGCGTCACAGACCCGTCTGCGCCGGAATAGGTGGCCATCGCTCCGACCCACGCAGAGAAGGCGTCCTCTTGCACCGCCTGCTGAATCTCCCCCCGGATCCCCCCGGCGAGTCGCTCCGGGAGCAGCCCCGCGAGTTGCGCCGAAGAAGCCGAGAAGGCAATCAGCGTGGGGTAGAGCAGCTGCGCCTCGTCGGGGGTCAGGTCGATCAGGGCCTGACCGAAGGGGATGGGCAGGGCGGCGTCCGCGACACGATCGAGATCCTCGACGGGGAGCGGACCCCAGGGCCCCGGGCCGCTCCCCCCCAGAAGGAAGCCGTCCTCGAAGCTCTCCGGGGCAGACCCGATGGGCACCGCGTCGCGGAGGCGCCTGGAACGATCGGGGTTCGCGGGAATCCACCCGAGATGGGCGAGCCCCGCGGCAAGGGCGTCGGCCGCCACGCGGTGCCCGGCAGCGTTCCAGTGCGAGTCGTCTCGGTAGTACACCCGCTCGTTCTGGGCGGCGGCGCGCAGAGACGACAAGAGCTCGATCCGCGGCACCCCGTGAGCCCGCGCGATCGCCCACAGCCGCTCGCCCGGTGACTCGTCGTCGAGGGAGCGGGATCCGTCGCGTGCTCCCCCACCCTCGCGAGGGCCTTGCTCCCAGCCCTCCTCGAACGCGCGACGAAGGTCCTCAGGGGCCACCGAGATCTTCGCGGGCACCGGCAACAGAGCAAAGGTCGCGCCCCGAGCCTGCACGTCGGCGGCGAGCTGCCCGATCACCTGCTCGGTGATCGCCCACGCGCTCTCGATGGGAGGAGGCGGCGGCTCCAGGTACAGCCACGCAACGCCGCCGAAGGCCTCGTAGTCGAAGGGCTCCATCGCCCAAGGCCACCGATCGACGCCACCCACTTGGAGGGCGTGCGCACCTCGAAGCAGCTGCCTGTAGGCGTACGAGTGGCGCCAGAGCGCCCCGTCGCCTGGGAGGTGGTGCGCCAGGACCGGCCGATTCATCTCCGCCCGCGCGGCGACGAATGGGTCTCCAGGCCAAGGAGCCCAGGCGCGGCGGGTGATCCACCCATCCCGCACGGTGTAGGTACCCGGCCCCTGGAGGTCGTCCCACACATCGTTCCCCTCGAAGACGGCGAGCACGACGACGTCGGGCTCGACCTCGTCCCAGCGGGCAGCGAGCCCCAAGGCAGACTGGTGGGTTCCATAGTGGGGGACCCCCAGATTCCATACCTCGAGTGCGCCCGACGCGTCGTCGAGCAGGGCCGCCATGTGCTGGTCGTCCTCCACCCCGACGCCGGCGACGAAGGAGTCTCCCACGAGGGCGACCCGCACCGTCCCCGCCGCAGGGAGAGCCCCGGCGCGCTCGCGATCCCGCAGGCCTGAGGAGTTGGTGGAGAAGCGCTCGTCGGGACGGTGAACGTCCGGGGCCAGCGCAAAGCCAGCGACCGCGTCGGCCACGAACATGCCCCGCGGTGCGGCGACCTCCTCCACGGGTGGAGCGGCCGGATGGGCGTGCCGCCAGCGGGCCGCACCCTCTGCGATCGCCAGTCCCCCGACGATCCCCGCGACCGGCAGGAGCAGCCGGAATCGCCGCCGCGACGGAGGAGTTGAGGGATCGACCACGAATCGATCTTCCCACAGCGCCCTCGGACCGTGTCGCCCGGGGACCGTGGGGGGTAGGATGGGCGGCTGATGGCGAAGCCGAGCGACCCACGCCCGCCCGCGATTCCGAGTCCCGCCCCTGATCGCTCCCTCGACGACTCCTGGGAAGGAGTCGACGCCAAGGAGATCAAGGTGACGGCTCGGCCGGTCACCGTGATCGAGGACAGCGCGCCTCCGATCACCCACTGGGATCTGTTGTCCGAAGAGCGGATCCCCTCGATGAACATGCCCAGGCTGCCCGCGGGTGGGGGAGTGCTCCCCATCACGCGTCCGTCCATGGCTGCGATCCCTGCTGCTGCGCCGCCTTCGGCGATTCCCGCGCCCGCGCCCGCACCTCCCCGAGGGCTCGAGGTCCCCGACAGCCTGGACCAGCCCGACCTCGTCGACAGCCTCCTGAACGTCTCCTCGCTTCGCGACCAGCCGGCGGACGAGACGCCCGTCGAGGAGCCACAGCACCCCGACACCCTCGCGCGACTCCTGGCGGTGCCGAGCCCGGCGTCACGGGCTCGACTGCCCGCGGTCGGCGATCAGGGTCCCGCAGACGAGAGGGCCGCTGCATCCCTCGAGCAGCGCGAGATGGCCCTGGCCGAAGCAGACGACGCAGCAGCGGCGTCGCAAGACTCCCTCTCCGAGTGGGTGCATCCCCCCCCCGTG
>JAGSHC010000034.1 GCA_023954745.1 Deltaproteobacteria bacterium | reverse complement strand
CGCGCCGCTCTGGATCTGGAAGCGCGCGCCCAGCGAGACCTCCCCCGGGAAGCGACCCTGGAGGACCACGGTGAGCTGGTGCCGCCGGTCGTTGGCGAAGAAGCGCCACTCCTCGTCCTCGAAGTCCTTGCGCTGAGCCCACGACAGCCCGTAGCCGAGCCAGCCCACGAGGCGGCCGCCCGGGAAGAGATTCCAGCGGGTGAACAGCTCCGTCCCCCAGATACGGCCAATCCCAGCGTTGGTCAGGCCGTTGGTGGGATCGTCGTCGTCCGGGTCGCTGAAGTCGAAGCCGAGGTCCGCGAAGGCGGCGGCGTCCCCGGAGCTGTTGGAGCTCACGGTCTGGTTGTCGAGGAACTTGGCGTACCCCTGCAGGTTGACGTTGAGGAACGTCCCCGGCTGCACGTTCACGCCCACGTTGAGGTGCCAGGCGCCCTCGGCCTTCAAGTTCGGGTTGCCCGAGATGGAGCTCAGCTCCTCCTGGGACGGTGACTGGAGGTAGCGGCCACCGGCCACGGAGATGCGCACCTGCTCGATGGGCTCGAAGCCGGCCCGCATCCGAAACTGGGGCATCACCTGCTTGAGGTCGTTGCGCCAGTCGAGGCGGAACTCCGGCGCCACCGTGATGCCCTCGACGGGCGTGATGGGCAGACCGACGTAGCCACCCACCCACGCGCGCGTCTGGCGGGACGAGCCCACGACGTTCTGCTCCTGACCGGTGTTGGTGCTCGGCCCCGTGTCCTCCCGGCTGAGGGGAGGGAGGTTCTCGCTGAGGCGGATGCCGTCGATCTCCACCAGGAACCCTGCGTCCAACTGAAGCCACTCGAAGATGGGCAGGTTCAGGTCGTCGAAGACGTGGACGGTGGTGTGGCGCTCCTTGCGGGAGATGATGTCCAGAGCGTTGAACTCCGTGCCCCACAGCGTCAGCGCGACCCCGGCGCGGTTCTTGATCTTCTTGTTCTTGCCCAGCTCGAAGTCGCCCCGCAGCGTGAAGCGGTGCATGTCGGTGCGGGTGTCGAAGAGGCCCCGCTCCTCCTGATCCTCGTCCCCGTTGTCCACGACCTTGATGCCGTCGAGGGTGCCGATGTAGCTCAGGTGCGCGGTGAGGAACTCCGCCACGTCGAACTCGATGATGGCTTGCTGATCCTGAGCGAACGGAGCCGTGGTCAACTGAAGCCGGCTGTCCCCGGGGAACGCCAGCTTGATGATCAGGTCGTAGTAGGTGCGCCGAACTCCGACGTAGAAGCGGCTCTTCTTCGTGATCGGCCCCTCGATGGCGGCGCCGGACTCGCCGATGCCGATGTCCACGAAGCCGCCGACCCGCTTCTCCTTCGGGGAGCGCGTCTCGATGCCCAGCACACCGCCAGTCAGGTCGCCGAAGCGAGCCTCCGGCGCCGCGGGGCGCAGGTACGCCTGGTCGAGGATGTAGTCCCCAGTCACCGTCTTGTTGGTGATGGAGTGCAGGAGAATCGGGACGGGCAGCCCGTCCATGTAGAGGACGCTGTCCTCGCTGGCCGCGCCGCGGATGATGGGCGCTTGGTTGGTTCCTGCGAAGCCTCCGCCGACCTGGCTGGCGGCGCGCACGACGCCGGGCAGCGACTGCATGGCGGCGATGGGGTCGCCGCCGGCTCCAGGCATCTTCCGCAGCTCCTGCTGCGTCAGGACACGGCTTGGCGCGTCGGCCGTACGTCGCGCCACGGTGGTGCTCTCGTTCAGGCCCGTCGGTCGAGCGCGGTACAGCACCTCGCGGAGGACGCCTTCGCCGAGGTCCTCGATGAATCGCTCGACGCGGTACGCGCCCCCGCCGAAGGTCGCCATGTAGATGCCGGGCTTGATGTCGTCGATGACGAAGAGCCCCTCGTCGTCGGTCTCGGTGATGTAGGTGGCTTCGTCCTCGGTGTCCCAGTTCTCGGCCCGCTCGAGCTTCTTCGGGTCGTCCTTGAACTCCTCCTTGGGGGTGGCCTTGAACAGCTCGACGATGGCTGCGGGGAGGGGGTCACGGTCTCCCTTGATCTCGACCATCCCGGACAGACGCGCCGGCGGCACCATCGGCGGCGGAGGGGCAGGACGCAGGAAGAAGAACGGGTAGTCGATGGTGACGGCCACTGCGGTGCCGTCGGAGGTCTGGGCGGGGTAGAAGCTGAGATACAGGGCCGAGTCCACGGCCGCGTTGTCTACCTCTTCGATGCCGCAGGACTCCTTGACCTGAGCATCGGTGACATCGCCATCCTCATCGATCGCCAACTGGAGCATGACCTTGACGGGCTCGTTGCCCGGCTCGAGCAAGCCTTCGGGCAACGGCGGCGGCGCCAGCGAACCCAGGGCGACCGGGAAGGACACCTGCTCCTCAACCGGCGCTTCTTCCGCGCCGCCCTCGGCGGCCTCGGTCGCGGCGTCCGTGGCTGGATCTGCCTCGGCCTCGGCCTCCGCTTCCTGAGCCAGCGCCCAAGACGGCGAAGCCGCTGCTCCGAGCAGCAGCAAAGTAAGTAGTGCGTACACAAGTCGAGACGTCATGCCTTCTCCGTGCGCGAAGGATAGGGACTCGTGGGCGGGTTGGTCGGTGCTTTGCAGTACTTCACAGTGATCGCGCGCGCAGTGGACGGTTTGCGGCGTCGAGCCGGCTACCCTTCGCGCGATGAGCCTTCTTCCTCTCAACGGCCCCGACGACCAGCGACTGTCGGAGCTCGCCGCGACGGTGGACGTCCAGCGGGATCCCGAGGAGCTGGCGCTGCTCGCGGGGGACGAGTCCGTGGTTCAGCCTGTGGTCCCTGGTGCCGCCGTGATGGCGAGGAGCGTCGAGGACGTCGCCGCCACGATGCGCTGGGCCCACACACACGGCGTCCCCGTGACCCCCCGCGGCGCAGGGTCCGGGAAGGCGGGCGGATGTGTGCCGACTCCCGGGGGCCTCGTGCTCTCTCTCGCCCCCATGACGGCCATCACCGTGGTGCACCCCGAGCACGGCTACGCCGAAGTGGAGCCCGGCGTCATCACCGAGACCTTCCGCGACTCGATGGAGCACGAGCACCGGCTGTTCTACCCGCCAGATCCTGCGTCGCTCGACTGGTGCACCCTCGGGGGCAACGTCGCCACCAATGCCGGAGGACCGGTCGCGCTGAAGTACGGAGTGACGGGGCAGCACGTGATGGGACTGACCCTGGTGCTCGCGGACGGTCGCGTCATCGAGACGGGGAGGCGCCAGCCCAAGGACGTGGCCGGCTACGACCTCACCTCGCAGATCGTGGGGTCGGAGGGGACGCTCGCGGTCATCGTGGGGGTCCGGTTGGGCTTGCTCCCCATCCCTCGCGAAGTGCGCACCGCGCTGCTGGGGTTCTCGTCCATGGGCGAGGCTGCATCGGCCCTCGTGGATGCGCGGCGCGCTGGGGTGCTCCCCCGGGCGATGGAGGTGGTCGATCCGGTCGCGCTCCAGCGCGTGCGCTCGACCTGGGAGCACGAGGGCAGCCCCTTCGGAGTCGACGAGGCAACGAACGCCTTGCTGCTCGTGGAGGTGGACGGGCCCGAGGGCACCACCGAGGCGGCGCTCCAGGCGATGCTCGACGGCATGCGCTCCGGCCCCAACTCCGTGCGCGAGGCGAGCTCGGCCGCAGAGCGAGGTGCCCTCTGGGCGACGCGGCGAGAGATGAGCAAGCGGGTCAAGCGAGGTGCGCTGGGCTGGGTGACCGAGGACATCGCGGTTCCGCTGGGCACGATGCCCTCAGTCACTGCGGAGCTGGCGGACATCGGTGCGCGTCACGATCTGACCATTGCCTGCTACGGCCACATCGGGGACGGCAACCTGCACGTCAACGTGCTCTGGGAGACCGAGGCGGGCGCGGGCCAGGCCTCGGCCGCCGTGGACGACGTCATGGCGCTGGCCCTTCGGGTCGGCGGCACGGTCACCGGGGAGCACGGCATCGGGCGGGCGAAGACGAAGTGGCTGGAGGACCGGCTCGGTGCCCCGGCTCTTGCGCTTCAGCGATCGCTGAAGTCCGCCTGGGACCCGCGGGGCATTCTCAACCCTGGGGTGGCTCTGTAGCGGAGCGGGGCGCGGTCGCGGGGAGCCGCCCGCTCTTCGCCCGGAGCCCGTGGCGCGCTCGCGCCGCAGACACGAGTCCAGACAGCGTGTGGGCGGCCGCGGTGGCCATCAGGAAGCCCGTCACCATCTTGCCGACGACGTCCGCCTGGCCTGGGCCGGTGGCCGCCGCGGCCTGGAGGAACGCGACGACGTTGAGCCACAAGAACATCGTGAACAGAAGGGTGATCGCGCCCACGATGCGGCTGTCGAGCCAGGCGTCCCCCCATCCGGGGATCAGCAACGAGCGCACGCCGGCAGCCAGGGGGGTCTTGAACGCGGTCTCGCAACGGCTGCACTGAGCGACGCCCTCCAGTTGTGGCTCGAAGCAGGCGGGACAGAGCGGGCGCGGCTGCCCCGAGGTGGTCTTGTCCGGGTCTGGCTCGAACTCCAGGGCGCGCCTCCCCGTGAAGGGGACTCCGAGGAAGCGAAGGGTCCCGCCGCTCGTGAAGATCGAGAGCAACGGAAGCATGAGCGAGCCCATGATGCTGCTGCGAGGGACCTCGTGGAGGTATCCCTCGGGCTTGAGGCCCTGCCGCGACATGTGGATGAGGAGGAGCCGCTCGTCCGTGCCCACGATGAGGTGCCGGTTCGCGAGCAGGGTCGGCCCGCCGAGGAAGATGTCGTCGACGAACCACGAACGCCAGCCCGTGGTGATCAGGTTGACCTTCTCGCCTTGCTTGAGGGCTGCCCGGAGCAGAACCGCCACTTCTGGGTGCTCGCGCTCGAAGGCCGAGACTGCAGTGCTCGCTAGGGCCATCCCCCCATCATGCCGTGGCAAGCACAGCGAGTCAGGCGGACCCGCTCCTTGCCGAAAACCCGGCTGCCGCGAGGGCAGCGACGCTGCTACAAACGGGGCGTGAAGGACTCACTCCCCCTTGGCCGTCTCTCCCTCGCCTTGCTCATCGGTGCGCCGCTCCTCGGAACGAGCTGCCCCGCGTCGGCACCGCGACCCCCTCAACTCTGCAAGAGCGCGGACGTTCAGGACCTCCGCTTCACCGATGTATCCGAGGAATGGGGCCTGCGCGCCAACCTCGTGGACGGGTTCCGGCTCTCCACAGCTGACTACGACGGCGACGGATGGGCCGACCTGGCTGTCTCTCGCGGGGTGGGCAACGGCGCTCGCGATGACTTCGCCGACTCTGAGGTCCTTCGCCGACGATTCCTCCTCCGAAACACCGGATCCGGCGGGTTCGAAGACGTCACCGAGAGCTCGGGCTTTGCCGCTGTGCGGACGGACGCGAGCGGTGGCTCGGACCTCACGAAGGGGCGCGCCTACTCGTACGCGCTCTTCGCGGACGTCGACAACGACGGAGATGTCGATGGTGTCACCATGACGGAGACCTGGGAGGTCGACGTCGACAACCCCGACACCGGGGACCGCACCGAGGTGATGCTCAACAACGGGGACGGCACCTTCTCCCTGGCAGACATCAGCACCGAGCCTTCGGAGCTGCACGAGACCTGGCTGCACTCCACCTCCTCGACGTTCCTGGACGCGGACCGGGATGGGCGCCTCGACCTCTTCGTGGGCAATCAGTACGGCGTGTTCGGCGTGCACTCCACTGCGGAGCAGGATCACCTCTACCTGGGAGCCGAAGGCTACTTCCGCGAGCGCACCCGCGACTCCGGGCTGGAGGTGGGGAACGGAGGCTCGAGGAGCCCCGCCAACGCCAGCGACTACACGGACCAGGAAGGCGGCAACGTCTCCTGGGCGACCTTCGGCGTCCTCGCCTGTGACCTCGACGACGATGGCGATCAGGACCTCGTCACCCAGACCTATGGGCGCGGCCTCAACCAGATGTGGCTGAACGACGGCACCGGGTCCTACACCAACATCACGGCCGGTTCCGGCTGGTCTCGCGACGACGGCGACAACTACGACACCGATCAGCGCTTCCAGTGTTACTGCGCCAACGAAGGGGCTGGCGCCCCGGACTGCGTCGGGGTCCCGTCCCCCCTCATCGGATGCAGCGCTGGTGGTTGGCTCCCCGGTTGGGACGACGAGATCCACCGCCTGGCTGGAAACACGTTCGCGGCGGTGTGCGCCGACCTCGACAACGACGGGGACGCCGACCTCGCCACCGGTGAGATTCGCCACTGGTGGACCTCCGGCGCCTCGGACCCGTCGAACATCGCCTGGAACGATGGGGGGTCGCCGCCGACCTTCTCTCGTCGCCCCCTCGAGGACACGGGTCTCGCCCAGGGTCTGACGGGCAACGACTGGAACGAGGGTGACCTCACCGTGGGCGCCTTCGACTTCGACAACGACGGCTGGCTCGACCTCCTTCGGCCCCAGAGCGACTACCCCGACACCCGGATGTACCTGTACCGCAACCGGCGCGACGGCACGTTCGCGGACGTGGCCCCAGAAGCCGGCATCGACTTCCCGCGGGCGGCTGGCATGGCCGTGGCGGACTTCGACCGGGACGGCGACCTCGACGTCGCCACCTCCTTCTCCCGCATGCGTTGCGACGCGAACTGCGAGTACGCGACCCCCGAGGTGCACCTCTTCCGCAACGACGGCGCCGAGCAGGTGAACAGCCTGCAGCTTCGCCTCCAGGGGGCGGGCCGCGGCGGCACGAACCGCTCGGGCATCGGCGCCACAGTCAAGGTCACCGCGGGCGGCCTCACGCAGGTACGGGAGCTCACGGGTGGCAACGGGCACGAGGGCGTGCAGAACACCTTGCTGCTCCACATCGGGCTGCGAGGGGAGTGCGCCGCGGAGACGGTCGAGGTGCGTTGGAACGACGCCGCCGGCACCATCCAGACCTTCGAGAACCTCCCGGCGAACTACGAGACGCACCTCGTCGAGGGACAAGACGAGCCGGTGTGGCCCGCGTGGGATGGTGGCGAGTAGCGCTCCGCGCGTGACCGGGCTGCGACTCCTCCTTCTGACCGTCGCTGGGTGCCTGCTCGTCGCTTGCGGTCGCTCGGAGTCACCCGCAGACGTGGTCCTCGTCCCTCCCGCAGAGACCACTGCGAGCTGGTCCGCCGACACCTTGCTCACGGGAGCACACGCAGTCCTGACCGTGGAGATCACCGCTGGGGTCGCCGGCGTGAAGGCGGGCGCGGAGCTTCGGGTCGGCTTCCCGCACTGGGTCTACGGCAGCCGGGACGTGCGTCCGCCAAAGGGCGCCGAGAAAGGGGCCTACGGTCACTGGTATGTCGTGCGGACCCTCGAGGAGCCCCTCGCGGCGGGCGAGGTCGTGCGCTGGGAGCTGCCGTCGATGCGGCTCCCCCAGACCTTTGGAGGCTTTGCGCCCCTGGTGTTCCTGGACTGGGAGCTCCTGCCAGGCATCGAGGACCAATCCCTGGAGCCAGGGCCCCCCAAGGGGCTCGCGGTGGTGGCGCCCTCCTGGGTGGAGCCCGGCGCGCCGATGCTGGTGGGCTCGCGCCTCGAAGACGCCCATGGCAACCCCATCGCCGCCCAGCGCAACAGCGGCGTCGCGCCAACGGAGCCGGGCGTGGTGAGCCTGCCCATGCAGATGGAGCACGAGGGCTCGTGGACGGGGACGTCGCAGCCGGTCCTCGTTGCGCCGCTCGAGCCTGGCATCGAGCGCATCGCGTGGCTCGATCCGCACGGCCACAGCGGGCTCTCCGACGGTCGTGGCGCGCCGGATGGGTGGTTCTTCGCCGCCGTCGGCTGGCAGTTCCTCGATGGGGTCGCGCTGTCGGACCACGACTGGCAGCTGACGGACGCCGAATGGGGACAGCTCCTGACGGTGACCGAGCAGGCCAACGAGCCTGGGCTCTTCGTGACTCTGCCCGCGGTGGAGACCAACGTGCACGGTCACGAGATCGCCTACTTCGCCGACGCGCAGAGGCTCGCGGCGTTGCCGAGCAAGGGGTCCCGGGACGGAGCCCGCACGATTTGGGAGGAGACGGACCGCGGGCAGCCCACCGCGAAGGTCCCCGACGTCCTGGGGATGTACACGCAGGCTCGGTCGGAAGGCGCCAGCGGCGCGGACCTGCTCGTGGCCACTCACACCTCCCTGGCGGCGCACATGGGAACCGGCTTTCCGTTGGCGTCCCCGCTGCCGGCAAACCAGGCGTACGAGATCTACTCCGCTCATGGGAGCAGCGAGTGCGACAGCTGCCCGCGCCGGGTGGAGGGGGGAGACCTCGAGCCGGGGGAAGCCGTCGGGTCTCTCTGGGATGCCCTCGATGCGGGGATGGACTTCACGCTCATCGCCGCGAGTGACGCGCACGACGGGCGGCCGGCGACCCGCAACTGGGGAGCCTGGCCCGGCGGACTCACGGCCGTGGAGGTCCCCGAGCTCACCCGAGGGGCGGTGTTCGAGGCCATCGCGGCAGGGAACGCGTGGGCCACCACGGGGGAGCGCACTCTGCTCCGGGTGCGCTGGCACGCGGACTCGGTCCAGGTGCTCGTGGTGGGAAGAGACATCGAGGCCGTCGAGGTGGTGGGGGACCGTTCCGTCGTCGCCCGCAGAGACGCCCCTCTTCTGGGGGAGTGGTTCACCCTCGACGGGCTGCCGGCGAATGCTTGGCGCTACGTCCGGGTCCTTCTTCCCGACGGAGGGCGCGCTTGGCGCGGAGTCTGGCGGCCCACGTCGACGGCGGCCGGGCGCGCTACTTCGGTGGCTCGATGACCTTGGTCTCTTCGGGCTGATCGCTGGGGGCGGCCATGGTCCGCTTGAGGCGAATGCGCTCCGCCGGCCCCGTCCAACTGCCGTCCTTCAGCTGCGTCACCGACTTGCGGTAGATGAGCAGGTTCAGCGAGTGAGTGGGCCAGTCGTGCTGGATCTTCACCTTCTGGCTGTTCTCGTCCCGGTCCTGCATGCCGGAGCCGATGCGCTGCACCAGGAGCTGCCTCAGCCACTTCGCCGTCTTCTCGTTGGGGCTGTCGAAGGTGAGCCGCATCTCCTGGAGGCGGTAGCCGGTGTAGGTGCAGGTCACCTCGCCGGTGCTGCCGAGCAGCGACCAGGGTTGCGCCTTCTTCCCGTCGGCAAAGGTGCTGTCCTGCTGCGGACAGGTGGTCTCGGCGAAGGGGCAGCCAGTGGTGGACGGCAGGAGCGAGCACAGCATCGCGTCGGAGCGGCTCCACTCCTCGGAGACCGCAGCGGAGAAGTCGGCTCGGGCGTAGCGCACGTCACCGTCTTCGACGACCTCCCGAATCTCGACGCCCTCCCAGGGCCACGCCCAGGTCTTGTTCTTGCGCCCGCGCTTGCGCTCCGACGTGTACAGGGCCTCGCCCCAATGCGGCTGGTACCAGTCCACGAGCTTCTTCGCGTCGCCGTTGTCGGGCTTGCGGTACTGCAGGCGGATGATGCTGAGGCCCGAGACGGAGAAGTAGAGAGCGACCTCGAGGCGCTCGCCGAACATCTCGACGTCCTGGGTGAGGAGGAGGCGCCCAGCCACGGTGCCGTCAGGCTGCGACTTCGGCTCCTTCTCGTACTTCGTGGTGTGTGCGCCCTTGACCTCTTCGACCGTCATGCCCCAGGTGAGTCCGAGGGAGGACAGCCCATCCACGGCATACGCGCTGCTCGGGACGAGCAGAGCGAGCATGAGAAGGAGCGTGGGCAGCAGGCGCTGCGCTGGTCGGTCAATCACGTTGGGAATCCTCCGCACCCGGGCCGAGGAGGGTAGCCCATCGTCAGATCTAGATAAGCGCGCGCAATGCAGCCTTCCAGGAGAGGGACCGATCGGGCGCAGAATTCAGGGCACGGCGGGCGAGGTTTCTCGCTGCGCCGCGGTCGCCACTGCGTCGTGCGTCCATTGCCATCACGGCGAGGAGCGGTCCTCGGCGCGCTGCCTGGACGGCTGAGGGCTCTGCGTACTCCTCGAGGGCGGCGAGGGTGGCCGCCGCAGACCCTGGCTCGGCGGAGGCCCCACGCACCCCGTCGGTCCCCAGTCGGCACAGCGCGTCGGGGAGGACGTGCACCGGCCTTCCTCCGCGGGTCAGCTGCAGCCACAGGGCGTAGTCCTCAGCCTGGCGGAAGCTCTCGGGCATCCCCCCCGCGCGGTCCCAGTCGGCCCGCCGCAGGGTGACGCTCGACGCCGCCACAAAGCAGTCCGCGGCAAGGTCGGCGTGGGAGTGGTCGCCCGGCTCGATCGTGGCGGGCCGGCCGGAGCCCAGGGGATCAGCTGCGAGGAACAAGCCACCCTCCAGGGGCAGCGCTTCGCCGCAGACCAGGGCGACCTCGGGGCGCTCCCGGAGGACCTCCAAGGCGCGCGAGAGGCGTCCGGGAAGCCACAGGTCGTCGTCGTCGAGGAGGGCGAGGAACTCGGCGCTGCCTTGCTCCACGGCGCGATTGCGCGCCCACGCGGGGCCTCGGCGGTCGGAGTCGTGGACCACCTGGAGGTGCAGCGTGATGTCGTCGCTGGCGAGGAGCGCGCGTTCGGCAGAGCGCTCGGCGGCGGCAAGGCAAGGGCGCCCGGTGGTGGCGACCAGCACATCGACGTGCACCGTCACACCCCCATGGCCTCACGTAGCGCGGCGAAGAGACCCTTGAAGGCCCTTCCGGGCACCGGCTCTCCTTCCTTGGCCTTTGCCCGGTCCTTGCGTGCCTGCCGGGCGAGCTGGCGGAGCCGCTGGCGGTCGCCGCCGGGGTGGTCGGCGAGGAGCGCATCGATGGCGTCGTCGCCGGACTCGAGGATGCGGGTGCGCCAGTACTCGACCTCGACGAGGGCTCGGTCCTTCGCCGTGCCTCGCTCCGTCCCATCGAGGGCTTCGGCGATGGCTGCGTGCTCCTCGGTGCGGAGTACGCCGGCGACGGCGAGGAGCTGGCGACGGTACGCGTTGCGATGCCGGGCGCGTCCCTCGAGCTCCTGGGCCTTGGCGAGGCTCTCGATCAGACGCTCGGAGAGGGACAGATGAGCCCACTCGTGGGCCGGCATGTCCACCAGCTGCCTGCCGAGGTTGTAGATGGCCTCGGCCTCCTTCTTGCGCTGCACGCCGCCACGACCCTCGCGCTCGCCCACGGCGAAGTGCTGCTCCTCGTCGTCGTCGCCACGCTCCCACTGGAACTTCTGCTTCGGCATGAGGGGAGCCTAAACGACTTCTCGGCAAAGGGCTGGCAGGGCAAGGATCCTCTACTCTCGACGCCGCCCCAGAAGGCATTGGACCGCGGGCGGCGAGGGACCCAGATTGTCGGAGATGGTGGACCAGGAACCCCGTGAGGGCGGAACCATTCTCGTCGGGCTCTACGTGCCCGACTGCATCCCGTCTCCCGAGGACCGCCTGGAGGAGCTGGGCTCGCTGGTGGCGGCCGCTGGCGCGGAGGTCGCCCACGCGGTGTGGCAGCCAGCGCACAAGCCTGGGGTGCCCCGGGCGGCGGCGACGTGGATTGGCCGCGGGAAGGTGGAGGAGGTCGCCGGGCTCGTGGAGCGCCTCGACGCCGGGATGGTCGTGTTCGACGCGGAGCTCTCACCCGCCCAGATTCGCAACCTCGAGAAGGAGTTGGGGACCCGGGTGCTCGACCGCAGCGAGCTCATTCTGGACATCTTCGCGGGACGGGCGCGCACCCGGGCCGCCGTCCTGCAGGTCGAGCTGGCCCAGCTGGAGTACACCGCGCCTCGGCTCCGCGGGATGTGGACCCACCTGGCCCGGCAGGCCGGGAGCGGGGCGGGCTTCGTGGGGAGTCGCGGACCCGGTGAGAAGCAGATCGAGATCGACCGACGCATCGTCAATCGCAGGGTCGCGCGACTGAAGGGCGAGATCACCCAGATTCAGAGGCGTCGTGCTCGGGCGGTGAAGGCCCGCAACGACTTCACGGTCGGTCTCGTGGGGTACACGAACGCGGGAAAGACCACCCTGCTCGACGCCCTGACCGGCGCCGGAGTTGGTGGGGAGGACGCCCTCTTCGCGACGCTCGACACCTTGACGCGAAAGTGGACCGTCGGCGATGGGCTCGACGTGGTCCTGTCCGACACCGTCGGCTTCGTGCGCGACCTGCCCCACCACCTGGTGGCGAGCTTCCGCGCGACGCTGGAGGAAGCAGTGCACGCCGACCTGCGCCTGCACGTCATCGACGCCTCCCATCCTCTGGCCATCGACCAGATGTATGCGGTGCGTGGCGTGCTCGAGGAGCTCGAGTGTGACCCCGCGACGACGGTCTCGATCATCAACAAGGTGGACGCCGCTTCGCCCGAGGCCCTCGAGGACGTGCGCCGCGCCGCGGAGCTCGACGCGGAGGGGGGAGAGTTCCTCCATGGAGGAATCATCGAGGTCAGCGCGGTCACGGGATCGGGGCTGGACGACCTGCGGGCGCTGGTGGCTCGACGGGCCCGAGAAGGCTGGGTGCGCATCGACGTGGAGGACGACGCCAGCAACGGACGCTTGCGCGCCTACGCCCACGAACATGGGACCGTGCGTACGGAGCGCTTCGACGAGACCAGCTGGATCGCCGAGGTGGAGCTCCCCAGTCGTCTCGTCAGCGAGTTCGAGCGGCTCCGGGCGCGGTGACCGCCCCGCTCCTCGCCTTCTTTCTGGCCGCCATCCTCGCGGTCGGGGTCACCCCCCTCGTCCGTCAGTGGGCCCGGCGCGTTCCGGCCCAGCCACGAGGCGAGCACGCCCGCACCCCCGAGGCCGGCTCCGAGACCGGCGAGGTCCGCATCGAGGAAGTCATCGCTCGGGGCGAGCGCGAGTCAGTCCCGCGGTTCGGAGGCCTGGCGGTGGCGGTCGCCTTCTACGTCCCGACCGTCGCCCTTTGGCTCGGGGACCCCGGCGCCAACTGGGCCCTCGCCCGATCGCCCCGGGTCGGTCTGGCCTTCCTGCTGGGCGGACTGAGCGCGCTGGCGCTGGGCGCGCGGGACGACCTGCGTCCCCTGCATCCCCTGGCGAAGCTCGGAGGACAGCTCCTCATCGCGTGTGGCGTCGTGGCACTGGGGCTGACGATGCAGATGCTGTCCGTGCCCGGGGTGGGCGTGCTCAGCCTGGGGCATTGGGCGATGCCGGCGACGGTGCTCTGGCTCGTGGTGGTGATGAACGCCGTGAACCTCATCGATGGGCTCGACGGGCTCGCCTCGGGGGTCTCCCTGGGCATCGTGGCCGTGCTCTTCGTGGTGAGCGTGCTCAACGGCCAGCCCCTGGGGGTCATCGTCGGCGCGAGCCTTGCCGGGGCGCTCCTGGGCTTCCTGCGCCACAACTCCCACCCCGCGAGCATCTTCCTCGGCGACAGCGGCTCCATGTTCCTGGGCTTCGTCCTCGCTGCATGGAGCGTGCTCGCCTGGCAGAAGTCAGCGACGGGCGTGGCGGTGGTGGTGCTCGTGGTGGTGTTTGGCCTGCCGTTGGGCGACACCCTCTTCGCCGTCGTGCGCCGGGTGGCCGCGGGCCGAAAGCCCTGGGAGGCGGACGGGGGGCACATCCACCATCGCCTGGTGGGAGGGGGCATGTCCCATCGGGCCGCGGTCTACGCGCTCTACGGGGTGGGTGTCGTCCTGACGCTGGCGGCGTTCGTGATGCTCGGCCTGCGCGGGTGAAGCCGCCGCGGGTGGATGAGCTAGGGGCCCTTCTCCCGCTTCGCAGGAGGTCGGTCGTCAGCGGGCCGCTCCACCCCTGCCAGGACGAAGCCCTCGGGGGTGTCGTAGAAGTGCAGGCGCGCGGGCCCGATGGGCTCAGAGCCGGTCTCCGGGTACACCAGCAGGTCGAGGATCTGGTAGCGCGAGGGGTCGTTCGACGCGCCGGCGCCGCTCGCTGACGCCCTCACCCCTCCCTCGACCAGGGCCACGCAGGACGCTCCATCGGCGGGGGGAGACACGGCCTCGTTCTCGTGCCGGACCCAGGCGGGCGTCTCCCAGTCCCCGACGTACATGCGGCTCTCGTACCGGATGCGGCGGGGGTCCAGGGCGCCGGTCTTCGCGGCGAGGTCCGTGAAGCAGACCTCGGGCCCGTCGTCTCCCTCCACCACCTCGAAGTCCGCCAGGGGGCTGCGCACCTGGAGGTACCAGGCGAGCAGCTTGTCGCGGCGGGTGATGAGGGTGCGGGTGATCTGCTCGCGGTCCCGCTCCCGGCCCATGTGGGCCTCGGACAGCATCGCGGCGATGTGCTCGTCCGTGAAGTGGGCGAGGATTCGCGCCATCCAGGCGCCGTCGTCGTCGAGCATCCGGTTGAAGGAGATGTTCGGGTAGCCGGCCTTCCAGTTCGGCGGCTTGAAGTGCTCGGCGTCGTAGTAGCCCCACTGGGGCGTGTACTCGCTGATGCCGACCTTCTGCCAAGGCCTGACCACCACGCCCAGAGACACGAAGTCGAGGAGCACGTCGGCCACGTCGAGGTAGTAGCTGTGTCCGAACCGGCGGCTGAGGCCGTCCTGGGCCCATCGGCTCCCGAGGCAGTCCCCGAAGTCGATGTAGTGGTGCTTGATGTAGCTCGTGCCGTCGGGGTCGGTGACCCACATGTCGAGCGTGTTCTGCTCGCGGGCGTCGAAGTGGTTCAGCCACGCCGCGAGGATGCGGGCGCCTCGGAGCTCGCGACGGTCTTCGTGCCGGATGACGTCGTTGGGGTCGTCTCGGCGCTTGCCCTGGTAGGTCCAAGGTCCGATGGGGCGCCCGCTGAGGAAGCGGCTCGCCGATGCGCGGAGGCGCCCATCCTCGAGCTGGATGGCCTTGCCGAGCACCGTCTCGACGTCTTCCTGGGTCATGGGCCGGTCCCGTCCGAGGTGGTCCTCGGTCTCCGCCTCGGGGTCCACGGCGAGCACCGACGGGTCGAAGAACACGACCTTGTTGCACGGCGCGTGGAACCCGGCTGCGTGGTAGACGCGGGAGCCGAAGACGTCGGCGGTGGTTGCGCGATCGCCCTCGGTGCGGCCGTCCATCTTGAGCAGGTACCCGCGTCCCTCGGAGTCCTTGATGATGAACCCGGGGTTGGCGCCGTTGGGCTTGGCGGCGACCACGGTCCAAGGCGCCTTGTTCGGGTCCAGGGGCGACTCGTCGCAGGCGCCTTGCTTCGCCATCTCGGGGGTGAAGGTGCCGAGGCCGATGCGGTTCTCGAACCACGAGGAGTTGGGGACCTCATCGAGCGAGTTCACGTTCAGGGAGCGGCCAGGAGTCTCGACCGCGAGGAACCGGCTGATGGGGCGGAAGGCGATCTGGTCGGCGCCATCCCAGAGCAGGGGGCTGAAGTAGTCCTTCGGGGTGGTCGTGACGTGCTGGCGGTCCGTGTCCTCAGTCATGGGAGGAGCGAGGGGGAACATGCGCACGGTGTGGGCGCAGCCGCTGAGGAGGCCGGTGAGGGCGAGGAGGGGGAGGAGGCAGTGCTTCATGACTAGAGCCCCCGATCGTTGCCGATGACCAGCCGGAAGCTGTCCACCTTGAAGTTCTCGTCACCGAAGCGTGTCGTGCCGGCGGCGATCAACACGTTGAAGCGCGCGTCCCGGTCTGCGTTGCTCCGGAAGCCGATTCCGAAGTTGAGGGTCCAGTCTTCGGGATGGAAGCCTGCGAAGTTGGTCCCAAAGACGTTGCCCGTCTCCGCGAAGACGAAGCCGTCGAGGAACACCCAGATGGGGTAGCTGTACTGCACGGTGGTGACGAAGGAGCTCATGCCGCGGTAGCGACCTTGCTGGATTCCGCGGAGGAGCTGGTTGCCCCCGAGAGCGATCTGCTCCGCCATCGGGACCTCCTGTCCCGTCAGGGGTTCGATCAGCTGGACGTGAAGACGCGTCGCGAGGACGCGGTTGCCCCCGTTGAGGTCGAGGGCGGCTCCCACCTCGCCGCGAATCTTGAGGAACCAGTTGCTGGTGTCCTCGAGGTCGCCGTGCACGCTGGTGCCGAGGACGAGACGCACCCCGGAGCCCCCGGCGGGCAGCGCCTTGCGGCTGTCGAGCACGAGTCCGAGGTCTCCCGTGAAGAGGGTGTACCCGTCCCAGCCGGGGATGTTGGCGGTGTTGAAGCGCTCCTCGATGGAGAGGTCGCCGCGCTTGCGGTTGGGGTGGCCCCCTTCGAAGCGGTGGTTGGTGACGCCCACGTCGAGGGTCAGTCCATCGAGCTTGCCGAACACCAGCTCCAGACCGACTCCGCCGCCGAGCTCCTTCTCCGTGAATCGGGTGCGGGTGCCGCCAGAGGTCGGGCCGTAGCCGTAGAACTGGTAGTCGGGGCGGGACAGGTATCGAAAGTGGAAGGAGAGGTGGCTGCCGGCGAAGGGCGTGTTGAACTCCGCTCCCTCTCCGAAGTAGATGCGCTCGCGCAGGGAGACCAGCCACCACTTGTTGCCGCCCCAGGCGAAGCTGAAGCGGAACTTGGCGTTCTTGCCCGGGGCGTCGTTGGCGAAGAGGGAGAGGCCGATGGAGGGCCGGAAGCCAAAGTCGATGAGGGCCGTGGGGTACCACATGGCCTTGCCTGGGCTGCCGAAGGACAGGACGTGGCGGACCTTGTCGGGGATGCGGTTCTTCTCGAGGCCCGTGGCGAGGGCCCCGGCGGGGATGCGGATCAGGTACTCGCTGACGACGTAGAGCGGCGCGAGCAAGACGCGGGGGATCCACGCGGCGGACTCGGCAGGGGTCAGGGGGCGCTTGGACCGACCGTCGTAGCTGGGGAGCTCCCGCCGGGGCTGCTTCGACTTCTTGCCCTTCGGGGCGGGCTCGTCCGTGGCGGCCTCGGCGGCGGGTTCGGGCTCTGGCTCTGGCGCGGGCTCCGGCTCCGGCTCTGGCGCGGGCTCTGCCTCCTCGGCGGTCTCCGGCTCTTCGGCGGGCTCAGTCTCCGCCTCGAGCTCGGTCTCCGGCTCTTCCGCGGTCTCGGTCTCCGCCTCCGGCTCTTCCGCGGTCTCCGGCTCCGGCTCCGCCTCACCCTCCGGCTCCGGCTCCGGCTCCTCCGCGGTGTCGGAGGCTTCCTCCTCCGCTTCGGCCTCCCCCTCCTCCTGCGCGCTCGCCACCTCGGCTCCGCCGAGCAGCAGCAGCAGGGCCACCCATGCCATCCACCTCATTCGGGGCTC
Organism: Deltaproteobacteria bacterium; assembly: GCA_023954745.1. Taxonomy (GTDB): domain Bacteria; phylum Myxococcota_A; class UBA796; order UBA9615; family UBA9615; genus JAGSHC01. The sequence continues at coordinate 19,444 of JAGSHC010000034.1, read as the reverse complement.
CCTTCCTCGGGACTCGTCGATGCCTTCTCTCGCTCGGCGCTGATGCGGCGGTACTCCTTGAGCAAGACCATCGCCAGGGCGATCCACACCAGGATGAGCACCAGGTTCGTCGCCGCGAAGCCGCGCAACCCGAAGCCCAGCCACGTGGTTCCGGCGAACACCAGGCCCGCCGCCATCACGTCGCCGAAGCGCACGAAGAACGTGTCGATGGCTTGCTTCGCCTTGTATTTCTCCTCGCGGGTCGTGGGTAGCCAGAGCATGGCCTTCGCGGTGTTCATGACCGAGTAGTCGGTGGAGTTCTCCGCCGTCTTTGCCCAGCGCATCGCCGCGAAGCCCACTCCCGCCGCCGCCGCTGCGTACGTCCCCATGGCCACGATGGGGAGCGCGAGCACGACGCCGCGCAGGCCCAGGAACTTCACGATGCGGGACACCACGAAGGCCTGGAGCACGAGGGTCACCACGTTCACCACGAAGAAGTAGTCCCCGTAGAACGCGCCGATCCACGCGCCCACCTCGAGGGTCGGGTCCGCCACGGCGAGGGCCTCGGCCTTGCTCACCACCATCTTGCTGAGGATGTACTCGCCGGTGGTGTTCACGAGGTTCGCGAGCACCAACACGCCGCCGATGAGCAGCAGGTAGCGACTCTTGAACACCAGGGTGAAGCCGTTCCCCCCGCTGAGGGCGCCGCGCTCGGTGTCCGGCTCTGGCACCCCGATGCCGGCCACCAACCGCCGCTCCAGCACGAGGTAGATCGCCAGGTGCGCCACGAGCAAGCCTGCTGTCACCTGCATCATGTTGTGGGCCGAGATCCCGAGGTCGAAGAGCCACCCGGCGACGCGGCTCCCCACCATCGAGCCCGCGGCGGCGCCGATGGCGATGACGGGGAACAGGCGCTTCCCCGACTCCTCGTCGTACACGTCGTTCGCGTAGGACCAGAACTGCGCGATGATCGCGAGGCTGAAGATGCCCACCCACACGAAGAAGGCGAGCCCCACGAAGGGGACGTCGAGCTTCGCCGCGAAGTAGAAGACCTCGATGCACGCCACGAAGAAGATGACGACGCCGCGGATGAGCTTGCTGCGGTCCACGCGCTCGCTGAACCACGAGTAGAAGGGGACCAGCCCCATGAGCACGAATGCCTGCAGCGCCGAGGCGTAGGACTTCAGCTCCGCGCCCCCGCTCTCGAGGATCAGCGGCTCCCGCACTGTCTTGATGACGTAGTAGCCCACGAGGGCGAGGAACAGATTGAGGGCCATGAGGAGGAGGTTCACCCCCTCCCCCGGTCGCACCTCGCTGAACAAGGCCAAGAGGCGCGCCAGCGGCCCCTTCCGCGCAGTCTCAGTCATTCCCCTCCTCCACAGTGGGTGTCAGCACCGTAGCAGCGGCCCCGCGAACCTTTGCGCTCTCCAGATGCATGACGATGGACCGGTGGGAGTTGAGCAGGGAGTCCAGGACCTCCTGATCCGTGCGCCCATCCCCAGAGTCGCGACGGTCATCGGCTTCCAGAAAGGGCCACAGCACGGTGCGCACCGACTCGGGGAGCACGTGCTCGAGGTACTCGAGGGCCGTCCCCTTGAGCATGCGGTCGTCGGTGTGCAGCGCGTGGTAGGCGATGACCAGCGGCTCCGTCTCCAGGACGAGGGAGAGCAGCGTGACGACGTGCTCGAGGCCCCGGTCGGCGCGGTCGCTCAGCACGTCGCTGACGAAGGGAGACTCCCCGGCGGCATCGAGGAGTCGCTGGCCCTTCCACACCTTCCGCTGGCGGGCGACCTCGGCGATGACCACCTCGTGCACCAGCCCGGAGTCTGGCGCGAGCTCGGGGTGAGCCTCCACGGCCGAGCGGAGGGCGCGGCCGCACCGAAAGCGCACCGCAAAGCGCGGGTCGCTCAGTCCGGTGAGGAGCGCGTTCACGGACTCGGGGTTCGCCGCCGCCCCCAGGATTGCCGCCACCCTTCGTCGCACCGCGAAGACCTCGTCGGGGTCCAGCAGGGCGTCGCGGGCCGCCGGGACGGCCTCCTCGGACACGTCCATGAGGGCGGCAGTGACTGCCGGTGCTACGTCATCCCAGCCCAGGAGTCCCACCGCGGCTGGGATCAGGGAGTCGTCGAGGCGGCCCTGCGTCAAGCTCTGCAGGACTCGGTCGACGTCCCCCGAGCGCAGGTCTTCCAGCAGCCGGGCCTCTGCGCTCATCGGAGCCGATGAAGCCTCGGTAGAGGGGGGCTTCGCCACGGGAGGCAGCCGCTGGGCCGTGGTGCGGAGCTTGTCGATGTACTGACCGAAGTCGGACAGGTACGACGACTTCAGGGTGACGGTGAGGATGTGCTGTGTCGCCTCGTCCATCTCCTGCAGGGCCTCCACCTCCAGCGACATCTCTCGCAAGCTGCGCTCCAGGGCCGCCACGTACCCCGCGCGCAGCTTGAGGGCCACGAAGACACTCGCGAGCCCGAGGAGCGCCGCGGCAGCGAGCATCGCCTGCTCGCCGTAGGTCCCCAGGGCGAGCAGCCCCAGCACAGCCGCGGCCCCGAGGCCGTCCCCCAGGCGGTCGAAGCCCACGTCGATGATGGACTTCGTCGCGCGCTTCTCGGCGGTGCGCAGCGGGGCGAAGAGGGCCTCGTACCCCCCGCGATACAGGGACGAGCGGAGGACCGACTCAGTACCCCGGGCGATGGCGGCGGCGGCGAGACCTGGGGCGGCGAGGGCGACGAGGGAGCCCCCCACCACTCCTGCGGGGAGGGCCAGGACGGCGGGCACGATGCCCCAGGTCTGGAGGACCCGCCGTCCGAAGCCGCCTTGCACCACCATCGTGAGGAAGGCCGCCGCCGTGTAGAAGACGGCGAAGAAGCGGAGGAGCTCGTCTCCGTCGGCGAGGCTCGCTGCCGCCCTCGCCTTGAAGACGTAGTCGAGGAACGTGGCGGCGATGGTGCCCAGAAGGACGAGCATCGCGAGGTGGCGCAGGTACGGAACCCGGCGGAGCACTGCGACCCCCGAGGACTCCTCCATCGAGACCGCCCTCGAGGTGGCAGGCCCCCGGATGCGTAGGGTGGTGACCCCAGCTGCGGCCGTCAGGCCGGCCAGCACGGGCAGCATCGGAAGCAGACCCAACGTGGCCGCGATGCGTTCGGCGAGGAGGCCCCCCACGAGACCGCCGACGGTCCCCGCCATGGCGATGCGCCCGAGCATGGCCTTGGCGCTGCGCGGGTCGAAGCGCTCCGACAGCAGCGACCAGAACCCGCTGATCAGGATGAGACCGAACCCGGCGACGTGGATGAAGAACACGACGGCGACGACGCGGGGGAGCGCGGAGGCCGCGAGCCACTCGAGGAGCAGGAGCACGGCGCTGGTGAAGAACGCTGCGGGCACGAGGCGCTGCGGGCCCACCCGGCTCATGGCCCGGGCGATGAGGAGCGAGCCCACCACGGAGATCGCCGCGGCGGCCCCCAGCATCAGGGGGAGCGAGGTGACGTCGAAGCTGGAGAGGAAGAGTGCGTCTCGCGCCGCCTTGGAGCCGACCTGCTGGGCGATGAGAGCGGCCGAGCCCAGCGCCGCGACGTTGGCGGTGCGCCGCAGCGCTGCGTCCGAGTCGCTCACGTATTGGACGGCGGGAAGACCCGGTTCCACCAGCGGGTTGCGCGCTCTCCGGTCCAGGGCCTCGGCAGCGCGAGGGCGAGCAACTCATCCCGAAGCACCCCAGCAGTCCCTGGCCTCTCCTGGGGGTCCTTGGCCAGACAACGCAGGATCAGGGCGTCGAGGTCGTCGGGCACCTCGAACTCCGAGCGCCGAGACGGCGGGTCGGGGGTGTCTCGGGCGTGCATCACCAGCTGCTTCATCGCCGAGTCGGCTTCGAACACGAGGCCGCCCGTGAGGAGCCAGTAGGCCACGCATCCGAGGGCGTAGATGTCGACTGGGGCTCCCCCGGCGAGTCCATCGACCCGCTCCGGGGCCATGTAGGCCGCAGTGCCCGTCACCGTGCCCACGGCCGTGAGTTGGACGTCGTCCTGGGCGCCCTGGTCGCGACGCACGAGTCCGAAGTCGAGCACCTTGACGAAGTCCGCATCGAGGCCGTAGCGACAGGCGAACAGGTTCGCGGGCTTGATGTCCCGATGGACCAGGCCGCGCCGGTGGGCTTCCTCCAGGCTGTGGCAGGCCTGTTCGAGGAGCCAGACCACCCGTTCGGGAGGCAGGGGCCCGTGCTCCGTCACCAGCGCCTGCAGGTCGACCCCGTCGAGGAGCTCCATCACGTAGTAGAAGTCGCCCTCCCGCGTCCGGCCGAAGTCGAAGAGCTGGATCGTGTGGGGTGAGACGAGGGTGGCGGTCGCCTGGGCCTCCCGCTCGAAGCGAGTCAGCGCCGCCTCCGCCTCCTCCTCGGTCCCCAGGTTCTCCTGCCGCACCAGCTTCACGGCGGCCGGGCGCGCGAGCAGTTGGTGGGAGGCGCGCCACACCTCGCCCATGCCCCCCTGGCCGAGCTTCTCCGTCAGGGTGTAGGAGCCGATGGACCGAGCGAGAGCGGCCTCCTCCCGCAGTCGATGCAGGGTGCTCCCCGGGAAGATGGCGAGGGCGGCGATGATGAACGTCGGCACCACCAGCGCCGCCGCAACCCCCGTCGTAGGCCATTCGTTGGGCCCCAAGAGCACCGAGAGCGCAAGTCCCACCGGGATCATCGCCGCCGCCAGGAACGAGGTGATGACGGAGCGCCGGAAGGTCGTGGGCATCACCAGGGGAAAGATGGCGATCCACACGCTCGCGTACGTGACCCCTCGCGGGAGCAGGTCGGGCGGCCAGGGTCCCCACAGCTCGGTGCAGGCGACGCCCAGAGCCGCTCCCACGTGAAGGACCGCCGCGCCGGTGAGCACGGGAAAGCCCGACACCTCCCGACGCGTCCGGAGGAACAACCCCACGCAGAGCCCAACCGTGATGAGGGTGATGAGATCCCCCAGGTTGCCCAGGGCTCCCCGCGCGACGAGGGCGCCCACGTCACCGGCGAAGAAGTCTGCGCCTCCCACTGTGGCCTTGATGGCGACCCACCCGGCCACGAGCACCACGGCGAACTGGATGGCGACGACGCCGAGCTGGGCCGCAGCGACGTCCTGCAGCTCGTCGGGCGCATGCGCCGTCGCCATCTGGATGGCTTCGGGCAGCGGGCCGTGGTTCGTGATGATGCGTCGACTCGGGGGTCCCTGACTCAGACCGCTACCTCCTCGGCGGAATCATGCCGGGGGCGAGGGACAGGAGCCAAGGTGGGGCGGGGCCTCGTCGGAGGTTTACCGAGCGTCGGGACCTATTCGCAGTGGGAGCTGGTGTCGATGAAGGGGTCGCCGTCGATGGTCCAGGCGACGGAGTCCAGCGAGCGGCGTGTGGTCCAGGGATCCATTCCCTCCGCGTGCATGGTCACGACCAGCTCGTCGTCGGTCACCCGCACCAGGGCGAAGCCGAAGCCGTAGAACTCGTAGGTGGCGGTGACCCCAGTCCCCGCGTCGCCCGTTCCGGGGTTCGCGCTGACGGGGCCGAGGCCCCGACACTTCGCCGCCGAGCCAGACACGAGGGTCGCGGTGGCGTCGCCGTTGGGGCCGCCGGTCCCGGGGAAGAAGTTGAGGTTGTGGTCGTGGCCCGCCAGGTGGAGGTCGGCCGTGCCGATGACGTGCTCGTCGAGGAACGCGCGGTAGTTGGTGCCGGGCCACAGGTCGAGCCCGGTGTCCCGGTAGTCGCCAGCGTTGCCGTGGCGCCCGTTGGACAAGATCGGGTGGTGGCCGAAGGTGAAGGTCCACGGGGCGTCGGAGGCGCCGATGGTCTGGCCCCACGCGTCCAACTCCGTCGCCTCATCGGAGTCGAGGTGGCGCACGATCCAGTTCGAGTCCATCCCGTGGAACTGCGCGGGCCCGGCGCGGAAGTCGTAGTAGTGGAAGGCGCCGAAGACGTCGTCCTGCTCGGCGATCCACTCCAGCTCCCGCTGCGCGCGGGACAGCTCGGTGCGGATGGCGTGCCAGTCGTGGTTGCCCAGCACCATGAACTTCGGCATCTGTGGATACGAATCCACCAGGGCGCGAAGCCGCTGCTCGGCCTCCTCGCTGCCATTGAGGCCGAAGTCATAGAGGTTGTCGCCCAGGGTCAGGGCGAAGTCGCACCCGCCGGCCTCCACGCAGGCGTCTGCCACCGCCCCCGCCACGCGGGTCTGAGGCTCGCCCTCCTCGCCGAAGTCGCCGATGGCAGCGAACACGATCTCGTCCACGCCTGCATCGACAGGGTCGGGAGCCGAGCCCACGGCTGTGGGGTGGTCCCAGTCCAGCGCCGGTGCGGGATCGCACCCCGCACTCGCGCTCGCCGCCAGCAGCCCCAGGAGAACGAACGTCCTCACACGGCCCCTCGTGCCCAGTCCGCTGTGCGCTTCATCCCCTCGGCGAAGCTCACCTGCGGCTCCCAGCCGATGGTGGCGCAGGCCTTGTCGATGTTCGCGCGCATGTGCCGCTGGTCGCCCGGGCGCGTCTCCTCGTAGCTGACGGGGTAGGTCTCTGGATCGCGGCCACACGCGGTGACCGCGGCGCGCCACAGCTCGTTGATGCTGGTCTGGGTGGCCGTGCCGATGTTCAGGGCGGCGGCCTCGTCCGGAGGTCCGTCCAGGGCAGCGACCCAGGCCGCAGCCACATCTCCCACGTACACGAAGTCTCGGCTCTGCTCGCCGTCTCCGAAGATGCGAATGGGCTCGTCCCTCAGCACGTTGCCCAGAAAGATACCGAGAACACCCTGGTAGGGGTTGGTCAATGACTGGCGGGGTCCGTACACGTTGAACATGCGGAAGCAGGCGGCCTTGAGGTTCATGGCTTCGGGCTTGCTGCTGATGAGCACGGCCTGCTCGGCGGCCCACTTCGTGATCCCGTAGTAGCTGACCGGCGCGCAGCGCTGGTCCTCGGTGACGGGCAGGCGCTCGGGATGGCCGTACGCCGTCATGGACGACGCGTAGAGGAAGGTCTTGGCGCCGTGGCGTCGCGCCCCTTCGAGCATGCGGGCGGTTCCGACCCCGTTGACGTCCATGTCCCAGGCGGGCTCGTCGAAGGACTTGAAGGTCGATGCCTGCCCCGCGAGGTGGCAGACGCCCTCGATGGGCCCGGCCAGCGCGGTGAAGGCCCGGTCCACGGCCGCCGGGTCGCGCACGTCGCCTTCGATGAATGCCGCCCCTTCGGGGATGTTGGTGACCACGCCGTTGCTGAGGTCGTCGAGCACGACCACCTCGTCTCCGCGCCCCACGAGGACGTCGGCGATGTGGGAGGCAATGAATCCGGCGGCACCGGTGACGAGAACGCGCATGGAGTCTCCAGGTCGGCTCAGGAAGCCTCGGTGGCGAAGAGAGGGTGCTTGATCCGCTCTTCGCGTCGGTCCACCCAGCGCGCCAGACGTTGGGCCAGCTGGAGGCGCCGCGCACGGCCTCCTCCGGCTCCGCCCATCTCCTGCAGGTGGGCTTCGGCGTCACCTAGTACCCGGCGGACGGCCTCGTCGTCCACTCGCCGTCCTCCGAGAGCCGGTCCGCGCGCGGCGACGGAGGCGCGGGCATCGCGTAGACCCTCGAGGGTGCCGACGAGGGCTGCGGCGCCGTGGTGGGCGTCGCTCCCGGGCACCGCGCGCCACGCGAGATCGGCCGCGATGGAGGCCAGGGCGGGGATCGCGGCGGCCCGCAGCGCGTTGCGGGGCATGGACTTGAGCATCAGCCGCACGCGGTTGCGGGCCACGAGTCGCTCGGCGGTCCCGTCGCCGTCGGGCCCCCAGCCGTAGGAGCTCGATCCCCGGTGGAACACCCGCGCCGAGGGCACGTAGAGGCAGGAGAAGCCCATGACCTGCGCTCGGAGGGACAGGTCGACGTCCTCGAGGTACGCGCCGAAGTCCACGTCGAACGCCCCCACGTCGCGCAGAAGCTCCCACCGGTAGACGGCCGCACAAGCAGGAGCGCCGAAGACCGGTCGCTCCACGTGGAACGGCGGACCGTCGGGGGAGCCGTGACCCAGGGCGAAGGGCTCTCCCCACCGGGTGAGTCCATGGCCGGCGCTGTCGAGCATCGAGGGGTCGTCAGCGCGCAGGACCCGTGAGGCGAAGGAGCCCACGTTGGGGTGACGATCGGCGGCGTCGGCCATGGACTCGAGCCAGTCGGGCTGGGCTACCGCGTCGTCGTTGAGGAGCGCGACGAGGCGACCCCTGGCGGCGCGCAGGCCAGCAGACGCGGCGGCGGCGAAGCCTCGCTGGTCCCGGAAAGGCAGGTGCCTCGCGGCGGGGAGGATGCGTCGGGTGAGGGCGCGGGCTTCCTCGGCAGGTCCGTCGAACACGACGAGGACCTCAGGCACATGCTCGCGCTGGGCCCGGATCCCTTCGAGGCACTCGCCCAGCCACTCCATGGCACCGTGCCAGGTGGGCACCACCACGGAGAAGAGGGGAGCGTCCCCTGCGTAGGAGGCGCCGGAGCCCCAGTGGGCGTCGCGGCGGCTCTCCTCGGAGTCCCCTGGCTGGTCGGAGCTTGGCGGCACGGCGGTGAGGGTACCCGCCACGAGGCCCTCGGCTACCCTCCGACCCCATGCGACCCGGCTCTTCCCTGCCCCTTGTGCGCCGCGCGGTGATCGACGGCGAGCTTCGTGAGTTCGTGCATCCCCCCGATGGGTCCATGCCCGTCGAGCGGGAGGTGGGGAGCGCCCCTGAGCCCGCGGGAGAAGCCGAGCCGCTGGTGCTCGGCGGACCGATCCCCGAAGCCGGCGTGAACCGTTTGGGACAGCTGGTGGGCCGCAACGTGGAGCCGCGGGACCTCGCGCGCCCCATGGCGCTTCCGTTCCTGCGGGCCTCCTGCGATGGCAGCGGGTCCTGCTGTGGGCTCTATCACCACATCCCGGCGATGCCCCAGGACGCCACGCGCATCCGCTCGCTGCTCGCCGACGACTGGGATCGGGACGTCCCCCTGGACGACGTGTTCGTCCCCGCCTTCGACGCGCACCCCGATGGGCCGCTGAACGTGCTCGACATCGAGGGCTCCTGTGCGTTCCTCGATCCCGATGGGCTGTGCGCGGTGCACAAGAAGGGCGGCATCGAGGCCAAGCCCCAGGCCTGCATCAACTACCCGGCGCACCTGGTCGTGTGTGGCGAGCGCTGGGTCGCGTCCTTGCGCCCCGAGTGCGCGTGCATGATGCGCACGGCGACGGACGGCCCTCGGCTGTCCGACGACCCCACGGGCTGGGCCCAGCTCCGCTCCATGATGGCGGCGGTGTGGACCGTGCCCATGCTGGTGACCATCGAAGACGACGTGGTGGTGACCCGCACCGCCTACAGGAAGTGGACCGAGCGCCAGGTGGCGGCGCTGTCGAACACCCTGGACCCCGTCGCGACTCTTTGCATCGCCCACGCCGAGCTCGACGTGGTGGCCGAGCTGGATCCGTACAAGCTCGAGAACGACCAGCTGCTCGACCCCGACTGGCTGCGCTCGCTCCAGCCGTGGCTCGCCGACGAGGTGGCGCTGGCGAAGCACTCCCACGCGCCCACCTCGCCCCTGCGCATCGCTGCGGAGTGGGGGGCCGAGTGCGTGGACGCGCTGCTCGCCGGGGAGGAGCCGGCCCGGCGTGAAGGACGCGGACGGGCTGCGGACTGGAACCGCCGCGCTGCCCTCACCACCGCGCACATCGTGCACGGCCACGGCCTGCTCGAGGAGGCGGAGCTTCGGCCCGCGCTGACCCGGCTCGCCCGCTTCGTGGCCCTCGCGAGGGCGTCCCGGCAGCTGCGTCCCCTGGAGGAGCGGGACGACCGGCTCGAGGAACTGACCGCCTGGTTCTTCCTGTGGAGGACCCTGGGTCGCTGATGCGGGCGGTTCGGCCGCTCAGTAGACCCACGGGAGCAGGCGCGACGTACTCCCCAAGTAGGAGCGATAGCGCTCACCGAAGGTCTCGACGAGCAGCTTCTCTTCGGTCCGGCCCCGCAGGTCTGCGATCAGCCACAGCAGGGCCGCAACGCCCCAGAGGGCGGCGGTGTCTGCCCACAGGGCGGTGCCCGCGCCGAGCAGCCCGAAGGCGAGGTAGATGGGGTGTCTCACGTAGCGAAAGGGACCGTCCTGGCAGAGCTCGTGTCCCGGCTCCAGTGTCGCCTTGAGGCGGTAGGAGCGGAACACGGTGAGGGCCCAGGCGGCGACGGCTCCACCTCCCACGATCAGGGCCACGGCGAGGCTGCCACGAAGGAGCGTGGGGGCATCGCGGGACACGCTGCAGGCCGCCCACAGGAGGGGGTACAGCGCGACGAGGGTGACGACGTGGGCTCGGACCAGGAGGCTGGCGTGGGCCGCGTCCACGGGCTCCGCGCGGTGCCGCGGCTGATCCGCTTGCTCGGCCGCACCGGCTCCGGCCAGCGCGCGCATCCGAGCCACCAGGAAGGCAGCCCAGAACACGGTGTGCGCGTAGAACACCCACCGGGACGGGCGCAGGAAGTAGTCGACATCCATCGGCGGGCACGGTCTACGTCGCGTGGCCCCCTCGGCGCAAGGGGCGGGCTCCCCAGAGCGGGCACGGCAATCCGCCCGCCTTCACGCGGCGGGCGCCGACTTCAGCTACGACTGAGCCTTGCTGAGGGCTGTCGCCGAATTCCTGGACCGCCGCGCCGGCGCCGTGATCGCCCTCACCGTCTTGGTGACGGTCCTGCTGGCAGTGCCCTTCGTCGCCATGGCGCCCACGGCGACGGCCTCCCAGGAGCCCACCGGTCCCGTCTTCGAGGCCCGAGACCTGCTGGCCGAACGGCTCCCCTGGCCCGTGCACCACATGGTCTTCGTGATCGAGGCGCCGGACGGGAATGTGCTCGACCGTGAGTCGCTTCTGGCGCTCTTCACTCGGGGGCTGACTCTTCGGGGCCATCCCGATCTCGGCGGAAAGCTCGCGCACTGGCGGTCCGAGGCGCCCGAGGCCGACATCCACGGGATCCTGACCCTGGCCGACGTCGTGAACGCGATGCTCTTCGCGCGGGGCACCTTCGGCCTCCAAGGTGCGACGGAGAAGCAGGTCTCTGACGCGGTGGCGGTCCTCATGGACTCGCCGGGCCCGGAGGTGTTTCAGCTCTCGCCGGAGGCTCATCGAGACGAGGCGGGACGCTGGGTCGCGCCGGCGCTGCTCGGGCACGTGCTCGCGGACAACGCCCTCCTCGGTGGTGGGAGCGTCGACGCGGTCCTGGGCTCCGACGACACAACGAAGGAGGAATACGCCCGCGCGGTCCTGGAGGTCCTTCGCGGAGATGAGCAGCACCTGCAGGTGTGGGGGCTCGCCATCGACGTGAACCTGACCAGCACGGAGCAGGGGGAGAGCGCGGGCCCGTTCATCGCCTTGACGGTGCTGGCGGTGCTCCTGCTACTCGGGCTGACGTTCCGTTCGTATTGGGCGGTCGCCGTGACGGGCTTCAGCCTGGGCATGCTGATGGTCTGGCTCCGGGGCCTCAGCAACCTCCTGGGCCTCGAGAACGACCAGATCCTGAGCATCATCGTGCCCATCGCGATGGTCTCCTTCGGGGTCGACTTCGCCTTCCACGCCATCGGGCGGTACCGGGAGGAGTTGGCGCGGGGAGGACGCGCTCCAAGGGGCGCGTTCGTCGCCGGCCTCGGTGCGGTCCTGTCTGCCCTGATTGTCGCGATGGTCAGCGACGCGGTGGCATTTCTCTCGAATGGGCTGGCCGGGATCGAGTCGCTGGTCCAGTTCGCCATCGCTGCCTCGCTCGCGACGGTGTCTGCCTTCTTCCTCCTCGGAGTCTTCACCCCGCTCGTCCTGAGTCGCCTCGAGGGGCGGTTTGGGTTCGTGCCTCACGGCGGGGGCCCCGCGGTGGCGGGGCTCGTGGCGTCCCTGTGGGCGATGGGGACCGTCGTGGTGAGCGTGTTCGTGTCTCCCCTCGGGGGCGTCGCCCTGCTTGCGGGACAGGGACTCGTCTGCCTCGCCTTGCCGGCTCGGCTGCTCCCTGGGAGGCCCGCTGGCTCGACTGCGCCCTCGGAAGCAGGTCGTCCCTCGGGCGCAGGGTCTGCCCGCATCGGCGCGGTCGTGGCTGGGGCCACGGCTCACCGCGCCCTCGTCCTGCCCCTGCTCGCGCTCGTGACCGTGGCCGCTGGCTGGGGAGGTCTGCAGTCCCGGGCCTCCTTCGACGTGCGGGACTTCTTCTCTGCCTCGACCGACTTCGTGGTGGGCCTCGACAAGTACGACCGCCACGCTGTCGAGCAGGCCGGGGAGCCAGCGGACATCTACATCGAGGCCGACCTCTCCGACCCCGCGGTGCTCGCCGTGCTGCGGACGACCCGGGAGACCATCCGCGGGCTGTCTACGGAGCGCCTCTCGCAGGACGCCCAGGGGCGGATCAAGACGGGCGGCGGTGTGGTGGAGCTCGTCGAGATCGCGGGCGGGGCTCTCGATGGGAGCGCGGCCATGGAGCAGCGGCTCCGGGACGCCCGCCGGGATGGAGTGCCTGGGGCCGCGGGAGGTCCCATGGCGGTGACGGCCGAGAGAGCGCGGAGCATGGTCTCCCTCGGGGAGGGGGACGGCGCGCTGACCTCCGCGGCGACGCGTCTGCATCTCGAGCTTCGCGACTCCCGCGATCAGGACGAGGTCGAGCGGACTCGCGCCTTCCTGGCCCCCGTTGTGGCGCAACTTCAAGCCGACCTCCGAGCCCACGATCCCGCGGCGCGTGCCGTCCTCACCGGAGGAGCCATCGTGCGGCAGGCCAGCCTCGACGCCGTCGTGCTCGCCTTCCAGCTCTCGTTCCCCTTCGCGGTGTTGCTCTGCCTGCTCGCAGCCTCCGGTTTCATGCGCTCGGTGCGCTACGGCGTTGTCAGCACCGTGCCCGTCGTGCTCGTCGCGGTCTGGCTCTACGGCTTCATGTACGCGGTCGGCTACTCGCTCAACGTCGTCACCGCCACGATCGGGGCCATCTCCATCGGCGTCGGCATCGACTTCTCCGTGCACTTCACGATGCGGTTCCGCGAAGAGCTGGAGGGGGCACCGAGCCGACTCGCGGCGCTTCGGGCGGCGGGGGCCGGCACCGGCCAGGCTCTCGCCGCCAGCGCCTTCTCCAGCGCGGTCGGGTTCTCGATCCTGGCCTTCGCCCCGATGCCGATGTTCGCCGCATATGGGCTGCTCACGGCGGTGATGATCCTGCTCGCCCTCGCGGCCGCCCTGCTGGTCTTGCCGTCGCTCTTGCTGTTGGTGACTCCGGAGATCCGCCCCGCATCAGCCCCGGTCGAGGCGTAGGTCGCTGGTGGGATAGGCGACGCAGGCGTGCACGAAGCCCTGGGCGCGGTCTGCCTCGCGCACCCCGGCCCCGGGCAGGGACCAGGCGTCGCCGGACACCACCTTCATCCGGCAGTCGGCGCACTCCCCGGTCCGGCAGACGGCGGGAATCACCTCCCCCGCGCGCTCGAGGGAGTTCAGCAGCGGCTCACCCGCCCGGGCGTACAGGGTCTGTCCCCCTACGAGGGAGACGGAGAAGGTGTCGTCGCTCCCAATCCCCTGGGGCCATTCGGGCATCACGGTCACGTCTGCTGGTGGCCCGAAGGCCTCGCGCCGAATGGCGTGGGCCGGCACGTCGAGGAGGGCGAGCTGCTCCTCGACGTGGCGTATCAGGCCATCGGGGCCGCACACGAAGAAGCTGGCCCCGTCGAGCTCGCCGACCCTCTCGCGGATGAGCTGTGCGTCGAGGTGGCCCGAGACGCCGGTGTAGTCCGCCGGGGGGCGGGAGATCACCGAGACGGCGTCGAAGTCCTCGTGGTCGCGGGCGAGGGAAGCGACGGCGTCGCCGAAGATCACATCGTCGGTGCTTCGGCTGTTGTGGAGCAGCGTGGTCTTCCCGGGGAACCCGACCGCGGCGAAGTGCTGGAGCATGCTCATGAAGGGGGTGATGCCGCTGCCACCCGACAGCAGGACGAGGGGGCCGCGGTCGCGAAGGGGCTCGTGCACGAAGCTGCCCGCGGGGCCGCTGCTGCTTGCCTCCCAGCCAGGTTCTCGGTCGCAGAGCCAGGGGGAGACGAAGCCTTGGGGCTCCCGCTTCACCGTCAGGTCCAGGGTCCCGATGCCCGGGGGCGACGAGATGCTGTAGGGCCGCGAGGTGCTCACCTCTCCGATGGAGACGGACAGGCTCACGTACTGCCCCGGGCGAAAGGGCGGCAACTCCCCGTCGACCCGCTCGAACCGCAGCGTCCTCGTGGACCGTGTCACCTCGAGGTTCTCAGCCAGTCGCAGACGCATGCTGCGCGGGTGCAAGGCGTTCACCAGGGCACGGCTCTTCCCGAGCAGCTCGCTGTGGGTCTCCGGGGCGGGCAGCTGTCTTCGGCCCAGCCGGCGCAGGGGCTCGGCGTAGGTGGCCAGGTCCTCGAGCAGACAGAGCCAGTCGGACCTCATGCGGCGGTCCGGCTGACGATGGAGGCAGCGATCTCCCCGACGATCTGCCCCGAGGCGATCGCTGGCCAATAGCCGCCCCCAGGATTGGTCCAAGCCCCGACGTGATACAGCCCCCGAAGGGGGCCCACCGGAGCGGGGCGCAGGGCGGTGTGGCCCAGCCGATTGCTGTCGAATCCGTAGATCGCCCCCGTGGGATGTCCGGTGTATCGCGCCATGGTGATGGGAGACCCGACCTCCACCACCTCGACGGTCCGGCGCAGCCCCGGGAACAGCTCGTCGGCCCACCCGAGCATCCCCTCAGCGAAGCGGGTCTTCGTCGCCACATAGTCCGGCGGCGCGACGTCGAGCCAGGGTTCGCCGCGCACCATCGAGGTGAGGGTGACCGTGGAGGTACCAGGGGGGGAGATCCCCGGCACGGCGAGGTTCGGACACCCGATCAGCATGTGTCCGGGCCGGCGCAAGGTGCGTCCCAGGGCCACTTGCGCCTCGATGTCGAATCCGTCGTTGGCCATCACCTCGTGGCAGTCGAGACCGAGGTCCTCCACCGGGCGGTCGATGCCCAGGTAGACCTGGAAGATCGAGGTCCCCATGGCGCGCTTGTTCAGCCCCTCCAAAGTCCGCCTCGGCACCTTGTCGTGGCCGACGAGCTGATACGTGACGATGGGCCCAGCGTTGCTGACCACCGCGCGGGCCCGAATGACGTTCCCTTCGTCGTCCTCGACGCCCACGACCCTCTTGCCCTCGGTGAGGATGCGCCGCACCCCACAGCCGAGCTGGAGGCTGCCGCCGTGGCTCTCGAGGGCGCCGGAAAGAGCGCTCGAGAGGCCCTGAGAGCGCATGCGGGGGTACCAGCCGCCGTGGTTGAGCAGGCTGCCGAGCATCGCCGCGTAGTAGAGGAACGAGCAGTCCGACGGCGGGAGTCCCACGTAGCTCCAGCCCTGGCAGAGAAGGGCCCGGGCGCCTTCTTCGGGGACGTCGCGCTCGAGCACGTCCTTCAGCAAGGTGAAGGCGTATCGCGGCATGGCGCGCATCCGCAGGGGGATGCTCAACATCCGCAGGAGTCGTGAGCCCTTGGAGCGACCGAAGGCCTCGCTCAGGCCGTCGGCCTCCCGCGCGACCGCCAGGACCCGGCCCATGAAGCGGCGGACCCCCGCTGCGGACGCCGGGAACGCGGCGCAGATGGCCTCGGTGAACCCCTCGGGGTGCATCGGAAGCCGGATGTCGAGGCCCGGGAAGATCGAGCGGGAGAAGTCGGGGACCTGGGCGAACTCGACGTCGTCCCAGGCTCCGAGGTCTCGAAGAAACCGCTGGAGCCCGCCAGGCCGGTCGGGGGATCCGATGTCCGACAAGACGTGCAGGGATACTTCGAACTCGTACCGGCCTCGCACGAAGCTGGTGGCATAGCCGCCCGGCACGATGTGCCGCTCCAGCACGCGTACCGAGAAGCCCTTCTTCGCCAGGGATGCCGCCGCCGAGAGGCCACCGAGGCCTGCTCCGATGACAACGAAGTCGTAGTCGTGCTCCAGGGGTCCTCCGGCCGGGAGACTAGCGAGCGTCCGTGGCCTCGCCACGATGTGGGCGGTGTCGGGATCCGCCCTGTCAGGGTTGGCCGCCGCGGCTCTTGCAATCCCGGAGGCCGAGCCCCAACCTCAGCCCATGACTGTTCCCCTGATTCCACTGGCTTCTCTGCGCGTCGGACTCCCGTTCGTCGTCGGATTGACGTTGCCCGAGGGAATCGGGGCGTCCGCCTGACGTCGCACTGACGCGGGCCGCTCGGCCCACTCGGCGTATCTGCCTGACACGCAGCTGATCCCTTCTCCCTCGGGTCCCCCTCGAGCTTGAACGCCCTGGTTCTCCGGGGCCCCCCATTTCTGGCCCCGTCCTCGGGGTCCGCGCATTGCTGCGCCTTGCTTCAACGCCTCCTGCGGGCGTTCGGAGGCTCTCATGACTGTTCGCACTCTTCGTAACCTCGGCATCGGCGCTCACATCGACGCTGGCAAGACCACCCTCGCCGAGCGGATGCTCCTGTACACCGGTCGGATCCGCGTGGCCCACGACGTGGGCGGCAAGGGCCCGGGCGCCACTCTCGACCACATCGGGGTCGAGAAGGCTCACGGGATCACCGTGTCCGCTGCGGCCACCACGGCGCAGTGGGGCGACACCACGATCAACCTGGTGGACACCCCGGGACACGTGGACTTCACCGCGGAGGTGGAGCGCGCGTTGCGGGTCCTCGACGGAGCCATCCTCGTGGTGGATGCCATCGCGGGCGCCCAGGCGCAGACCCACACCGTCAATCGGCAGATGGACCGACACGGCGTGGCTCGCATCGTCTTCGTGAACAAGGTCGACAAGCCTGGGGCTGACCCCCTGCGCGTCGCCGGTGAGCTCGAAGACTCCCTCGGCCTCACCCCGGTGCTTCTGCAGCTCCCGTGGGGAACCGGGCGCGAGCTGCGCGGCGTCATCGACGTCGTGCGGGGAGTGGCCTACTCCTTCGAGGGAGAGCAGGGGCGCGAGGTGGTCCGCCACTCGGTGCCGCCGGAGCTCCGCGCCATGTCGGCGTCGGCTCGGGAGGCCGCCATCGAGGCAGCCACCATGGTGTCCGACGAGCTCGCGGGGCAGGTCCTCGCGGGGGGCTCGGTGTCTCCAGAGCAGCTCGAGGCTGCCTTGCGCGTCGGCGTGCTCGAGGGCGTCCTGCATCCCGTGTTCCTGGGCTCGGCCCACAAGAACATCGGCGTGCAGCCGTTGCTCGACGCGGTGGTCAGCTATCTGCCCGGTCCCGAGGACGTCCAGAACGTCGCCTTCACCCCTGAGGGTGACGAGGTCGTCCTCGACGGAGCCGAGACCGTCGCCTTCGCCTTCAAGGCGCAGGCTGGCGACCATGGCTCCCTGACCTGGCTGCGGCTGATGCAGGGCGGTCTGCGCAAGGGCCAGAGCCTCACGGTGCAGCGCACCGGTCGTCGCGTCCGGGTGGGCCGTCTGGGCCGTCTGCACGGTGGGCGCATCGAAGCGGTGGACGAGGCGGTCCCCGGAGACATCGTCGCGGCCTTTGGTCTCGACGCGGTCACCGGAGACACACTGACCGACGACCTCGACGTGGCCTGCGTCGCCTTCGAGCTGCCGGAGCCGGTGGTGGAGGCGAGGTTGGTGACCGACGGGCCGTCGGACCGGTTGGCGAAGGCTCTGGGCCGCCTCTTGGCGGAGGACCCCACCCTCGCGGTCTTCACGGACCCCGAGTCTGGCGAGCTTCGCTTGCGGGGCATGGGCGAGCTGCACTTGCAGATCGCGGTCGAGAGGCTCCAGGACGAGCATGGCGTCACCGCCCGGCTCGGTCGGCCGAGCGTGTCGATGCGACGGAGGATTCGGGGGCGCGCGACGTTCGACCACCTGCATCGCAAGCAGGGCGGCGGACCCGGGCAGTACGCGCGGGTCAGCGGCTGGATCGAGCCGAGTGAGGGTGGCTTCGTCTTCGACTGGGAGGTCGTGGGTGGAGCGATTCCGGTCGTGTATCGGCGGGCGGTGGAGTCGGGCTTCCGGGACCTCCTGGAGGCGGGCTTCGGCGAGGGCATCCCGGTCCTCGACGTGCGTGTCGTGATCACCGGTGGGGCGACCCACAGCAACGACAGCTCGGAGCAGGCCTTCTACGCCGCCAGCGCGGCGGCGTTGCGGGGCTGCTTTGCGGACGCCAGGCCGCAGCTGCTGGAGCCCGTGATGACGGTCTCGGCAGAGGCGGACGGCGCGCGGCACGGCGCGGTGCTCAGCACCTTGATGCAGCGGCGCGGAGCGATCCGCGATGCGGTCCAGGACGGGCGTCGCAGCCGAGTCGAGGCGGAGGTTCCTCTCGAGGAGCTCTTCGGCTTCGCATCGGCGCTTCGCAGCGCGACCGGCGGCACCGGCGAGTACGCGGTGGCCTTCAGTGGCTACCGGCCGGTGGCCTAGATCCAGTCACCCCGACGACAGAGCCGTCTCTGGGCGGCGAGAAGAAGAGCGCGGCGCCCGGGGACTTCGGTCCTCGGGCGTCGCTGCTTGGGAGGCCCTTCTGCCTACTCGAAGATCTCGATGAAGGTGTGCGTGTCCGACGGCAGCCCGAGAGGCACCGCGAGGGAGCCGTCGTAGGTGGTCACGCTGTTGAACCCGTTGGCGACGGAGAACTGCACGTCCACCATGAACCCGGGATTGAGGGGTCCGATGACCCCGCCGTCGGTGCAGCAGGAGACCCAGTTCCAGGTCACCAGACCTGTGCCGGCCACGGGGTCGATGGTGGTGGTGCCCTCGTTGGGGTCGTCCTTGAGGATCATCGATGCGCCGAAGATGCCGTTGAAGTTGCCGGTGGCGCTTCCGCCAGCTCCGTCGTTGGCGGCGTCCAGGATGACGACGAGGTAGACCTCGCCGTCCGTGGCGTCGTCGAAGAGGAACACCACCGCGCTGTCGGAGATCTCGAGGCCCGTGTTCGCGCTGGCGCCGTTGGGCGCGCCGTACTGGTACCAGGTGGTCACGTCCTGGGTGGTGCCCGTGAAGGGCTCGATGGGCTGCGTGGTCCCGTTCACCGACACCCCGTGGCAGACGTCGCTGGGGTCGCAGTTGTCGTCCACCCCGTCGCAGACCTCGGCGTTGCCGGGGAAGGTGCCGGCGTCCACGTCGTCGCAGTCGCCATCACACTCGGTGATGCCGTCGCCGTCGTCGTCGATCTCGTCCGTGCCGAGGTTGCCGTCGCAGTCGCTGTCGGCGCCGTCGCACACCTCGGTGGCTCCGGGGAGGACGCCTGCGTTGGTGTCGTCGCAGTCGCCGTCGCACTCGGTCAGGCCGTCCCCGTCGTCGTCGATCTCGATGGCTCCGAGCAGTCCGTCGCAGTCGTTGTCGAGTCCGTCGCAGACCTCGGTGTTGCCCGCGAAGTTGACGGGGTCGACGTCGTCGCAGTCGCCATCGCACTCGGTGACGCCGTCGCCGTCGTCGTCGACCTCGTCGGTGCTGAGCAGGCCGTCGCAGTCGTTGTCCTCGCCGTCGCAGATCTCCGCGGCTCCGGGGAAGGTCGCTGCGTTCTCGTCGTCGCAGTCATCGTCGAGGTCGGCGAAGCCGGAGGG
>JAGSHC010000313.1 GCA_023954745.1 Deltaproteobacteria bacterium | reverse complement strand
GCCCCGCGCGTGCACGCGCTGCTCACTCGGTGGATGCGGTGGGCCACGCGGAGCGTGGAGATCGACGGCGGCTGCATCTTCGTCGCGGCTGCCTCGGAGCTGGACGACACCGAGGGCCTGTTGCGGGAGTCCGCTGTCGACGCGCAGAACGCGTGGGTGGAGACCCTGCGCCGCGCCGCCAGCCTCGCCGTCGCGGAAGGGCACTTCGGGGAGGACCTCGCCTGTGACCAGTTCGCGTTCGAGGCCTACGGCATCTTGCTGAGTCGCCACCTGTACGGACGGTTCCTCCGCCACCCCGACGCTCCCGCACTCACCGTGAGCGCCCTCCGCGCCCTGCTCGCCCGTGCCGCGGACGGAGCCCCCAACCCCCAGCCGATCCCGGAGCTCGCATGAGCAACATCAAGACCACGATGGGCATCCTCTCCCGCATCGCTCCGCGCACGACGGCGCAGATCTCCTCCCTGCTCTTCACGCTGCCCCACCGCGTGCCCCGGCCCGCGCGGGAGCGTCTGGTCCTCGAGAGCGCGCGCAGCTACCGGATGAAGTCCCTCGGTGTTCCGCTGCAGGTGTGGGAGTGGGGCGAGGGCCCGGTCGTCTTGCTCGCTCACGGCTGGGCCGGGCGGGGGTCGCAGCTCGGCGCCTTCGTGCAGCCCCTGGTCCAGGGCGGGTACAAGGTCATCGCCTTCGACCAGCCTGCCCACGGGGACTCCGGCGGGCGCACCGCGTCCCTGCACGCCTTCGCCGAGAACATCCGCACCCTCGCCGAGGCCAGCGGCGGTGTGCACGCCGTCATCGCCCACTCCTTCGGCGCCATGGCCACCAACATCGCCATCCGGCGGGGACTCGAGGTCAACCGTCTGGTCTTCGTCGGCCCCGCCGCGTGGACCGACAACACCGTCGCCAACTGGGCCGCCCAGTACGGCGTGACCGCCAGCGTCGTGGGCCGGGTGCGTCGGGCGTCCGAGCAGCGATACGGCATCCGGTGGGACGACCTGCTGGGGCGCAACCTGGGGCGTGGCATGCGCACGCCGCTCTTGCTGGTGCACGACGAGGACGACTCGGAGATTCCTCGCCAGGCGGTGGAGGACCTCGCCGGGAGCTGGGAAGGCTCCCAGCTGGTGTGGACGGCGGGCTTCGGCCACAACCGCATCCTGCGGGCTCCCATGGTGGTGGCTCAGGCCGCTGCCTTCGTGACGACGGGCCAGGTGCTCTCCCTCGAGGAGGTCGCCAAGTCCATCGATCCCTGGGCGGAGTTCCTGCACGACAGCAAGGGCAGGGTCGCCTAGAGAGGCCGGCGACCGGGGGGCCCGCTAGCCTGCAACCATGGCCAGCCCCGAGTTTCTTCAGCGCGTCTTCGCTCGTCCCCTGGCCCTGGGCTTTGCCCTCCTCCTTGGCGGACCCCTCGCAGCCTCCACCGGCCTCGCGCCACCCCTCGTGGGCTTCGGCATGTACGTGCTCGGTGGCCTCCTCACCGGGGTGGCCGGAGTGGTGGGCGCGGGCCTCGTGCGCCGCGCGGGCGGCGCCTGGGGGATCTTGCTCGGCTCGGGTCTGCTCGGACTGGCTCTCGTGTTGGGTCCGGCCGTGGCCGGTGGCTCCGCTCCTCCCATCAACGACATCAGCACCGACACCTCGGACCCCCCGCCCATCGACTCGCTGCGCACTCTCGATGGCGTGGGCCTCGACATGAGCTACGACCCAGGAGTCGCAGCCATCACCCGCGAGGCCTATGGCGACGTCGTGGGGTTCACGCTGGATGCGTCCCCGAAGCTCGCGTCCGACCGCGCGCAGAGGTGCCTCACCGACCTGGGGGGACGCAGGGTCACCGGGGCCGCCCCGCCCGACGAGCCAGGCCCTGTCGAGCTGCTCGTTCAGGCGACCTTCGTGACGTCGGTCTTCGGGTTTCATGACGATGTGGTGCTCCGGCTGCGCACCGAGGGACGCGGCTCGAGGGTCGATGTGCGTAGCAAGAGCCGGGACGGGAAGGGGGATCTGGGAGCCAACGCGAAGCGCATCCGGGCCATCAGTGATTGCATGACAAACGAGGCTGCGCCGGGCTGAGACCTCTGGAAGACTCCGGCGCCATGCACGACTACCAACGCGACTTCGTCGACTTCCTGCTCGAAGCCGGGGCCTTGCGCTTCGGCGAGTTCACCCTCAAGAGCGGGCGCACCTCGCCGGTGTTCCTGAACACGGGACTGCTCGACACCGGGGAGCGGCTACGTCGTCTCGGCGGCGCGTACGCCGAAGCCATGCTCGCTCAGGTCGGTGCTGATGGGTTCGATGTTGTCTTCGGTCCCGCCTACAAGGGGATCCCGCTCTCCATCGCGAGCGCCATGGCCCTCGCCGAGCGCGGGGTGGACAAGGCGGCCCTCTCGGACCGCAAGGAAGCGAAGACCCATGGCGCTGAGGCCAGCGGCGTCCCGATGGCGAAGAAGCTGCTCGGCCGCATGCCCGCGCCGAACGCGCGTTTCGTGATGGTCGACGATGTACTGACTACGGGAGGCACGAAGGTCGAAGCGGCGGTGCTGCTCGCCAAGCTCTCTCCCGAGGGCAGCGTCGTGGCCCTGGTCATCGTGCTCGACCGCATGGAGGTCCGCCCTGATGGGGTGGACGCCGTCGCGGCCTTCGCGGAGCAGAGCGGGGTGCCGGTCCGGCCCGTGGTTACCATGACTGAGACGCTCGGCTACCTGCGCGGCGCGGGTCGCCTGCCCGACGACGACTGGGGCCGTTGCCTCGCCTACCTGGGCGAGTACGGCACCGCGGCCGCCAAGGATTGGGTGGCGGCTCAGAGCTGAGGCTCGTCGGAGATCCTGGCTGCTGGGCGCTCGCGACGCGCCCGAACCTCCGGATCAGCTCCCGCGCGACGCCCGGCGCCCCTGCAGCATCGCCCGCACCCGGGCCGGGTCGTACTCGCCCCGGAAGTTCCCCGTCACGAAGTCGCGCACGACCTTGGGCGCCTGCGTGCGCATCTCGGTGGGGGGGCCGGCCCAGATGACGCGACGGTCGTGCAGCATCGCCACCCGGTCGGCCACCGAGTCGATGGTGCGCATGTCGTGGGTAACGAGGATGGCCGTGACCCCGCGCTCGGCCTTGAGCCGCTCGATGATGGAGTCGACGCGCTTGGCGTTGGCGGGGTCGAGGCCCGTGGTGGGGCCGTCGTAGAACAGGAGCTCCGGCTCGTCGACGACGGCGCGGGCGAGGGACACGCGCTTCTTCATCCCGCCCGAGAGCTCCGCGGGCATCTTCTCCTCGATGCCGGGCATGTTCACGGACTCGAGGGTCTCGGCCACTCGCTCGGCGATGGCCTGCTCGTCCTTCCAGCCCTCGATGCGCAGGGGCCAGGCGATGTTCTCCTTCACCGTGAGGCTGTCGAAGAGCGCGTAGTTCTGGAACATGATCCCGACCCGCTTGCGCAGAGGAACCATGCTGCGCTCCGTCTCGGCGAGCACGTCCACTCCCAGGGTGTGGATGGCGCCGAAGTCGGGGACGAGGAGGCGCAGGGCGCACTTCAACAGCACACTCTTGCCGGTCCCCGAGCGCCCGATCAGCCCCAGCGTCTCGCCACGATGCACCCGCAGGGACAGGCCCTCGTAGAGGTGCAGGGGACCGAACTTCAGGTTGAGTTGGTCGAAGACGACGGCGTCGGTGGTGGCCTCGGATGACACGGGAGCCCACGCTATCAGTCGCCTCATCCTGTGCGCTGGCGGCTGCCATGACCCCGAACTTGTTACCCTCCCGGGCGATGAGCCGCCGTCGTTCCCGTTCCCGCTCTCGTTCTCGCGACCGCACCCCTGCGCCCCGGACGGCCCTCGCCGCCCCGGTGTTGGATGCCTCGCTGCCCCCCGACGTGCCTCTGCGGCCCGAGGAGCAGCGTGCCATGAAGCGCCACCTGCGCTTCATCAAGACGCACCGTCGTGCCCTCGGGGTGCGGCTCAACGCCGAAGAGGACCTGCTCGTCAACGGGGCCCGGGAGCCTGAGCATCGTGGCGTCGCCCTGGCGTTGCTCAGCAAGATCGACCACCCCACCATCACCAAGGCCCTCGATCGGGTCGAGGACCCCAAGGCCCGCACAGACCTGCTCGCGGGGGTGGTCCGATTCTCCGACGACCTGGGCATCCTCCTGCTCTACGTCGAGTCGCTCGCGGACTCTGAGTCCCGACGCAAGGCGGCGGGTGCGTTCTCCCTCGCGGTGGCGCGCATGGACCTGTCCGAGGCCTCCCCCGCGCGGGTGGAGCGACTTCTCGCCGTGCTCACCGAGGTGTTCGCGGGGCATGAGCGTGCCCAGGCCTTGTTTGGGTTGCTGCACGCTCCCGGGTTCAGCGAAGTCTTCGACTCGGTGCGCGACCATCTCCCCCCGGACCTCAAGGAGGTCATCGTCCCTCTGGCGGCGGTGCACGAGGAGATCGTCCTTGGCCAGGAGACGCGACACGGCCACGGGGCCCTGAAGAAGGGGTGCGCCTTGCTGCTGGCGGCGCCTGCAGACGTCCTGAGCGCCTATCCACGCGAGGTGCGGGTGCGTCTGCTGGAGTCTGCGGTGGCCTTGGTGGCCGATGACCGCGCCGCCGACCGCGCTGCCTCGGCCCTCATCGAGTCGCTGCCGAAGGACTCGGACGACTTCGTGCGGCTCTCTCTGCTGCGCGCAGGGGAGCTCTTGCGGCTGCACGCCGACGAGCGCGCGAAGTGGTTGCTTCGTCGTCTGGAGGGGGCCCGGGCCCAGTGCAACGAAGCGGCGCTGTGGCGGGACGCTCTCGACAGCCCTCAGCTCGGGCGCTTCGCCATCGGCTGGCCCTCGGCCAACGGGCGCCGGCTCGAGGTGCCAAAGGAGCCGGACCGCAAGGGCTTCGTGCCTGCGTTCTCCCTGGACGCGCAGACCCCGGTCTGGCTGCGCACCGCGGGGCCGAAGCAGGCTCAGTCGTTCGCCGCCGAAGTGAAGCTCCATCGGGGGCTCGTGCTCGGGGGGGTGGCGCCGGTGCTGGGGGCCACGCTGAAGGGCAAGCATCTCTCCGTGGCGGTCCCGTCCCGCGGAGTGCCCGCGAAGATCGGCCTCGAGCGGTTGCTCGGGGATCGTCGCTTCGCTCTGGATCTGGCTACCCAGGCGGTGGGAGCTCTGGGTGGGCTGGCTCACGCGGGGGTTCGACTGCCGGATGCCCGCCGCTGGCGCTTCCTCGTGGAGGGGGACGCTACGCCGCCACGCCTCTGGCTCGCCGACCTGTCGGGTGCTCGGGAGTCCGACCCGTTGGAGGCGCGCAAGGCCCACGGCGGGCTCGCCCGCGGCTTCGCTCGCGAGGTGCTCAGCGCCCACGAGAGCATGCTCCCTCCGGCGTTGCGGCGGCTGCTCCTGCGGCGCCGCCCTCGTCTGGAGGAGCTGGCAGCCGCGCTGGCGGACGCCCTGCGCTGATGTCTCGGCGTCCAGCGCTCCAGGCGGTGCTCCTGGCGCTGCTGCTCGTGCTGCCGCACCTCCTCTTTCTGGCGGTGGACCAACGTCCTCCCAACGACCATGACACCTGGTACACGAAGGGCGTCGCGGACTCCTGGACCAACGCTCAGCTGGCCCCCGATGCGGTGGGCAAGGTCAAGGCGGTGGCCGAGCACTTCCTGTTCGAGGGGTGGCATCCGCAGCTCGCCCAGACCCTGATGCTCGCGGCGATGGTGCTCCTCGGCCCATCGCTCCTGGTGTTTCGCGGCATCAACCTCCTCTTCTGGGCGCTCCTCGTGGGCAGCACGTACGCCGTCGGGCGCCAGCTCCGCTCGCATCGTCTCGGCCTCGTGGCCATGACACTGGTGGCGTGGATGCCGGGGATGCTCGCCTACGCCCGAAAGTGGGAGCCCATGTTCCACGGCTCGGCCTTCTCGGCCTTTGCATGGGCCCTGGCGCTGCGCTGCCTCGCGCCCGACGCCGCGAGGCTTCGCTGGCCGTGGCTCGCGCTGGGCTGCGCTCTCGGCGCGCGGTTCTACACCCATCCGACGGGGTTGCCGGACCTGGGACTGACCCTCGCCCTCACGCCCCTGTTCGCGTTCGTGCTCGCGCGGCGGAGGGGAGAGGCCCTTGGGCCGCTGCTGCGGCGGGCCGCCATGCTCGGGGGGACCACCCTGGCCCTGGGTGCCTGGTACCTGGGCTTGCTGCCGGTGGTTGCCCAGGAGCCCTCGTACAAGCTGGAGTACTACCTGGGCTGGCGGGCGAGCTACGTCGGTGGTGGTGAGGGGGACCTGCTCCAGCGCCAGGTGCAAGGGCTC
This sequence comes from Deltaproteobacteria bacterium, assembly GCA_023954745.1. Classification (GTDB taxonomy): domain Bacteria; phylum Myxococcota_A; class UBA796; order UBA9615; family UBA9615; genus JAGSHC01. The sequence continues at coordinate 397 of JAGSHC010000313.1, read as the reverse complement.
CGCAAGCTCTCCAACGCGCTGTGGCACTGGCACTGGCATCCGGTCATGGCCCTCGCCCTGGGCTTCCCCGGGCTCCTCGCGGCAGGGCGGCAGATCGCGAGGGTGCCGGTCACCGGGGCCGGGCTCCTGGGGGCCATCTTCCTCCTGCAGCTCCCCTTGGTGCAGATCACCTTCGCGAACGGCGCGGTGACGCCCGACTGGTTGCACCTGATGCCCCTCGCGATCATCCTCGCTGCCTTTGGACTCTCTGCATTGGTGGACGTTGGGGGACGACTGGGCCAGGGGGGGCGTGCCCTGCTCGTGGTCTCCCTGGGCTACGCGGCTCTCTCGGCCGTGGGGCCCCAGGTCGTCTCGCTGGCTGGGCCCGACCCCCTGCTGGACTCTCGGGCCTACCGAG
>JAGSHC010000461.1 GCA_023954745.1 Deltaproteobacteria bacterium | reverse complement strand
GTACGGGATGATGGCGTCGAGCCAGCCGTCGTTGTCCACGTCGATCCAGTCGAGGCCCCAGCTCGACTGCCGGTCGGGGATCGAGGCCGCCACGGCGCCGTTGGCGAGAGACACGTCGATGAAGCTGTTGTCACCGGCGTTCCTCAGGAGGAACTCGCCCACGATGCTGCCCTTCTGCTCCCGGGCGCCGTTGCTCAGGTAGAAGTCCTGCCACCCGTCCCGGTCCACGTCGCCAATGGCGAGCCCCATCCCGGCCTCGGTGATGGCGCAGTTGCAAGTGTCCGTGGCCACCGTGAAGTCCCAGGCCCCGCCGTCGTCGCTGGGCCCCTCGTTCACGAACAGCTGGTTGCTGATGACAAAGCCGAAGTCGTTCACGACGTAGATGTCGAGGTCGCCGTCGTGGTCGGTGTCGGTCCAGCCCGACACGAAGCCGAACCCCCGCCGGGCCAGGGGCGGGAGCACGTCGCTGATGTCCACGAAGGTGCCGCCATCGTTGCGGTACAGCTGGTCCTCGTCGGCGACCACCTCCGGCCCGTAGTCCAGGGCGCCGTTGGTGAGGTAGAGGTCGAGGTCCCCGTCTCCGTCCATGTCGGCGAAGGCCGTGTTCACCGAGGCGCGGTCGCCCTCGAAGCCCAGCGCGTCCGCGGACAGCGCGAAGTAGCCGCTCGCGTTGAGCAGGACCTGATTGGGGCCTGCGTTCGCCCGGATGAGGTCCTGGTCCCCGTCGCCGTCCACGTCGATGAACGCCGCCCCGAAGTTCTGGTTGCCCTCGCGAAAGAGCCCCGATTGGTTGCTCAGCTCGTCGAAGCCGCCGTTCCCGTCGTTGACGTAGAGCAGGCCGCGGGTCTGGATCTGGCTGACGTAGAAGTCCGGCAGACCATCGCCGTTGGCGTCTCCCACCGCGATCCCACATCCGCCGCCCGGCGGCCCCCCCACGACCCCCGCTTGCTCGGTGACGTCCTCGAACCACGCCTCCCCGGCGGCGTCGTCGTCGTCCGCGACCGTGGTGTCGTCGTCGTTGGAGGCATCGTCGTCGTCACTCACCGGACATCCCGCAGCGAGGGGGACGAGGAGGAGCAGGACGAGGGGAAGACGGGTGGCCAAGGCCCGTGAAGCCTAGCCCGGCAGAGACTGTGCTGTACTCGGGCGAAGCATGACCCCACCTGCCATCGACTCCCGCCGCGCCGTCCTCGTCCTCGCGGTGGTGACGCTGCTCTTCGCGCTGCCGATGTTCACGGCGGACGGCTTCGGGTCGGGCGACGGCTGGCGAGACAACGACTGGCTCAACACCCGCCTGTTCGACGCACTGGCCGCCGACACCATCCTCGAGCGAGGGGAGTTCCCCCTGCGCAGCCACCTCGTGGGCGGAGGCTTCCCCACCCTGGCGCACCCCTCGGACGGCTCCTGGTCGCCCACGCTCCCCGTGATCTTGCTCTTCGGGCCCGTCCTGGGGACCAAGGTCCTGTTGCTGCTCTTCCTGTTCCTCGGCGGCCTCGGCGTATTCCTGTGTGCCCGGGACGTGGTGGAGCTGGAACCGCCCGCCTCCCTGGTGGCCGGCCTCTTCATGGTGCTGTCGGGCTGGGCCCCGGGCATGGTGCTCGTGGGCTTCTGGAACCAGATCTTCTCCCTGCTCGCGCCGCTCATCATCTGGGGGATGCTCAAGGGAGGGCCGCGCCGTCGCCTGCTCTCGGGCTTCCTGCTGGCGATGGTGCTTCAGCAGGGAGGACACGCCTTTCCCGCGCTCTGCGTGGTGCTGGCGCTGGTGACCCTGGCCGTCGCCGCCACCGAGAGCCGCACCCCCTGGCGCGCTCTGGGCGGGCTCCTGCTGACCACGGTCCCCCTCGCCGTCGCCCAGGTGGGAGGACTCCCTCTCGTCGCCGCCCTCGCCCTCGCCGGCCCGGCCGTCCTCCTCAGCAGCGCAGAGCTGCGGGCCACCCTGCTGCCCCGTCTCGTCTCCCTGACGGCGGTGCTCGGAACGGCCCTGGCTCTCGGCGCCGGACGCCTCGCCGGCCTGCTCTACCTCTCCCGCCTCGGCGGGCGCTACGGCCACAGCCTCTCGCGGCACGACGCCTTGTGGTTCCCGGTGGGGAGAGCGGTCTCGGCCCTCCCCGCTGATGTGGGCCAACGGGGCACGGAGACCTTCCGGGGC
>JAGSHC010000320.1 GCA_023954745.1 Deltaproteobacteria bacterium | reverse complement strand
GCCTCAGCTGCCCCGGTGGCGTCCCCCATGGAGAGCGCGACGTGTCCCATGCCGAGGTGCGCCGAGGCGATCAGCAACGGCTCCTGCGCCTCCGTGGCCAGACCAAGAGCCCGGCGGTAGGCGTCCTGGGAGGCCCTGTAGCGACCCAGCAACCGAGAGGTGGAGCCCTGAAGAAGCTCGAGCCGCGCACGGAGGGTGATGTCCCCCTCTGCGCCCACGAGCTCGAGGGCGGAACGCACCAGTCGTTGGGCGTCGGCATGACGACCCAGGTCGTGAAGCACCAGAGCATGCAACCGAGCGGCCTCTGCGTCATTGGCCATCCCGCGGACGGCGGCAGCTGCATGCGACTCGGCCTTGGGGAGGTCGAGTTCCACGTAGCGCGCCCACGCCGCATTGAACGACGCTTCGGGCCACTCCACTTTCGCGAGGAGTTCCTCGAACCCAGCCGCTGCTTCGGCGTACCGCTCAGCCTCGAAGGCCTTCAGCGCCTGGTCGAACCCCTTGCGAAGACGTCGGCGCTCCGGGCCAAGCACCTCGTCTGGGGCGGGCTTGGAGGCGGTGGGGGGCTGCTGCACCGACGCAGGCGACGGGCGCTCGGAGCTCGCCCCAAAAGAAGCGTGCGGAACCGCCGACAGGAAGGCAGCAGCGACCAGGAGCGTGAGGGTTCTCATGGAGCGGAGCAATATAGTCTCGCAATGGGGCATGCGCCGGTTGGTTGCTGGGCCGATCCCCGGGGCCTACAATCGCCCCGGGCATGCATGCCCAGAGGAAACCCCATGAAGTCGTTCCGTCGTCCCTTCACTCTTCTGCTGCTCGCCCTGGTCGGGACATCGTTCTCCGCCTCCACGGCGCTGGCGCAGAACAAGAAGAAGAAAAAGAAGAAGAACGACGATGACGACGTCGTCATCAATCCCGTCGAGGAGTTCGAGGAGGCCGGCTTCCGCAAGGTCAACCTCGACATCAACGGCGATCAGAAGGCTGACGTCTACAACTACTACCGAACTGGCGAGGGTGATGAGAGCCGCCTGTTGGTGCGCAAGGAGATCAACCTCAACTTCGAGGGTCCCGTCGACGTGGTCCAGATCTGGGACAACGGCGAGATGCTCCGCGAGGAGATCGACGCCGACTTCGACGGCCGCATCGACTGGAAGGACTACTACGACGGAGGCGAGCGCATTCGTGCCGAATGGGACACGAACTTCGACGACGTCCCCGACCTCATTCGGTACTACGAGGGTGGCCAACTCTCGCGCGTGGAGATGGACACCACGGGCGACAAGGAGATGGACTACTGGGAGTACTACCAGGGCGGTGTGATGCAGCGCTCCGGGTGGGACCTCAACGCCGACGGCAAGATCGACAAGTGGGGCGAGCGCTGACGCGCTGAATCGAGCCCGCCCCAGCGGCGGGCCTGCCTCGCAATCCGAAGGCCCGACCCGAGAGAGCTACGGCTCGTCCAGGGTCGGGCTTTCGTCTTCCGGCCCCTCTTCGTCGGCCGGTGGGGCCTGCCTGACGGCGGGCCGTGGCGTGCCGCTCACCGCCGTGCTCGTCCATGCAGAGATGAGCGCCTCCTTGGGGACCTCGTCCCGGGGAACCTCGTCGGAGGGCTGCGCAGCTGTCGCTTCGACCTCGGAGGGGGAGACCGACTCAGAGACTGCCGTCGCGGGGCGGTCGGGCGCATCGGCAGTGGCCACGACGCCGGCCCGAGCCTCGCCAGGGGCCTCGCTTGGAAACAGGCTCGCCTCCTCCGTGGATGCCGGCTCCTGCGCTGCGGGGGGAGTCCACCCCGCAGGCGGCTCGAAGCGATACTCCGGCGCCGGAGCAGGGACGGGGTCGGCTTCGGCCTGAGCCGGAGGGACGGACGCCGCTCCAAGCAGCGCTCCCATCACCCCAAACGTCAGGTTCACGACAAAGGCGAGCATGGCGTGACCGACCGCGGCCATTCCCACGCTCACGTCGTTGGACTCGCCGAGGATGGACTCGGTCATCGCGGCGGCTTCGGCCATCGCCGTGGGGTCGAGAGATGCGACGAACAGCGCCGTCCCGAGACTCGCCACGACCAGGCCGAGCACGGTGCCCGTCATGATCCCGATGCCGAGCACGCTGCCCGACCCGATCCCTCCACGTTGGCGCGATGCCCAGCGGACTGCGACCGCTCCAGCCGGCAGGCTCGCGATCCAGCAGAAGCAAAACAGCGACGCCACCACGCCCCCCACGAGCCCTGCTCCGAGGACCGGAAGCGCGATCCCCCCGTCGTCCCCCCTGCTCACAGCAGGTCTTCCTCGCCGGCGGCTCCCACCGCCTCCACGAGGTGGCGCACCTCCTGGGACCGGTCCCGGGGAGTGACGAGCACCGCGTCCTCGGTGACGACGACCACAAGGTCCGAGACTCCGAGCAGGGCCACCGTGCGCCCTGGGGCGAAGACCACGTTGTCTGCGGCGTCCTTGGCAAAGACGGCTTTGGCCCGCGCCTGGGCGCCAGGAGCACTGTCGAGGACCGGGGCGATGGCATCCCAGGAGCCCAGGTCGCTCCATCCGAAGGAGCCCTGCACGCACAGAAGCGAGGGAGCACGCTCGATGACGCCGTGGTCCAGAGAGATGCTCTCGAACTGTCCGTACTCCGTCTGAAGAGCTACGTGGTCACCGTCCACGAGACACGCGCTGATCATCGTCAGTGCGAGGTCCCACTGCTCGTCGAGGTCGCCCATGAGCCACCAGAGGTATCCCATGCGGAACCCGAAGATTCCCGCGTTCCACAGGTGGTTGCCGGCCTCCAGCAGCTCCGCGGCGGTCTCCGCGGCGGGCTTCTCCACGAAACTACCGACGGCGCGCACCGGCAGGTCTCCGGCACCATCGACCTCGACGGTCTCCTCTCCGAGCTCGATCCAGCCGTACCCCGTCGCGGGGGTGGTGGGCGTGATTCCCACGGTGACGATGGACTTGTGCTGCTGGGCCGCCGCAGACGCGCGAAGCAGGGTCGCGCGAAACATCTCTTCATCATCCACCCACGCGTCGGCGGGCAGCACCAGGACCGGATCATGGGCAGTGGCGCCCGCCCTGGAGAGCCAGACGAGGGCGAGCGCGACGGCGGGTCCGGTGTTCTTCGGCTCGGGCTCGAGAATGATCTGGCCCGGGTCGAGCGCGCCCATCTGAGGCCGCACGACCTTGGCCTGATCGGCCGAGGTCACCACAAAGATGCGCTCGGGCCTCGTCATGGGCAGCACGCGGTCGATCGTCGCCTGGAGCAGGCTGCGGCCTTCCCCGCCGAGACCGGGCAGCACGTGCTTTGGATTCTCGCGGCGCGACGCCGGCCAGAAGCGCTGGCCGCTCCCTCCGGCGAGGATCAACACCCAAGGCTGCTTCGTCTTCGTCTCAGTTCCCACCGTCAGCTCCTCCTCAACGTGTTGGACGGCCCAGACCCGTCACCGAGCGCACCCGCTCCAGGATGGGCAGCGCGACCTCTCGGGCTCGACGCTCACCCTCACGCAGCACGTCCTCGAGGGTGTCCTCGTGGCTCCGCAGCGCCTCGAAGCGCTCTCGAGGAGCCGCGAGGTGCGAGTCCATCGCTTCGAACAGCGCCTGCTTGGCGTGGCCGTATCCGTACCCGCCAGCGCGGTAGCGCCCTTCCATCTCCGCGATGGACTCCGCGTCGGCGAAGAGGCGATACAGCGTCATCACGTTGCAGGAGTCCGGGTCCTTGACGTCTTCGAGGCCCTTGCTGTCGGTCTCGATGCGCATCACGGCCTTGCGCAGCTTCTTCGCGGGCAGGAACACGGGGATGGTGTTGTTGTAGCTCTTGCTCATCTTGCGACCGTCGGTGCCGATGATCGTCTGGACCTCTTCCTGCACCTTGGCGCTCGGCAGCTTCAAGCTGTCCCCGAACAAGCGGTTGAACTTCTCCGCCATGTCCCGAGTCATCTCGACGTGCTGAATCTGGTCCTTGCCGACCGGCACCACGTCGCTGTCGTACAGCAGGATGTCCGCCGCCATGAGCACGGGATACGCGAAGAGCCCGTGAGGCTGCCCTCCCGAGTCCCCTCGGTCCTTGGCCGCCTTCCACGCGTGGGCGCGCTCGAGCATGCCCATCGAGGTGACGCAGGAGAGGATCCACGACAGCTCCGTCACCTCCGGCACGTCGCTCTGACGCCAGAAGACCGCCCGCTCGGGGTCGAGACCAAACGCGAGGAAGATGGCCGTGATGTCCAGGGTGTGCTGGCGCATCACCTTGGGGTCGTGGGTGGTCGTGAGGGAATGCAGGTCGGCGACGAAGTAGAACGCTTCGTGGGTCTCCTGCAGGTCCACGGCCGGACGGATCATGCCCAGGTAGTTGCCGAGGTGCGGCATCCCGGTGGGCTTGATGCCCGACAGCGAGCGCTTGCGTGACATGGGGGCTCCTGCTCCTAGCGAGTGGGCAACTGTACTCGGTTCGCTTCCGACCTGGGTCAAGGGGGCGGCGGCGGGAAGGCGTGGGGTTGCGTCTGGCGAAGCGCCTCGAAGAGCACGATGCCGACGGTGGTCGCGAGGTTGAACGAGCGGACGGGTCCAAAGCGGGGGACCGAGACCCCCTGGTTCCCCAGCGCACGCTCTCGAGGGAGCCCGGTCGTCTCCCGCCCGAAGACCAGCACATCTCCGGGCTGATAGGCCGGCTCGGTGTAGACCCGCGAGGCGGCAGCGCTCAGCCAGAAGACTCGCTCCGGGGCCGCCCCAGTGGCTGCGAGACAGGCATCCAGGTCTGGGTGCACGTGCAGATCCACGTGCTTCCAGTAGTCGAGCCCGGCACGCCGCACGGCTTTCTCGGAGATGTCGAACCCCAGGGGCTCCACGAGATGCAGACGAGCGCCGGTCCCCACGCAGAGCCGCCCGACGCTGCCGGTGTTCTGGGGGATCAACGGCTGGAAGAGAACGACGTGCAACGGAGGCGTGTCGCCTCGCAGTCCTTCGCTCACGGTGTCGGTGGCGCTCACGCGGGACTCACTTCAGGGAGCGGAGACCACGACTGCGGCCCCATCGGCGCGGGGGTCTCCCGCCCCGTCCCAGGTTCCCGACGACGGGTCGAAGCGCGCCGGCTGCACGATGGCGCTACGGGAGAGGTCGGAGATGGTGAACCCTTCGCCGGTCAGGGCTTCGCGGCCCTCGGCGGGGTACTCAGCCTCGAGGTAGACCGCCTGGGGCAGCCATTGGTGATGCATGCGAGGAGCGGCCACTGCGTCGGCAGCAGAGAGGCCGTGATCGACGACCCCCAGCAGCACCTGCAAGGTCCCCGTGATGATTCGTGGACCGCCCGCGGCGCCCACGGCGAGGACCACAGTGCCGTCCGCGTCGGTGACGAGGGTGGGGGTCATGGAACTGAGAGGACGCCGTCCAGCGTTGGGGGCGTTGCGCTCCGATTGCACGAGACCAAACGCGTTCGGGACCCCGGGGCGCGCTGTGAAGTCGTCGAGTTCATCATTGAGGACGATCCCGGTGCCGGGGTCTATCTGCCCCGAGCCGAACCAGAGGTTCACGGTGGTCGTCAGGGCCACAGCGTTGCCGAGACCGTCCAAGATGGAGAGGTGCGAGGTCCCTCCGTCGTCAGGAACGAGCGCGTGGCTGTCCCCGCGCAACCCCGCCATCCCCGCGTCCTCGAGGGAGACCGGCCCCGATGCGGGCAGACGCTCCGCGAGGGCGTCCAAGGTGGTCCCTGCGAGCAGGTCGGCAACCGGAACGTCGACCTGGTCAGGGTCACCTCCGTAGGTCGCCCGGTCAGCGAAGGCGTGGCTGAGGCCCTGCGCCAGGCTCCGGCTCCACTCCTCGCCACCGAAGGGCAGTGCGTGATGCCCGGTGCGCTCGAGCAGGCCCAGCGTCTGGAGAATCGCCAGTCCACCGGAGCTGGGCGGGCCCATGGTGTGCACCCCCCAGGACCGATAGCTCCCAGTCAGGGGCGCGCGCTCCCGCACGGCGTAGCCGGCGAGCTCTGCCTCGGTCCATGGAACGCCTTGCCCCGAGAGAAAGCCGGCAATGCTGATGGCGACGGGTCCCTCGTAGAAGCCGGCGGGACCGTGCAGTTGCACGTACTCGAGGGTGCGAGCCAGGGCGGGCCGCTTGCACAGCTGCCCCTCGGTGAGGACGACGCCTTCGGGAGCGAAGACCGCGCGCATCCCCGGGTCCTTCAGGACAGACTCCTGCATGGCCGCGAGGGCCCTCGCGAGATAGGGGGCTACCGGGAAGCCATCTGCCGCAAGAGCCCTCGCCGGCTCCACGAGCCGCGACCAGGGAAGGCGGCCTCCCTGGCTGTGCAGCCACCCGAGACCGGCGACCTCTCCCGGGACTCCGGTACTCCAAGGGCCGCGACTCGAGCTCCGGGTCTCGTGGTCGCTGTAGGTCGAGGGGGTGAAGAAAGACGGCGCAGTCTCGCGGAAGTCGACGCTGCGGGCGGGCTCGCCCGCCTCCTTGAAGACCGCGAAGCCACCGCCCCCGATGCCGCTGGACTGCGGAT